>DASRCZ010000262.1:0-19088 GCA_035652855.1 Candidatus Acidiferrum sp.
CCCGTTGGGAGAAAAAATAGCGCAGTCGCCCGGAAGATTCAAATGACCGGCAGGGAAAGGGAAAGAAATAGTGCGCCGGTTGACTTCGCATTTTCTGTCTCTTACATTCCTGCTCGCTGTGTTCCATGCCGCTCTGACAAGATCGAGGCGCTGTGGCTGAACTGGTTTCCCTGCGTGATGCGATTTCGGAGTTTGTTCGTGACGGCTCGGCCGTCGCCCTCGAGGGGTTCACGCATCTGATCCCTTTCGCGGCAGGTCACGAGATTATCCGGCAGCGTAGACGCGATCTCACGCTCATCCGGATGACGCCGGACGTGATTTACGACCAGATGATCGGCGCCGCGTGTGCTTCGCGGCTGATTTTTTCCTGGGGAGGGAATCCCGGAGTCGGCTCGCTGCACCGTTTTCGCGACGCGATCCAGAATGGATGGCCAGCGCCGCTTGCGATTGAAGAGCATAGCCACGCGGATATGGCCGCGCGATACCAGGCGGGAGCTTCGGGACTGCCCTTCGCGGTGATGCGTGGTTACGTTGGGTCGGACTTGCCAAAGCACAATTCGAAGATCAAAACGATTGTCTGTCCTTTCACGGGCGAGGCGCTTGCGGCGACTCCGGCATTGCAACCGGACGTTACGATCGTGCACGCCCAAAAAGCCGACCGCAGGGGCAATGTGCTGGTTTACGGCATTGTTGGCGTGCAGAAGGAAGCGGCGCTTGCGGCGAAGAAGGTGATCGCGACAGTGGAGGAGATCGTGGATGAACTGGGTGCTCCGCCGAATGCGTGCGTTCTCCCCTCTTGGGTGGTATCCGCCGTCGCGCACGTGCCTTTCGGAGCGCAGCCTTCCTATGCGCATGGCTACTACAAGCGCGACAACGCGTTCTACAAAGCTTGGGACGCCATCTCCCGCGACCGCCGGATTTTCCTTGATTGGATTAATAAACACATCCGTTCGACGGCGGATTTCGGCGAGTACCGGCGCAGTGTTGGAGCCGCGGAGGGAATTCATGCCTGAAGCCGCTTACTCTCCGCAAGAGATTATGACCATTGCCGCGGCGCGCCGGCTCAAAAATGGAGCGGTGTGTTTTGTGGGGATTGGATTGCCGAGCGCCGCGGCGAATCTGGCGCGAATCACACACGCCCCCGGCGTGGTCCTTATCTATGAATCGGGAACCATTGGAGCGAAACCGAACGTGCTGCCGCTTTCCATCGGAGATGGCGAACTGGCCGAGACGGCGGACACGGTGGTTTCGGTGCCGGAGATTTTCCGCTACTGGCTGCAAGGCGGGCGAGTGGATGTGGGATTTCTCGGAGCGGCCCAGATCGATAGGTTTGGAAACATCAACACCACGGTGATTGGCGGGACCTATGAGTCGCCGCAAGTGCGGCTGCCGGGCGCGGGAGGAGCGCCGGAAATCGCCACGTCATGCAAGGAAGTGACGATTATTCTGCGGCAAAGCCAGCGCGCATTCGTGGAACGGCTGGATTTCGTCACGTCATCGGGATACGTAAGCACTCCCGAAAGCGGCGGGCGGCAATCCGCTTGGGCGCGGGGACGCGGCCCGACCACGGTGATTACGGATTTGGGAGTGCTCGCCAATTCGCCACGAGATCGCGAGCTTGCGCTTACGGCGCTGCACCCGGGAGTAACGGTGGAGCAAGTGCGGCGGGCAACAGGATGGGATCTAAAAGTGGCGGCCAATCCCGGCTTGACTCCGGCGCCAACCGCCGATGAGCTGGCAGCCTTGCGCGACCTTCACGCGCGGACGGCTCTAGCCCACGGAACGTTAGCCGCGGGCGAGTAGGAACCGCCGTCAGCCATCAAGAGCGCCCTCGATGGAATCTGGCTCGGAAGGCACCTTAACGCACCTTTTCCTGGCGTGCCGCCATCCAATTTTGCCGGTCTTGCCTCCGGCAAACGATGATGGCGTGCCCGTTTCCCTTGCGAGTGTTACTCGTCGCCGAAGAATCGGCCGGCGTCCAACTCTTGCAAGCGGTACATGACTCAAGGTTTCAGATTGCGGCGGTGATGGCTACTCCGCCCCGCGACGGTCAGGCGCGAGGAGCAGTGTGGTCGGCGGCCCGGAAGCGTGGCCTTGATCTGTGGCCCGCCACTCTCGTCAGAGATATCGCGACAGCAAGGCGCATCCGCGAAGCGAAAGTCGACATCTTGCTGAACGCACATTCCCTGCACGTCATCCCGGACGAGGTTCTTCAGGCTCCTCGCATCGGAGCATTCAATCTTCATCCAGGACCTCTGCCGCGCTATGCTGGGCTGAACGCCGTGAGCTGGGCGATTTACAACGGCGAACAGGAGCACGGCGTGACGGTTCACCGGATGGATCCGGGCATCGATACCGGACCGATTGTGGATCAAGCGATGTTCGCGATCGAATCCGATGACACCGCTCTGTCACTCGCTGGGAAATGCAGCCGGTTCGGCATTCCGCTGATGCTTAAACTACTGGAACGGGCAGCGACTGACCCAGGGAGCATTCCACTCGCTCCTCAGGACCTGCTGGCGCGCCAGTATTTCGGTCGCCAGATACCGAACCACGGAGTGATCGACTGGACGGCACGCGCGGAGCAAATCAGGAATCTTGTTCGGGCATGCGACTACGGCCCGTTCCGCTCACCCTGGGGACACGCGCGAACGTATATCGATGGGATACAAGTGGAGATTCTCAAAGTTGCTCAAACCGGCCGCGCTTGCGATCAACCCCCGGGAACCGTCGGTGCGATAGGCCCCGATGGAGCGCTTATTGCTACCGCCGACGAATGGTTGCGCGTCGCCAAGCTTAGGCTCGGCGAGCGGACCTGTCATCCGGCCGATGTGCTCGGAACTATGCAGCGACTACAGGATTCGCCCTAAAGGATTAACCCGGTAGCATCCGGCCAAGTCGGCAGCTACGATACGCGGCGGGTTGTCCTTCTCTCCGGTGTTTGCGGGACATCCTGACGCAGCCGTCCCAGCGGCAAACGACGCTTGGAAGTGTGGTGTGCCCATGTCGCACGCGGATGGAATCGTTCACATCTACTCGACCGCTCCGCAGTCCTCTCGCTTTGCTTCAGCGGATTACCGGGAACGCCTGGTCCGCGTTTCTCGCTGGAGCGAAGCAGCCGGCTGCACAGGCATGTTGGTCTATACCGACAATAGCCTGGTGGACCCCTGGCTTGTTACTCAGATCGTTCTGGAAAACACGCAACATCTTGCACCTCTTGTTGCCGTCCAGCCCGTCTACATGCACCCGTACTCCGTCGCCAAGATGATTTCTTCGTTGGCCTTTCTTTACGAGCGCAGGATCTGCCTGAACATGGTCGCGGGCGGCTTCCGCACAGACCTCGCCGCGCTGTGCGATGACACGCCGCATGACCGCCGATACGAGCGGCTGTTCGAATATACCAATATCATTCAGATGCTTCTGAGCCAGAAGGCGCCCCTCACCTTCGAGGGCGCTTACTACGAGGTGAAAGACCTCGTGCTTCATCCGCCGATGCCGGCTGAGCTGGCTCCGCGGATTTTTCTCTCCGGCTCGTCCAGCGCGGGCAGCAGCGCCGCGAAGCTGCTCAAAGCCGTTGCCATCGAGTATCCAAAGCCGGGCGAGGAGTATGAACGCTCGGCGCCAAGCGAAAATGCCGGAATTCGCATCGGAATCATCGCCCGCCAGGAACGTGAAGAAGCATGGCAAGTAGCGTGGCAGCGTTTCCCCAGCGATCGCAAGGGCCAGCTCGCTCACAGGATGGCCATGAGAATTTCCGATTCAGAGTGGCATCAGCAGCTTTCCGCGGTGGAACGCGAGATCCGCGGGCAAGAGACGATTTATTGGCTCTGGCCCTTCAGGAATTATCAAACCTTCTGCCCCTACCTCGTGGGCAACTTCGATGAAGTCGCCGAAGAAATCGCCAAGTACGTGCGAGCGGGGTTCACCCACTACATTCTCGATATACCTGCGGAGGAGGACGATCTGCTGACCGCCGGCTTGGTCTTTCAGCGCGCCGCGGAAAGAGCGGCTCTTCCCGCGCTGGTTCCCTGCGGGGAACCGGCCCCTTTGGCAAAAACATTTTCGACAGATTCGCAATCACCCGCCGCCTGATTTCGAGCTGCCCATTCAAAGCAAATGGTAGAGAGATCGACGCGGCCCTCCTTGGCTTCGGGGTTTTGGCGTTCGTGCGAGCAATTTCCGCACCGCCCGGCCCTTGAGGTGGGCGGGGCCGTCTTGACGTACCGGGAGTTGCAGGACCGAGCTGCCACGATTGCGCGCGCAGTGGAACAAGCCGCGCCGCGGACTGGTCCGCCGTTGCTGGGCGTCTTCGCCTATCGTTCCGCGACCTCGTTTGCCGGCGTCCTTGCGGCGCTGCTTGCGGGCTGGGGATACGTACCGCTGAATCGCACATTTCCGCCGGCGCGAACGCGCTTCATGCTCGATGCCGCCGGATGCCGGGTTTTGCTGGCCGATCGGGAGTCGGCCCGCCAACTCCCGGAGATCCTCGCCGGAAAAGAAGAGCCTCTGCTCATTATTTTGCCCGAGCATCAGGAAGCCGTTGAATTTTCAGCACGCTGGCCGCAACACAAATTTCTCTTCGCCGCGGATCTCGTCGCGGCAAATCGCACGCTCCCGCCGCGGCCCGTTGCCTCAAACTCGATTGCCTACCTGCTGTTCACGTCGGGTAGCACCGGTACGCCAAAGGGTGTAATGGTTTCGCACACCAACGTGCGGCACTTCGTGGACTCCATGGTTCGCCGGTATTGCATTACGGAGCGCGATCGCCTTTCCCAAACGTTCGACCTGACGTTTGACCTCTCCGCCTTTGATATGTTCGTTGCCTGGGAGCGTGGCGCATGTCTGTGTTGCCCATCGCAAAAGGCGCTGATCCATCCGGGCCAGTTCATCAATGAAGCGCGCTTAACTGTGTGGTTTTCCGTGCCTTCGGTCGGCGGGTTCATGCGGCGGCTTGGGATGCTGAAGCCGGGCCGCTATCCTTCGCTTCGCCTCAGCCTGTTTTGCGGCGAACCGCTCTCTCTCGAGCTTGCGCGGCAGTGGGCGCTCGCCGCTCCCAATTCCACAGTCGAAAATCTCTACGGGCCCACCGAGCTGACCATTGCCTGCACAGCGTTTGCCTGCGGGAATCTGGAATCGCTTTCGGACGGCGAATTGGGATTGGTTCCCATTGGGTGGCCTCTTCCGGGCATGAACGCGTACGTTGCCGGCGAAGGTTTGCGCGAGGTGCCGCCGGGCGCAACAGGCGAGCTCTTGCTTGGCGGCCCGCAAGTCAGTCTCGGCTACTGGCGCGACCCTGAAAAAACAGCCGCGGCCTTCGTAGTCCCTCCAGGCAAGAACGAAATTTACTATCGCACGGGCGACCGCGTGCGCAGGCCTGTAGGCGAGGAGCCTTTGCGGTATCTCGGACGCACGGATCAACAGTTGAAAATTCTCGGACACCGTGTCGAGCTCGGCGAAGTGGAAGCGGCATTGCGCCAAGCGGCAGGCGTGGAATCCGCCGTAGCCATCGGCTGGCCGTTCACCGCGAGCGGGCCGGCCGGCATTGTTGCGTTTCTGGCCGGCGCCAACATAAATACTCACATCATTCGCGAAAGGCTCAGAACCCAGCTTCCGGCATACGCCGTGCCACGGGAGATTCGCGTTCTGCCCGAATTGCCCCTGAACGCAAACGGTAAGATTGACCGTAACGCCTTAGCTCGCTCTCTGGAGACCTCAGCATGATGGTTGTTTCCCCTGAAGAAGTCCGCGGTGTGGTTCTTGGCCGCCTCTCGCCCGCTTTGGCCGCCAAGGGTCTCGATCCTCACGATGTTCCTTACGATTTCGATCTGCTTATGGAAGGCATCATCGACTCGCTTGGAATCGTTGAGCTGATCACGGATATACAACAATTGTTTGCCATCGAGGTGGATTTCGATGGCTTGGCTCCGGAGGAACTGACGGTCATCGGCCCGCTGTGCCGCTATATCGCGAACGCCACCGGAAAGGCGGGGCGCGATGCTTCCGAGGGGCCGGCCGTTTTTGTCAATCGAGGGCCGGCACGATGAAACCGGACCATGAACTCAATGTAGCAGCGTCGCGAGAGCGCCTTCTCATTTCCTTGCGGAATCGCTTCTTGCAGTCGGTAGCGCGTTCGGCGCCCGGCGCGGGCTCTCTGCGAGTGCGCCTTCACCGCTGGCGCGGCGTTCGAATCGGCAAAGATGTAAGGATTGGGCTCGATGTGATCTTCGAGACCGCGCATCCGGAATGGATCTCCATAGGCGACCGGGTGCAAATCGGCGTGCGCACGCTGATTCTCGCCCATATCCACGGGCTGCCGCCCAATCGCGACGAGCTGTACGGCTACCTTTCCGTTCGCATTGAGGACGATGTGAACATCGGCCCCGGCGTCACAATTCTTCCGCGTGTCACCATCGGACGAGGTTCCGTTGTGACCGCGGGAAGCGTCGTCACGCGTTCCATCCCGCCGCTTACACTGGCGCAAGGAAATCCTGCGCGCCCCATTGCCACTTGCCAGGTCCCGCTCCGCTGGGATGTTCCCCTCAAGGAGTTTTACCGGGGCCTGCGCCCGATCAGTGCCAAATCCTCGCTTGGAACCACGCTCGAGGAGCCCGCCTCGGTTGTGCACGAGTCTGCCTGATGCGACCGGGCGCTGCCGAGCGGGCAAAGCTCCTTATCGGCCGTTTAACGTTTCGGCTGCACGCCCGGCCTTCGAACCGCACGGGCAGCGCAAGCGAGCGTCAATCCACCAAATCAATCACCATTCCGTCTCTTCGATAGACGAATCCCGTGAATTGCCCGAACGCCGGAGAAGCTACGTTGTTGAACACGGAAGTAAAATTTCCGTGGTTCGTCACATTTAAGCTGTAAATCCCCAATCGCAGATGATGCTTCTTCAGAAACGGCAAACGAAAAGCACGGTACAACTTTAAGTCCAGGGAAAAATAAGCCGGAAAGCGCAGCGAGTTCGGTATGCCCGCGTATTCCTGTTCAGCGTCTATCGGCGAATACGGATAGCCCGAGTGAATGTCCGCCAAGGGACTGAAGGTCAGGTTCCATGGCAGGGAGAAGATTCCCCACGCCACCACGCGATTGGGGACATCCGAAGGCAGGATACCGTACAGATCCGGACGGATCACTGGCGGAGCAAATGGAACGTAAAGCTCGGAGAGCGTGTTGAGATCTCCCCGCGACCGGCTCCAAATGTACGAGGCGTTGACCTGATCGCTCCTGCGAAGCTGAAAGCGCAGCGACACCTGCGCTTGCCGATAGTGGGAAGAACCGTTGTTCCCGAGCCCAAGAAAGGAATCGCTGCCGAAGCTGGAAGTAAAGGGATTCACTACAAAAAGATAGGTTGTGTGGCTATCCAGATAGCCGATGTGTAGCTGCGCGTTTTTCCGGAGTTCTTCGTCTATTCCGGCATTCCAAGTGATATTTCGAGGCGAAGTACTCGGTCTCGATGGCAACACAGGAGTCCGCAAAGGATCGAACGGCCCGGCAAAAACGTTCTTATAGATCATGGCGGGCGCAACCGGCAGGCCCTGCGCGTCGAACTGCGTGATGCTGCGTTGCGGATTATCCGCAAAGGATGGGGCCAGAAGCGGCACAACTCCGTAGAACACACCGCCGCCAATCCGAATTGTCGTCCTCTTTTCCCGGCCCGCTGAATACGCCACTCCAATGCGCGGGGCGATGGCTGCGGGCCATCCGAACGTTTCCGTGGATACCCGTGCGCCCGCCTCCAGGCTCCAGCGGGAGCGAATGGCCCACTGGTCCTGCGCGAACACGGCGAACAGCCGGTCCGATACGGTCTCCCGCTGCGCCGGCGAAAACAGCGTCTCCTCCGCAAGGGATCCGTTTTCATTCAGAATCCGGATCGGATGCGAAGCGGTTACGCCCGCATAGGAGCGCCAGTCGTACTCTGCGCCCACACGAATTGCGTGCGCCCCCCAAAGCCTTCTGGTGAATTCGTACCTCGGGAAGAACTGCGCCTCTTTGCCGCGCCGCGACCACCGATTGAAGTAGTTGCCGCCCCAGCCTTCCGGCGTGATCAACATGTCCTGGTTCCCCTGTCCGTGCGCGTCGCTGTCGAGTCGTGTATACGCCGCCGTGGCGGAAAAGAGCGCGCCCGAGCGAAATTGATATTTGTCCGAAAGGCTCGCCGAAACGCCGCTTTGGTTGAGGTCGTTCGACGCGGGCTGCGGAACCAACGCGCTAATGTCAATGTGCTGATAGCGGTTCGGGAAGACGTTTGCCGTCACGCTGATCAGATGGTTGGGCGCGAGAATCGCCTCGAGTGTTGTAAACGAATTGAATCCTTGCCTTTTTCGAATGTCCTTCGGCCACGGCAGTCCCTCAACCGTCGTCTTTTTCATTTCGTATTGAAACACCTCGGAAAAGAGCAGCTTGTGCCTGACGATGGGCGTATCGAAAACCACGGAGGGGCTTGCTGATGCGATACCAACCATGTGGCCGTTCTTGCCCATGATGGTAAGGCCGAGCCGCGTCAGCGCGACCTGCCTCTTATCCGCCGGAGGCCGTGACTCTACCGATGTCAGCCCCCCGGAGAAACTTCCCAAGCTGGCGTCGTAGGGCGTCGTGAACACCTCGAACTGCTCTACCGCGGCGCTCGGTATGGGAATCCAGAAGCTCCCCGTCACTGGATCCGTGGCGCGCACGGAATTGATCTGCAACAGGCTTTGCGTTTCGTCGGCGCCTTTGAAGACCAGCCTCCCTTCCGGCGTCGCGATAACCCCCGGCGTCAGCGGGATCACTTCCTGGACTCTTTCTTCTCGCGTTGGCAGCGTAACGAGCTGCGATTGACGGATACTCGCCGCGGGCGCGGAGACGCTTTTCGTCGGCTGCGCGGATTCCTTGACCACCACCTTCTCGGAAATGGGCTTTAGCTCCAGGACAAAATTCTGTACCGCGCGCTGACCTGCGCGCAGCACAATCGGCTGCCGTATCGGCTTGAATCCGCTGGCATCAATCGAAATCACGTAGGAACCCGGAGGCAGGCCGGAAAATTCGTAGCGGCCGTCTTCGTCAGTCTTGGCTTGGACGAGACCGAATTGCGGCTCGCCGCCAGAAAGAGTGATCGTAATAGTGCCGAGTTGTGCCTTCGAGTCGCGCAGCCGTGCCGTGATTCGGCCCTGCAGCAGCGCCTTCTCAGCCTGCTGCTGCGTACGCCCTTGCCTCTGCTGATGTGTCCCTTGAGGTGGAAGCTGTTGTGCCTCCGTTCGCCATCCCGGCAGAGCCAATACAAGATAAATGGCCGCGAGACCTGTCAGGCTCTTCGCGCCGCCGATCCCTTCCACCCGCCGCGTGCTTGCGGAAAGGCGCGCGGCCGCCCCATCGCAGCGCTCCAGGACCTGCTGCAAACAGCTAAAACAACTCGCCCGCGCCCAAGGAAACCGTGCTCGCATTCCCAACCAGAACAAACCCGCCTGTGCCCTGCTTACGCCAAGGCGAGCGCTTGGACGCGACTCCTATTTCCGATGCCGCTACTGTGAGGTTTGATAGCCCGGCAAGGTCCTTGGTTTCGAGACTCATTCGGCGATGCACTCAAGCGCAGCCCGCTGGCTTTCCCAGACCAGCGCGCCGTCGCATCCCGCGCTTCATGTTTCTGGCATCCTGGGACATAATGTCCAAGACTCCCTTTTGAGCGCGCCATGGATCGAGTTTTTCGCGGAGCGCCGCATCGCGGCGCCGGCTACACAACGCTAGGACATCCACTCGCAGGTTTTTTCTTCCTGCTGGCTTGTATTTGCTTGCCGGCTCGCTCGCCCGGTGCGGAAATTCGGCGCGTTTCCCCCTCGCTCCCGGAACCCGGACTCCGCTTTGCCATTGCCGATCTCGACGGCGATCAGCGGCCCGACTTGGCGACCATCCAGGCTGGCCAGGCAAGCTCGGCGTTCACGAATGACTATTGGGTTCAGCTCCGGCTCTCTGCTCGGGAGCCGCGATCCTTCCGCTTGGTTGCGCCCCAGGGGGGCCTCTTCATCGAGGCGCGGGACGTCAACGGCGATCACGCGCTCGATCTGGTGCTCTCCACCGCCTGGCAACGGGAGCCTGTCGCCATCCTTCTCAACGACGGCCATGGAAATTTCTCGCGGGCCGCGCCGATGGACTATCCGAAGGCGTTTGTCCAGTCCAGCCAAAGCTGGGGAACAACGTCAACCCAGCAAGACTGTCCGGTAGCCAGTCCACCGCAATCGCGGAGCGATTTGCAGGCCAACCGTAAAACTTTGCCGGTAACCGATTTGTGTTCCGCGTTCTCCACGCATCCGAATCCTCTGCTGATCTCGGGCGGGCATTCTTTTCCGTATGCTGGCCGGGCGCCCCCGGCTGCGGCTCGCCGCTAACGGCCCTCTTACTCCACTGAATACAGCACGCGTCGCCTCCGTATGGGCTTCCGTCCTCGCCGCGTGGGTTTGTGTTCGCCTTGCTGAGTTGATTGCTCCGCAATCCGCTCAGCCAATTTTTTAACAAGTGATGTTGATGACGAGAGGTAAGCATGAGGAATCTCGCAAATGCAGGCCTTGCTTTGCTCGCCGTGTTGGCCGGTTCCGGCTGCGACAGCGGCAGAGCGAATCCCGCCGCGGAAGCGCCCCCGCCCGCGCAGGTCATACCAGAGCCGGATGGAGACTTCGTTCAGGTTAGCGAGCCCAGCCAGTTTCCCTTAGCCGTCGCCGTCGAATACAACGCCGCCCCAAAATTGGTCGTGACCGGAAGCGTGAGTCCGGATGTTTCGCGCACCGTGCCCGTGGTCACCTTGGCCTCGGGGCGCGTCGTCGACGTTCGTGCCCGGCTCGGCGATACCGTGAGGAAAGGCCAGCTCTTGCTCCGCGTCCGGAGCGACGATGTATCAGCCGGCTACTCTGATTACCGCAAGGCAGTCGCCGACGAACTGCTCACTCGCAAACAGCTTGCGCGTGCCACGGACCTTCTGGCGCACGGGGCGATCCCCCAATCCGCCCTCGAGGCAGCTCAGGACGCTGAGGACAAAGCTCTCGCCACCCTGCAAACCGCGTCCGAACATCTGCGTCTCCTCGGCAACGATCCCGATCATCCTTCGGCAGTCGTCGCGATCACCGCGCCGGTCTCGGGCGTCATCACCGACCAACAGGTCACCCAGGGCAGCAGTATCGAAAGCCATTCGGCAAACCCGTTTACGATTTCCGATCTTTCGCGCGTATGGATTATTTGCGACGTCTACGAAAATAACCTGCCGCAAGTGCATATAGGGCAAGCCGCTGAAATCCGGTTGAACGCTTATCCGAACCAAGTGTTCACCGGCCGGGTCAGCAATATCGGCGCCATCCTCGACCCAAACATCCGAACCGCCAAGGTGCGCATTGAAGTGCGGAATCCGGGCATCATGCGCATCGGCATGTTCGCAACAGCGACCTTCCGTGGCGCGAAGAAACTCCCTCGCGCCGCTGTTCCAGCCGGCGCGATCCTGCATTTGCACGATCGCGACTGGGTTTTTGTCCCGCAAGGCGATCGCCGCTACCGGCGGGTGGCCGTGGTCGCGGGAGACTCTCTGCCCAACAACATGCAGGAGATTCTCTCCGGCCTGGCAGCGGGCCAGCGCGTCGTGGCGAACGCTCTCACGCTTCAAAATACGGCTGACAATGAGTAGCGGAAAAGCATCGATCCGCGACAGGGCGGCAAAATGATTCAGCGGCTTGTTGACTTCGCGCTTGAAAACCGCTTTTTGGTATTGGCCCTCGCCGTTTTGTTGTTCGGCTGGGGCGCGCTTTCCTTTCATGTGCTTCCGGTGGAAGCGTATCCAGACGTCGCCGACAACTACGTCGAGATCATCACCCAGTGGCCCGGCATTTCCGCCGAACAGGTCGAGCAGCAGGTCACGGTGCCCCTGGAGATTGCCATGAATGGCATCCCCCACGTCGCCCATTTGCGTTCGTTTTCGCTCTTTGGCCTTTCCGACCTCAAGCTCATCTTCGATGATGTGGAAGCGAATGCCTGGAACCGCGAACGAGTTCTCGAGCGGCTCTCACAGGTTGCATTGCCGCCTGGCGTTACTCCGCAGATGGGCACGGACTGGAGCCCCGTCGGACAAATCTATTTTTATACGCTCCGAAGCACGAATCCCGCGTACGACGTGATGAATCTGAAGTCGCTCCAAGATTGGGTTGTTCAAAAAAACTTCAAGGCGGTGCCGGACGTCGTGGATGTCTCGAGCTTCGGCGGGCCTGCGCGTGAGTATCAGATCCGGCTCGATCCCGATAAGCTGGTTGCCTACGGCCTCAGTCTTGCTCAAATCGAGCAGCAGCTCGCCGCCAACAACGCCAATGCAGGCGGCAGCTTCATCGAATCAGGACTGCAACAAATCAACCTTCGGGAAGTTGGGCTGTTCACCAGCGCGCAGGATATCGCGCAAACCGTGATCGTGGCCAAAAACGGCACTCCCCTTCGCATCGGCGACGTCGCCGAGGTTGCGCAAGGGCCGAAAATCCGACTGGGTCAGACCGGACGCGCCATTCATCGCGAAGACGGAAAAATCATCGACAATCCCGACGTCGTCTCAGGAATCGTTCTGCTCCGCAAAGGCGCCAACGCAGAGAAAGTGCTTAAAGCCATTCATGAAAAAGTGCGCGAACTGAACGGCCGCATTCTTCCCAGGGGCGTGAAGGTCGTTCCCTTCATCGATCGCAGCGACCTGGTGCGCTTCACGACGCACACCGTGCTCCACAACCTGACGGCCGGTATCGCCCTGGTCGTTGTAGTCCTCTTTCTCCTGCTCGGCAATTTCCGCGGAGCCATCATCGTCGCCCTGACCGTGCCGTTTTCTCTTCTCTTCGCCGCTCTATGCCTCAACCTCAAAGGCATTCCAGCCAATCTGCTGTCACTCGGCGCTCTGGATTTCGGCATGGTCGTCGACGGCTCAGTCGTGATGGTCGAAAACATTGTTCGCCATTTGAGCAAGCGAAGCGATTCACAGGATAGCCCGGCGACACTGAACGTCCTCCGGGGAGCCGCTCACGAAGTTCAGCGTCCCGTTTTCTACGCCATCGCCATCATCATCACCGCCTATCTGCCCATTTTCACCCTGCAGCGCGTCGAAGGCCGCCTCTTTAAGCCCATGGCCTGGACCGTTGCATTCGCTTTGCTCGGAGCCTTGCTGTTTTCAATGCTCATCGCCCCCGTCCTCTCTACATTCTTCTTCAGGGGACCCGTTCGCGAATGGCACAACCCGGTCATGACGTTCTTGACCGACCGCTATCGCAAGGCTCTCCGCTCCGCTATTCACTGGCGCGGCTTGACCGTTGGCGTCGGCATAGCCGGTCTGTGCCTCGGCGCTTTCCTCATCTATAGCGGCGTCATAGGCTCGGAGTTCCTGCCTCACCTGGACGAAGGTGCGCTCTGGGTGCGCGGAACACTCGCCCCGAGCACGGGCCCGACGAACGGAATACAAGTCGCCAACCAGGCACGGATCATACTTTGCTCCTTCCCAGAAGTGCCGCAGTGTTGGAGCCAAGTCGGCCGCCCGGACGACGGCACAGACACCACTGGCTTCTTCAACGTCGAATTCTTCGTGGACTTAAAACCCGCCGGCCGGTGGCGTCCCGTGTTCCACCAAAATAAGGACGAACTCATCGCCGCGATGAACCGTGAGCTGAACCGAAGAATCCCCGGCGTCGTTTGGGGATTCTCTCAGCCGATTGAAGACAACATGGAGGAAGCGGTCAGCGGAGTGAAAGGCGAACTCGCTACCAAGATTTACGGCGACGATCTGAAAACTCTTGAAGCCAAGGCCAATGAAGTCATCGGCGTCATGCGTCAAGTCCAGGGTGTCAGCGACCTCGGCGTCTTTCAAGTCCTGGGACAGCCTAGCATTAATTTCGTGGTGAACCGGGACGCCGCCGCGCGTTACCAAATCAACGTCGCCGACGTCCAGGATGCCATCCAAACCGCGGCAGGCGGGGGCGCAGTGACCCAGGTGCTTCAAGGCGAGGCCCGCTACGACGTCGTCCTTCGCTATCAGCCGCAATTCCGCAACACCAGGGAGGCTCTCGAAAATATCCGATTGCTCTCGCCGTCGGGCGAGCGAGTCTCGCTCGCGCAGCTCTGCACGGTCAGGCAGGAGGACGGCGCATCTGAAATCTATCGCGAGGGCAACGAAAGGTATGTCGCCATCAAGTACAGCGTTCGCGGACGCGATCTGGGCAGCACCGTCGAGGAGGCCATTCGCAAGGTCAGCGAGAAGGTACAGATGCCCCGCGGCTACCACATCGACTGGGAAGGTGAATACGAAAGCGAAAAGCGCGCTCGGGCGCGGCTTTTTGTCGTCGTGCCCGTCACCGTGCTCGGAATTTTCATCATCCTCTACACCATGTTTCGCTCGCCGAAGTGGACCTTGCTCATTCTTGCGACCGTCGCGATGGCAAGTATCGGCGGGCTGCTGGCTCTTCTGGTGACCGGAACCAATTTCAGCGTCTCCTCGGGAGTCGGCTTCCTCGCTCTCTTCGGCGTAGCCGTGCAAACCGGCGTCATTATGCTGGAATACATCAATCAACTGCGCGCCGACGGCCACTCGATTGAGGAGTCGGCAGTCGAGGGTGCGGTCCTCCGGCTGCGCCCCATCATGATGACCATGCTCGTGGCGACCCTCGGCTTGCTGCCTGCGGCTATGTCTCACGCCATTGGATCTGATTCACAGCGGCCCTTTGCCATTGTCATCGTGGGAGGCTTGACTGTGAACTTGCTCATGAGCATTTTTATCTTGCCCACGCTTTATGTCTGGTTCGCAGGAAACGGTGACACTCTGCCGGCGCCGGACGCCGGCTTTGAATCCTAGGCCGCGCTACTTCTCGGCCGGGGCTTTCTCCCCCTGCGTATCGCCGGCAGGGCGGTTTAGGGGCCGGCAACTACCCTAGAGGCCGGCCACTGCGGATGGGCTGCCAGGTTGCTTCACCTCGCCGTAGCGCCGCGCGAGCCAGTCGCGCAGCTCCGCAGGATTGTAGTTGAAAGGGCCCATTCCGCCGCGATAGGCGATGCGGCCTTTTTCGTCGATGACATAGAGGCGCTCGGGCCAGGCGGCGTAGGCGTCGTTGGCGGCGTTGCTGAAATCGTCGATACCGAAAGGCAATGGATAGCTGAAGCGCTTGACGAAATCGTTGGCGATGAGAACACGCTGCGCGAGGTTCTTCGGCTGCGCGTAGCAAACGTCTTCCTTGATGTTCGATTTCATCTGCCACTCGTCGGTCGGATGCGCCTCACGAATGTAAACGGTCAGGAAATCGACGCGGTCCTTGTAGTCCTTATAGAGCTGAATGATGTCGCCAACCTGGCGGCGGAAGGGCGGTCAGGTAAAGCTGCCAAAGACGAGCACGAGGGGACGGCCGGCGGTGCGCTCGCGGAGGTGAAAGCGGGTAACGCCGTCGAGCGCGACGATGGTAGCGTCCGGCGCATCGTCGCCGAGCTTCAGGGTTCCGCGGCGCATGTGCGGAAGCGCGTAGCGGACCATACCGTAGGCATCCTTCGGACTGCCCGCGAGGATGGAGAGGCCGATGAAAGCGGCGAGAAGAAGCCCGGCGAAAATTCCCAGCGTCCATTTCCAGAAGCGGCTCACGGGCAAATTCCCCTTCGACAAAGAACCAATGCTCGATCGGCGATCGAAAACGCCGGGTGGAGGCTGGGCGCCCGCATGGGGCGGACGCCCGTACAAGGAACCGGTTGGATGGAGCCTAACGTTGAAAGCGGGGGCGCGGAATAGTGCTTTTGCATTAGGGGCGCTCCGGAGCATGGAAATCCTGGGCGCGCAGTTCCTCGCGGCAGGCCTTGTAGCGGGTTAGAGCGCGTTCGATGACGCTGAGAGCCGCATAGGCGGGGCGAATCTCCTCGACCTGGACCTGCTTGCCTTCGAGTTGCTTGTAATCCTGAAAGAAACGCTTGAGGACGAGCAAGCGGTGCGCGGGAAGGTCGCGGGCTTCGATGTAGTCGCTGAACTCGGGATCCTTGGTGGCCACGGCGATGATTTTGTCGTCGGTGGCGCCGGAATCGATCATGGTCATCAGTCCAATGGCGCGGGCCTGGATGAGCGCGAGCGGCTGGACAGGCTCCTGGCAGAGGACCAGGACATCGAGAGGGTCGTGATCTTCGGCGTAGGTTTGAGGGATAAAGCCGTAGTTTGCGGGATAGAAGACAGCGGAGTGGATGATGCGGTCGACGCGGAGCAAGCCGGTCGGCTTATCCAGTTCGTATTTGACGTTGGAGCCGAGCGGAATTTCGATGACGGCCTGGAACTCACGGGGAGCATCTTTGCCGGGAGAAACGTCATGCCAAGCGTTGGACACGAAGCGCCTCGCAGATGGAGAAGTTTGCCAGCTTGAGAATAGAGGAGACAGGGTGAGGCGGAAATCGGAAAAACGAGGAATGGAACTCGGAAAGCGCGGGGGGCGCGCCGAGGCCGGAAAAGGAACGGGGTAAAGCCACACGCCGGACAGCAAGGTTGGCGTAAGCAATTGATAATGGGAAAGATAGAGTCGTCTGGATGGAACTGGGAAGAGGCCATCGGAAAAGGGGTATGACCCGGTACGTTTTTTGTAAGTGCGGATTCTAAAGGAGTTGCGGAGGCGACTTCTGGAAGTGCGGATTCTAAAGGGGTTACGAGTAGTTCATTTCGGCTGATTTCGGCTAAAACGCGGAATTGGGCTGTAAGTGCGGATTCTAAAGGGGTTAGCGGCGTCGACCGGGGCAAGACCGGTTCGGGGGCGGGAATGCCGATGGGCGGAACGCGAATGGAGAAATGGCGCGGCATGGTTATCGGAGGGGAGCCGCGAGTTCACGGCAGAGGCTAGCATGGCGAGCAGAGTTCCGGCAAGGGAAAGGTACTGAACGGTAAGATTTCGGGGCCGAACGGCCGCGTGGCGCAACGAACGACGTTAAACGTTTGGAGATTGGAGAGCAGAACGCTGAGCCAGGCCGGTACGAAGGCTGCGTCGTCCGGTCAGGGCTCGCTTCGCTGAGGCCGAGTGGAGGCCGGTCTATTTCTTTTCGATCTGTTCCTTCAGATCAGATGCTTGGCGCAGGCTTCGGCCGCCGTCTGTTGTCCGTGCAGCGTATTCTAAGGATGACATTTTTTAGATGTTCTTTCCTTGTTGACCGAGAGTTGAGATTTGACGGGGCAGGCGGCGATGAGCTGACGGAGCACAGCCAAGAATGGCTGTGCTACTGGGCGACGCGCCGGGGGTTGCGACGGGAGTTCGCGCAACCGGGGCCGGCACAGGGTTTGGCGGAATTGCCGGAGGCGGCCGGAGGGATAGAATCGGCAGTGGGAGGTGGAAAGGACGAGCCGGTGGGCGGACTTTGTGAGCCGTAAGAGCCCGGAGAAGCGGGCGCGACAAGGAAGGGGAAAGGATGATTCGGCTGAAGCGGGTATATGAAAAGGCTGGGCGAGGGGACGGGAAACGATATCTGGTGGAGCGGCTGTGGCCGAGAGGCGTGAAGAAGGAGGCGCTGCGAATGGATGGATGGCTGAAAGACGCGGCGCCCAGCACGAAGTTGCGGAAATGGTTTGGGCACGATCCGAAGAAATGGGAAGAGTTCAAGCGGCGGTACCGGAAAGAGTTGGACGCAAATCCGGAAGGAGTAAGACAAATCTTGGAGGCGATGCGAAAAGGAGACGTGACCCTGATTTACAGTTCGCGTGACGCGGAACATAACAATGCGGTGGCGCTGGGGCAGTATTTGGAGGAGAGATCCAAACGCTTGAGCGGCAAACTTGGCGGAGGAAATGCCCGGCGTGCAGGAGCTTAGCCGCGGAGGAGACGGAGAGCGGAATCGAGGGCCTGGCGGGCAAGGCGGCGGTCGGCGAGGCTGCCGCGAGCCGCGTCCTTCGAGCCGCCGCCCTTTCCGCCGACCTGCGCGAGAACGCGCCGGAGCAGATCGCCCATATCGCGGGCCGCGGTGGGATGCTGCGAAAAAAAGAGGTGTCCGCATTCCGGGCGGGCGAGCAGGCCGATGGTGTTCGGCGTTTTGGCGAGTTCCGTGGAAAACGCGGCCAGGAAAGCGGGCGGGAGCCCCTCGATGACGCGCTCGACGATACGAAGGCCGTTACGGTCGGGCGGGGTCGCCTGAAGAGCGAGCGCGGCTTCCGCCACGGCAAGCTTCTGAATGACGGTTCGCGCGGTTTTGTGGTTGGCGTCGCGCTCCTCGAGGACGCGGGCGGCGGCGAGAGGCAATTCCTCAGCGGAGCAGGAAATTTTTTGGGCGGCTTGCTGGAGGAGCGCGAAATCGCGGCGTGCCACGCGGCGAGCGCGCTCGCCACAAAGAAATTCGACGCGCCAGTCCTGGCGCATTTTGTAGCAGCGGCGAACGAGCAGGCCGCCGATCTGGCCGGTGCGGCTGACGTGAGTGCCGCCGCAGGGCTGGAGATCGGCTCCGGCGATTTCAATGGCGCGGAGTGTGCCTTCGCGCTCGACTTCCTTGCGGACGCCGAGAGCCGCCAGCTCGTCGCGGGTGCCGTAGCGAACGGCGACGGGGCGATCCTCGAAGATGATGGCGTTGGCGGCGCGTTCGGCGCTTTCGAGGATTTCATCCGAGGGCTGCGGGCCACGCAGATCGATGCTGCACGAATCGGCGCCGAGATGAAACGAGACGGTAGGCAAACCGAAGCGTTCGAGAAACATGGCGGAAAGGAGGTGCTGGCCGCTGTGCTGCTGCATGTGATCGAAACGGCGGGGCCAATCGAGGCGGGCCGAAACGGGACCATCGCGGAGCTCGGCGTCAACGATGTGCAGAACCTCATCGCCATCGTCGCGAACGTCAAGAACGGTGGCTTGGCCGAGTTTGCCGAGGTCATTCGGCTGGCCGCCGGAAGCCGGATAAAAGGCGGTTTGATCGAGCAGGACGCCCCAAGCGGGCGCGACGACGCCTTGCGCTGAGGAGAAGGACACAGGCGCGCAGCGGAGGACGCGCGCGGCAAATTCGGCGAGGAAGGAATCGTCGTAATAGAGCCGGCGCGTGGGCATCGCTCAGGCCTCGAGCGCGCGCTGCCAGGCTTCGGAATATTTGTAGCCGCTGCCGGTGTTGAAGAGCACAACGGTCTCGCCGGGCTTGAGCCA
>DASRCZ010000263.1:0-8821 GCA_035652855.1 Candidatus Acidiferrum sp.
GCGCAAGGGATCCACGGTGGTGTAAGCGCCCGCCCAGTTGGCGTAAGCGGAGACATCCACGCGAATGCGGCGCTTTGGCCAGGGTGTCTCGTAAATATCGGCGAGGCGCTGGGAGATGCCGAGGCCCTGTTCGCGAACGAGGGGCGAAACGCGGAGAATCCAGCGGCGATTGGCGCGGTCGTGATCGGGCCAGAAGTGCGCGCGATAGACGGGCGCAGCAGCTTCGAGAACGCTCGTGAGTTGCGGGTCGAGGCCGGCGTTGCAGAACTTTTGGCGCGTCCCGGAGAGGTCGGCGCAATCCTCGAATTCACCCAGCAAGTTTTTCAGGCCGGCGAGTTCGTTGGTGAAGAGCAAGTCTTTGTCCGCGAAATTGGCGGCATAGTAAGCGACAGCGTCGTTCCAGGCCTGACGCTCGGGCGGCGTAAACGCGGCCTCCGGGTTTGGGGAACTTCTGAGAGCCGGCTTGCCAGAGCGAACGGGCGGGTTCGGCTGAGGAGCAGCAGCGTCGCGCTGCTTTCGTGCTTCGTGGTAGAGCATGTGATGCAGGTTGAGCCAGAAGCCGCTGTGAAATTCAAAGATAGGGACAGAGCCATAGCTCGAATCCGCCTGGGAATGCGCGAGACAAGACGGAGCGAGCACGACGTAAGCGAACAGGGTCAGCGCGAGCGCAGGGAGCGGGCGAGCGAGTGGAATGTGATGTCGCATGGAGAATTCGACGATGGTAGCCGAAAGCCAGTCCGCGGCAAATAGCAGTCTCAGGGTTGTGGAAGGACGCTATGGCGAAGCTGCGGCGAGGGATGCAAGCCAGCGGTCCAGAATGGCGAGTTGAAGCGCGGGGACGGGCTCGTGGAATTGCACGCCCATGCCGAGGCCGGGGCTCACATAGACGATTGTGCCGCGGGCTTCGAAGATTTCTCCCTTTTGCGTGAGGCGCACCAATACATTGGAACCTTTTTCGAGCGGTTGTAAGGTATCGATGTAACATCCACCGCGGCTGACATCGGAAGTGCGGGCATTGAGCGAGACGCCGGATTCAGCCAGCGTGACATTGGCCAAAACGATAAGAGGATAGCGTGGCCAGCTCCTCCGGTCGGCCATGAGGCCGGACGTTACATTGGGCACCGGATCAGGCGTGCCATCGGGCTTGAGATCGGACATCTCTCGGGCTCCTGATGCCTCGAGAGACCAGATGCCGCGGAGCTGTGAAGGCGGCTCGCGGGCGGGAGGAATGACCCCTTCCATTTTGCTTGGCGAAGACGCAGGGCGCAACCGGCGCCCGCAAGAGGCGGAGGCGTATCAATTAACCGGCGGGCAACGGGCAGCCCGCAGGCAACCAAGGGCCTGAAGGCGAGCGACCGAAGATGGACTAATCGATTGCAGGATCCAACTGGCTGCCGACAGATCCCTGATGATCGGCGGCGTGAATCTTGCCGTCGGTTCCGCGGAAGAAGGAACGCTTTCCGGTGCGCCCATACGTTACGGGAGTTGCGGCGAGTTCATAGCGGGCGGGTGCGCCGAGGTCGCTCGCGCCGACGATGACGTACCGGAAAGAGTAACCGTTCTTTTTGCCCGAGGCGAGACCGGCATCGACCAAGCCGGAAGAGGCCGGCGTGGGGCCGCCCGTGGTCGATGGCCCCAGCTGCACGAGCGATTCCGGGAGGCGGGTGTAGGTGCGGCGGTAGGTCTCGACGGCATCGGCGAGAGACTTAAGTTCGGCAATGGCGGCCCGCTCGTTTTCGCTGATTTCAGCAGTGTCCCATTCGACTTCGAGGGCGGGCAAGTCCAGAAGAACGAGCCCGATGGAAAGGAGCTTCCAGTCCCGGCCTTCACGGATTAGTCCCACCTTGATGTGCATGGCCGTGCCGGCGGAGTCGGTGGCATCGCGTAAGTCAATGGGAATGAACGCCAGATTATCCTCCTGGTCGGCGCCGCCGAGCTGGATTTCAGCGGCTCCGATCGGCGTCTCACAGGTGACAGTGGGACGTCCGCCGGGATTTACGGCCGTTTTCGGCTTGCCGGCATCATCGAGCAAAACCAAACGCTTCATCAGCCCGATGCGCGCGGCGTCCGTCATGCGGGCGAAGGAAGTTTGATTGGTGACAGTGAGAAAGCGCGCGAAGTCCTTCTGGTTGTGGGCGCAAGCGGCGGTGAGCGCGTCCCGGAGCGCGATGCTCGGCCCCGAAGGACTGGGAACGGCGGCTCCGCCTGAACTCGATTCCTGCGCGCGCGCAGAACCCGTCGAGACGAAGTTCAGCGCCATCAAGGGGATGCCGAAAATCAAGACTCGGCCAAAGCTTCGGCCAAAACGCGCCGTCTCTCGTGACCGCATTTCAGTCCTTTGCCACGCTGAGAATCGAGGCGAGATTTTGTGTGAAGCGCGAACGTGGCATCACTTCGTCGCAGCCGGCGGCTTGGGCCTCGGCGGCAAGTTCGCGCTGGAGATGCGATAGAAAACCAACAATGCGCGCATTGCTTTTTTCGGCGCGCAAGCCCGCGATGGCAGCGAGCGGCTGGCTGCGCGCATTCAGATCAACAATCACCAATTTCGGCTCCGATTCCATGAGGCTGCGCAGCGCGTCCTGGTTGGCCGCGACTTTGAGCTCGATGCCGAGCTGCTTTGCGGTTTCAGCGACTTTCATTTGAAAGAAGAGATCGTCCATCAGCGCCACGACGCGTCCCATGTCGCTCACCTCGAATAGATGTGAACATCCAAAGCTTGGATGACCGGAGAAGCAGCCTCAGGTTGCACGCGGAAGACAACAAAACGGGGTTAGTGAGCGCTTCCCGGGCTGTGCGCGCCGACGCTGGTATCCGGCACGTCGCCCTTGCGGCCTTTGACGCGGTCGTAAACACTGACCTGGCTCACGGAGCCGAGGGCTTCGTTGTAAAAGGTAGGAACACCGAGGGCAGTGCGCAGTTCTTCATTGAACCTGCGCAAATTCTGAAGGTGGGAAGCGAGCGCCGGCACCTTGAGGCCGTCGTCGGTGAGCAGGAATTTCTGATAGCCGGCATCCCAGAGCTTCGTGAACTGCCCTTTAAGCATAATGGTTGGCAGGATGGTGAGGTGAAAGCGGCCGTCGTTATCCTGGCGGAACTCGGCTCCGCAGCCGTACCTTTCGACGCGAACCACGCCGCGCGTGGCGCCGACGCTGAAGCCCAGCGCAGCCAGGCCTTCGATGGCCTTCTTCTCGAAGCGCTCGTTTACATTCCACATGGCCCACCAGATTACGATTGCTGTGCTTGCAAGTAAAGGCCCGGGAAAGGCCGCAAGCCCGGCGGTTCTTCTAACCGAGGGTATGCGTGAAACGGGGCCGGGCGGTCCTATTAGCCTGGTGAAGGCCCTATGCGCAGCATGCCTTCTTTGAAGCTAGCCCACGGGGCCCCTTCCGGGAATCTTGCTAAGTGCTGGGAAATAAGGTATATATCTTCCGTATGGGTTGTTGCATCAAATCCCGAGTAAGATGGTCGTCTTTTGGGCTGACCTCGCAGAGGCTAGCTTCACAGGCGGCAAGGAACAATGTCTTCCCTGAAACCCATGATCGCGCCAGTGCAACCGCAACGCACAGCGAATGTGGGTGTGCCGCTACTCGAATCCATTGGTAATACGCCGCTCTTGCGGTTCCGCCGGGTTACATCCGACTTCCCGAACGTAACGTTTCTCGCAAAAGCCGAGTGGTTCAATCCGGGCGGATCGGTCAAGGACCGTGCGGCCCTGAGCATAATCCAACGCGGGATTGCCGCCGGTGAGCTACGGCAGGGCAAGACAATCGTTGATGCCACGAGCGGGAACACGGGAATCGCCTACGCAATGATCGGCGCGGCGCTCGGCTATGCCGTGAGGCTTTATGTGCCGGAAAACGCCTCGATCGAGCGCAAGCGAATCCTTGCGGCCTACGGCGTGGATCTCGTCCTCACACCAGCCGATGAGCAAATGGATGGGGCCATCCGGCGAGTGCGCGAAACGGTGGCGCAAGATCCGGAGAAGTATTTCTACGCGGACCAGTACAGCAACCCGGCGAACTGGCAGGCGCATTACCGTACGACAGCAAACGAAATTTGGGAGCAGACCAGCGGAGAAATTACGCATTTTGTGGCGGCTCTGGGGACCAGCGGAACGTTCACGGGAACGACACGCCGCCTGCGCGAGCTCAATCCGCGGATTCGCTTTACCAGCCTGCAGCCAGACGGCCCGTTTCATGGACTCGAAGGCTGGAAGCACATGCCTACGGCGCTGCGTCCGGCGATTTATGACGATTCACTCGCGGACGAGAACATCGAGATTCCGACCGAAGAGGCATACCGGTTAGTGAAGCGGCTTGCGCGAGAGGAGGGGCTATTGGTGAGCCCCAGTTCGGCGGCGGCGCTGCTTGGCTGTCTGCGCGTGGCGAACCAAATTCCGCGCAGCGAGCGAGCGGTGATGGTCACGGTATTCGCGGACTCCGCGTCGAAGTACTTGAATGAGCGGTTTTGGGACGAGGAATGAGCGAACGATTTCATCTTTGGCTGGAGCACGCGCTAGCAGAAACGATTCGCCGGCACGGCGAAGCCACTTATCCGCACGAATGCTGCGGCGCGTTGCTGGGCTATGACACGGAGGTCGCCAAGGCCGATGGTGCGGCAGAAGAGACGCGGCGCGTGGCTTCGCTTCTTCCGCTGAGCAATCGCAACGGAGATTCGCCGCGGAACCGCTTTTCCGTGACGGCAGAAGACGTGCGAGCCGCGGAAGCGGCGGCACGGAAACAGAATCTCGAGGTGATCGGCTGGTACCATTCGCACCCGGACCATCCGGCAAAACCCAGCGAATTTGACCGCCAACACGCCTGGCCGTGGTACAGCTACGTCATCGTATCGGTGCAGCGGGGTTTGGCGTGTGAGATGACCTCGTGGCGGCTCAATGACGACCGCGATGGCTACACGCCGGAGCGAATCGAAATTCGCCAGCTCCATGCCGAGAACGTAACGCAAGCGGGAGCGGTTAGCTGACGCTGCTCCGGGTGGGCGGCAGCGAGATCGAGCGGCAATTTCAGGAGGTAAGCTAATGGCTGTGAAAGTGATCATACCGACGCCTCTGCGGACGTTTGCCGGCAAGAACGATTCCGCGGAGTTTCAGGCATCCACAGTGGGGGAGGCGCTGGGACATCTCACATCCAAATTCGGAGATTTGCGGAAGCACCTGTACACGGATGAAGGCAAGCTGCGCAGCTTCGTGAATGTCTATGTGAATGACGAGGATATCCGCTATCTGGCAAAGGAGAACACGCCCACGAAGGATGGCGACACCATCAGCATCGTGCCGTCGATCGCGGGCGGCGCCGGCGAAACTTGGGTAGAGGCGTGATAGAGTCACGGTTTCAAGCCCGCATTGCGCCGGACTCCGTGTTTCGCGTGAGTCGTCCGAAGAATTCAAGGAGCAGCAGGAATGGCCACGAAAGCTGAACCGCTGGCGGCAAAACCTCTGGCAGCTGCATTGTCCAAAGAAGAAATTCTGCGCTACAGCCGGCATTTGATTATGCCGGAGGTCGGCATGGAGGGGCAGCTCAAACTAAAAAATGCGAAGGTCCTGCTAATCGGTACAGGAGGACTGGGGGCGCCGCTGGGGTTGTACTTGGCTGCAGCGGGCGTGGGCAAGCTGGGCCTCGTCGATTTCGACGTTGTGGATTTCACCAATCTGCAGCGGCAGGTGACTTTCGGATCGAGCGACGTGGGCAAATCGAAGAGCGAAGCGGCCAAAGCGCGACTCTCCAATCTGAATCCTGCAATTGAAATTCAAAGCTTCGAGACACAACTCACGAGCGCCAATGCGCTCGAACTCTTCAAGGATTTTGACATCATCGTCGACGGGACGGACAACTTCCCCACGCGCTACCTCGTGAACGACGCCTGCGTACTGCTGGGAAAACCCAACGTTTACGGCTCGATTTTCCGGTTCGAGGGGCAAGCAACGGTCTTTGGCATGCCGGGAGGGCCGTGCTACCGGTGCCTGTATCCGGAACCGCCCCCGCCGGGCCTGGTGCCTTCTTGCGCCGAGGGCGGCGTTCTGGGTGTCTTACCAGGGATTGTCGGTTCGATCCAGGCCATGGAAACCATCAAGCTGATTTTGGGCCGCGGGGAGAGTCTAGTTGGCCGGTTGCTGCTTTTCGACGCGTTAGGGATGAAGTTCCGCGAACTGAAGCTTCGGAAAAACCCGAATTGCCCGATGTGTGGCACAAACCGCACCATTCACCAGCTCATTGACTACTATGAGTTTTGCGGTGTGCGCGGAGAAGAAGCCCCAACTCCGAACCTGAGCGTACCGGAGATCACGCCGCGGGAGCTCAAGACGCGCCTCGACCGGGGCGATGACCTCTTCATCCTGGATGTGCGCGAGCCACACGAATACCAGATTTGCAATCTGAATGGGCACTTGATTCCCTTGGGCGAACTGCCGAGGCGCGTGCACGAACTGGACTCTTCGCGGGAGATGGTCGCGCACTGCCGGAGCGGAAAGCGCTCCGCGGAAGCGGTCGATTTTTTGAGGAAAGCCGGGTTCCGGAAGATCTTCAATCTGAAGGGTGGCATACTTGCCTGGTCGGATGAAGTCGATCCGAACGTCCCCAAGTACTGAGCGACACGGCAGTTTTCTCTCGCGCACGGAGCTCTGTGCCCTCTTGAGTTCCCGCGGCGCTCTGCGTACTCTAGGTTGCTCGCGAAAATGCCGGGCCGCGAAGACAGGAATCCGGAGGTTTGATGGCGGCAACGAAAATCACGATCAACAGCAACGGCTCGATCCGCGTCGAGGGTGATTTTGAGATCGTCGATCCGCAGGGCCAGCCGTTTGACCTCGGCGGCCGGACTTCGATCGGTCTCTGCCGCTGCGGCCACTCGGCCAACAAGCCTTTCTGTGACGGTTCGCATAGAGTCTGTAACTTTGCGGACACCGTAGTCGCGAGGGCACTTTCGGCAGCAAAACCGAAGCTATAGCCGCTGGCCGGTCGTTGTGCATCCGTCTCGCCAACTGAGACAGTCTCAGACTGAGACACCCGCTCTCCGCTGAATTCCGACTGTCCCCTTGGACGGTAACTCTAACGAAGCAAACGTGATAGCTTTCTAATCCGGCGTTCTCGCCGCCGTGCGCAACGTCTCGCTCTAACCTTCGCCGAGACCAAGCTCCGCGCCGATCCTGATAAATAACTTAAAGTCAACGGCTTACAATCCACAAAAAAACGGACATCAACTTGCATCTTCGGCACTTGTCCGAGTTTCTTCGGCATTTGGGGGATTTCGTGGGCGGTTGGGGGAGTATCGCCGGGTATCTTCGGGAGGGCCGCTTGGCCGTTGCCGACGAGAACCTGCGTTCGCGGGTCCTCATAGCCTTTTCCGCCGCTGCGGCTCTGCTTTTCTTCGGGGGCATTCTCTACCTCCGTCAGCCGGGTTTCGCGGGATCTCCGCAAGTGTATATGTACCTGGAGGTCGGCGGCACGCTGCTGAGTTTTTGTTTTGCGGCGAATGCGTTGGTGCGTTTTCGGGGCACCCATGACCGCACGGCACTGATCCTGGCTTTCGCGTTCGTCCTTTGCGGAATTATCGAGACCGTCGGGTATTTCAGCCTGGGCGACTTGCTGCTGACCGGCCCAACCGCTCTTTCGCACATCCCCATGGGATGGATGGTCAGCCGTACCTTGCTTGCTGTGCTGCTACTGGCTGCGATCGCCGTCGAGCGCTATATGCCCACGGCACGCCAGCCGAGCAGGGAGACGGCTGCCGCCTTGCTCGTGGTCGCGGTGGCGGCATATGCGACGAGCGCGGCTTTTCTTGCGGCTCCAGCGGCGCCGATTGCGCACGCGCAAAGTCTTTTGTCCCGCCCTTGGGATATTCTGCCCGCCGTTTTGTTCCTGGCAGCGGCCGTGTGCTTCCGCAGACGTCTGAAGGAGGCCGGCCGGGGAAAGAATTCCGCAACTGTGTACGACTATTCGCTTCTTGCGGTCGCTTCGCTCAATTTGGTGTGCCACGCGGCGGCGGCGTTTTCGCGGCAACTTTTCGACGGTCCTTTCTTCCTGGCGGAGTTGGCCAAGACTTCGAGCTATCTCGTCATGCTTAGCGGCGCGCTGCTCGATCAGGCGCGACTGTTCGACCAGGTTCGCACGATGGCTGTAAGCGATCCGCTCACCGGCTTGGCGAACTACCGGCGTTTACTGAGCGTCCTTGAAGCCGAGCTGGATCGCTCCCGGCGGACCCAGCGTGCCTTCAGTGTGGTGCTGCTGGATATGGACGGCCTGAAGGCCATCAACGACCAGTACGGTCACCTTACGGGAAGTCGCGCCATCGTCCGGCTCGGAAAAATTCTTCGCAATCATTCCCGTGCGATTGATACCGCCGCGCGCTACGGAGGAGACGAGTTTGCTTTGGTACTCCCCGAAGCGGGAGCGGAAATCGCGAATCGCGTCGTGACGCGGGTAAGGGAACGCCTCGCGGGGGAAACCGAGACTCCGGCGCTTTCCGTGAGTGCCGGTGTTGCATCCTTCCCCCAAGACGGCGATACGCCCGAGAAGCTGCTTGCAGCGGCGGATCGCGCGCTGTATCGAATGAAGCATCGAGCAGCAGGGACCGGCGTGCCCAATCTTTCGCGGATAGCCGCATGCCTCTGAGGATGACCGACGACTATGCCGCGCAAACTCGCACACGTTTTTCATCGCGCCGAACGCCGTATCCCAATGGAAATTCCCGTCGTCCTCGACGGCCATCAGTCGCTGCCCGGCGCCGAATCCACCTTCACCGAAAATGTGAGTGCGCGCGGCGCTCGCGTCATGAGCGTGCGCAAGTGGGACATCAACGAGCGGCTGAC
>DASRCZ010000264.1:0-6152 GCA_035652855.1 Candidatus Acidiferrum sp.
GGCATGGACAACTGGAACATCTCGCTCTTCAAGAGCTTTAGCCTGAGCGAGTCTCGCGGCAGCCGCCTCGAACTCCGTCTGGAAACGTTCAACACCTGGAACCACACGGAATTCAGCGGCGTCAACACCACCTTCGGCAACTCCAACTTCGGCCAATTCAACTCAACCTTTGATCCGCGCATCCTGCAGCTCGGCGCGAAGATCTACTTTTAACCACCCCGGGGAGTTGTTCTCCCCCTTGCCCCGCTCGCCCCACCCGCGAGCGGGGCTTTTTCTTGGATAGCACTGGCCTTTCTCCCATGCTCTCCCTCACGCTGTCGCGCTCCGTGTCGCACGCGGAAGTTCGCAAAAATCGGCAAACCATCGCGGCTCCTGATCCCGTGCAGCACGGTCTCGGCAGGCGCCAATCGAAGCCGCTTCGTCTTCATTCTTCGCAATCCCGTCGGCCCCCGCCGAAATCGCGTCGTCTGCCGAAGCCAGCCGGCCGCCGCCTCGCCTGCTCGCATTCCCTCCGCCCAGGCAGCGGGCGCGCCGCCGGTCGCATCCCAATCCCAACCCACTGCTTGTCCGTGACGAGCAGCGTAGCCCGAGGAAAATTCAGCCCTTATGACGTTACTCTTGACGCAACACCCGCAATCGTGGTAGTCTCCGCCGTGTTTACGTTGCCCCACAACGCCCCGGTATCAGCGCGCCCCCATTCCGATCTCTCGAAACCAGCTTTCGCCCGCCTTCCCCAGATACCGAGTCACGGACTGCGACCCGCGCCTCATCGGCCAGCGAATCTCACCCTCATGGGCGTGCCCGCCGCCAGTTGCGCCTCACCAGCCACCGGCCCGCAGTCACGACTAGCCCGCTTCTCGTCGCCAGTCCCGGGTCACCGTTCGCTAACTTCCTTAGAATCCGCACTTACAACAAAACTCCGCGCTTTAGCCGAAATTAGCCGAAATCGTCGTTCCATAACCCCTTTAGAATGTGCACTTGCAGAAAGGCCCGCCCCTAAGCCCTTTAGAATCCGCACTTACAAAAAATACCGGGAGGGGGGTGATCCAGTTTTGCCAACCACCTCCTCATCCCCCCTAAGTCCCTCAAGTACAGCGGTTTATGCCGCCTATCGCAGCGCGGGTGAGCCGAACCATTTTGCGGCAACCTCGATTGGCTTTCGCTTCCGCCCTGGCTGCCTCGCTCCCAAATGCCCTCATCCCCTGAAGCCAGCATTTTGCAGGTCGGGCGCTGCCTTGCTCCTGGGCCGTGCACACCCCATCCGCGTGCGGCTGGCGCTCGCGCTGCTGGCACTGCTCGTTTCGCCCATCGCCGCTTTCCCGCAAGCCACGCCGGCACAAGCGATCGCGCTCGAACAGCAAGGCAAGCTCGGCGAAGCCGCTGCCGCCTGGCGCGCCGTCACAGAACGCAATCCCCGTGATGCCGGCGCGTTCGCCAGCCTCGGCGTCATCCTCTCGAAGCAGCAGAGGTACCCGGAAGCCGCCGCCGCTTACCGAAAGGCCCTTGCGCTTGATCCGAAGCTCCCCGGCATCCAGCTCAATCTCGGCCTCGCGGAATTCAAACAGGGGCGCTTCCCCGCCGCCGTGGGCCCCCTCGCCGCGGCTCTCGCCGCCGATCCGCAAAGCCAGCAGGCGCGCACCCTGCTCGGCCTCAGCTACTACGGTGCCGGCAAATTCGCGCAAGCCGCCAAGCATCTGGCCGTCGCAGCCAAAACCGACCCCGAAAACACGGAATTGCGCCAGGTCCTCGCGCAAAGCTGCCTCTGGGCCAAAAATTACGATTGCGCCTTCGAGGAATTTCGCCAGATCTCGCGGCGCGACCCCAACTCCGCCGCCGCTCACATGCTCATGGGCGAAGCACTGGACGGACTCGGACGCACGCTTGAAGCCATCGACGAATTCAAGGCCGCCGCGCAAGCCGCGCCCCGCGAACCCAACGTCAATTTCGGCCTCGGTTATCTCTACTGGAAGCGCAAGGACTACGACGCTGCGGCGCCCGCCCTCGAGGCCGAATTGAACGTCGATCCGCAGAACGCCCAGGCCCTCGCCTACCTCGGAGATATCGCCATGAAGCGCAACGAGTACGACAAGGCGCTGCCGCTGCTGCGCAAGGCCACGCAGCTCCGGCCAGAATTGCGCATCGCTCACATCGATCTCGGCACGATTCTGATGGAACAGAAGAATTTTCCGGAAGCTCTGGCGGCTCTGCGGCGCGCCGAAAGGCTCGACCCTTCCGATCCCGATCCGCACTACCGTCTCGCGCGTCTCTATCGCGCGATGGGCAATGCCGCAGCCTCACAGCAGGAATTTGCCAAGGTAAAAACCCTCCATGAAAAGAGCTACGAGGAAGATATCGCCTCCAAAATCGCGAAATCCCCGCCTCCGCTCAAACCCTGACGGACGGCTCGGAGAACGCCAGATCGAAACCCAGATTCGGAAGAGTCAAATCGAGTGGAGAGAGGAAAGCCGGAGAAAAATGGTGCGGTAGAGAGGACTCGAACCTCCACGGTATTGCTACCGCCAGCCCCTCAAGCTGGTGCGTCTGCCAGTTCCGCCACTACCGCAAGTCCAAGACAGTATAGTCGAGAAACGCGATTCGCGCACCCCGCCCCGCTCCCGTTCAGCGGGTTCTGCACAGCTTATTTCTTTGGCTGAGCGGGCGCTGGCTGCGCCGGAGCCGGGCTCGGCGCCGGACGGGAAGGCGCGGGAATGGCCGGAGCGGGAGCGCCGGGTTTCGGCGCGCTCTGCGCCGGCTTCGAAACCTGCTGCAGAACCGAGCTGCCCTGTTCGACGGCCTTGTCCGTGCGCAGCACCATCGCGAGAGCGCACACCATGAACATCACGGCGCACCAGGTGGTGGCGCGCGAAAGCACGTTTGCCGCGCCACGCGGGCCAAAGGCCGTCTGGCTGCCGGCTCCGCCAAAGGCGCCTGCGAGGTCCGCGGCCTTGCCGCTTTGCAGCAGCACCACGATCATCAGCACCAGGCAATTGATGATGAAAAACGTGCGCAGAAGCCACGGCGCAAAGCGAAAGCCAATGAGTATGATGATCAGCCCCACGAGGATGGAAAACGTCCACTTCACGATTGCTTTTGAATCCATGCCACGCACCTCAAACTCGAATTGGACGAACCGCCCTGCTTGCGGCAAGTTCCGTCACGATCTCGATCCGGCATCACAACTCACCGACCGAAGCACCGGCAGAGCACCGGTGCTACCGGAAATTCACGATGGCGGCAAACGACTTGGGGTCGAGACTTGCTCCGCCCACAAGCGCGCCATCTAACTCGTCCTGCGCCATCAGACCCTGTATGTTGTCGGGCTTGACGCTGCCGCCGTAGAGAATTCGCAAGGCGCCTGCTGCTTCGCGCGAGAAGCGCCGAGCCGCGCAGATTCGAATGAACCGGTGGGCTTCCGCGGCAATTTCCGGGGTCGCCGTACGCCCTGTGCCGATGGCCCAGACTGGCTCGTAAGCTATCAGGATACGGGAGAACTCGGCGGCGGTCAACGCGCCGGGCCCCCCGTCGAATTGGCGGCGCAGCACTTCTTCGGTGAGTCCCGCGTCGCGTTCCTCCTGGGTTTCGCCAATGCAAACGATGGGAGTAAGGCCGGCTTCGAGGGAAATCAGCGTTTTCTTTGAGACGTTGTCGTCAGTTTCGCGGAAAAGCTGGCGTCGCTCGGAATGGCCGATGATGACAAAGCGACAGCCGGCTTCGGCCAGCATGTGCGCGGAGACTTCGCCCGTAAACGCACCTTCCTTGCTCCAGGAGACGTTCTGACCGGAGATGGCGACGTTGCTGCCCTTCGCGGCGCCGACAGCGGTTGAGATTGCAGTAAAAGGCGGAGCGATGACGATATCGCAGTGCCGCGAATCGCGCACGAGAGGCAGGAAGGCCGAGAAGTAGTCACGCGTTTCGGCAAGGGTCTTATACATTTTCCAGTTGCCAGCGATGACCCGGCGGCGGCTCATGGGCGCACTCCTGATGAATACGTTGGAAGCGAGAACGGAGCACAGCAGATTCCCGGGAATTCCGGCAAAGCGCGCAGGAAAACCGGGAAATGACAGGGATGAGGATCAAGCCGCTCGTGGCCGGTTGCCATGCTATTTGTCGGTGAGCGCTGCGACACCGGGGAGGGTGGCGCCGCCGAGAAATTCGAGGGAAGCACCGCCGCCGGTCGAGATGTGAGAAATTCTGCCGGCGACTCCGGACTGATGGACGGCGGCGACGGAATCACCGCCTCCGACGATGGAAGTAGCACCGGCGGATGTGGCATCAGCAACGGCTTTGGCAATCTCCAGAGTGCCTTTGGCGAAGGCGGGCATTTCGAAGACGCCCATGGGGCCGTTCCAGACAATGGTTTTTGCTTTGGCGATTTCGGCGGAATATGCGGAGACGGTTTTGGGGCCGATGTCCAGGCCCATTTGACCGGCGGGAGTAGCGGAAATATCGACCGTTTTGGCAGGCGCATCGGCTTTGAATTCGGGAGCGATGACGTGGTCGAGGGGAAGCAGCAGCTTGAAATGCTTCTGCTTTGCGTCCGCGAGTATCTTGCGAGCGAGGCCGAGTTTATCCTCCTCAACCAGGGATTTGCCGATGGGGATGCCCTGCGATTTCAGGAAGGTGTAAGCCATTCCGCCGCCGATGAGCATGGCATCAGCCATTTTCATGAGATTTTCGACGACTTCGATTTTGTCGCTGACCTTGGCACCGCCGAGAATGGCGACGAAAGGCCGGGCGGGATTGGTGATGGCTTTGCCGATGTACTTGAGTTCTTTTTCCATCAGCAAACCGGCCGCGGCTTTATCCACAAAGCGCGTGATGCCCACGACGGAGGCGTGGGCGCGATGCGCGGAGCCGAAAGCATCGCAAACGAAAAGGCGGTCGCAATTTGCGGCGAGGGCTTTTGAGAAATTCTCGTCGTTTTTTTCCTCTTCGGGATGGAAGCGGACGTTTTCGAGGACGAGGATTTCGCCGTCGCGAAGCGCTTTGCTCTGCGATTCGGCTCCTGGGCCGATGCAATCGGCCGCAAAAGCGACAGGCTTGCCCAGTAGCTCCTGCAATTTGGCGGCGGCGGGACGCAAGGAATACCTGGCATCGGGTCCGCCCTTGGGGCGGCCGAGATGCGAAGCCAAGACGAGCCGCGCGCCCTGTTCGATGGCAAGGCGCAGGGTGGGCAGCGTTTCTCGGATGCGCGTATCGTCGGTGACGACGCCGCCTTTCAGGGGGACATTGAAGTCCACACGAATGAAGACGCGCTTTCCTTTGAGATCGAGGTCTTTGATGGTTAGTTTGTTCATTGGAAAGAAGTGGCGAGTGACGACCGGCGAGTGGCGAGAAACGAGGGCCACGGCCGCGGTGTGCACGCGACTTGTCGAGCAAGATTCAGAGCAGAGAAGAATGGATTCATCGAACACTGTTTGGCAAAGCCGATTGGCAGCGCTCCACCCAATGGCGCGCGGCTTTCGCTAGAATTTGGACGCGAGCAGCTTGATGAGGTCGCGGCAACGGCAGGAATAGCCCCACTCGTTGTCGTACCAAGCGAGAACCTTGACGCAGCGATCGCCGACGACTTTGGTGTAATCGGCATCGACAATCGAGGAATGAGAGTTGCCTTTGAAATCGGCGGAGACGAGTTCCTCCTCGGTGTAACCGAGGATGCCTTTCATGGCGCCGGCGGAAGCGGCTTTGAGCGCGGCGTTCACGGAATCCTTGGTAGCGGGCTTTTCGACGAAGACGGTGAGATCGACGACGCTGACGTTGGGAGTGGGAACACGCATAGCGTAACCATCGAGCTTGCCTTTCAGCTCGGGGATGACGAGGTGCAGGGCCTTGGCAGCGCCGGTGGAGCTGGGAATCATGTTGATGGCGGCAGCGCGGGCCCGGCGGAGATCCTTGTGAGGGAGGTCGAGCAGGCGCTGGTCGTTGGTATAGGAGTGGATGGTGGTCATGGTGCCACTGTGAATGCCGAAGGTATCCTGGAGAACCTTAGCGACGGGCGCGAGGCAGTTGGTCGTGCAGGAAGCGTTAGAAATAACGTTATGCTTGGCCGGATCGTAGGTTTTGTCGTTGACGCCAAGAACAAAGGTGGCGTCCGGACCGTCGGCGGGGGCGGAGATGACCACTTTCTTCACCGGGCCGCGAAGGTGCTTTCT
>DASRCZ010000265.1:0-8213 GCA_035652855.1 Candidatus Acidiferrum sp.
TGGACCGGTCCGTACCATCCTGAAGACCAATGCGGAATCGGAACTTTGCGGCGAGGGTTTGTGCAGCCAGGCGAGCCGGCACGCGCCTGACACTCTGGTGGGGCGTTTTGGCAGCGATCGCGCTCGTCGCGCCTGCGCAGACGAAAATCGGATCCCGAGCAGGCGGCGCGGGCAACGCGAAGCCGATCGCGCATTTCACGGACATTGCCGAGAAGGCGGGTCTAACGGCTCCGGTGATTTTCGGGGGAGAAAACACGAAGAAATACATCATCGAGACGACGGGCACAGGCGTGGCGATTTTCGATTACGACAACGACGGGTGGCCGGATATTTTCGTGGTCAACGGGACAAGGTTGGAGGGCACATTCGCGGGCGTTGCGCCGAGCAGTCACCTGTACCGCAACAATCATGACGGAACGTTTACGGACGTTACGGCGAAAGCGGGGTTGACGCACAGCGGGTGGGGCCAAGGCGTCTGCGCGGGGGATTACGACAACGATGGCTTCGAGGATTTGTACGTCACCTACTACGGCAAGAATGTGCTGTATCACAACGACGGGGACGGCACGTTCACGGAGGTTAGCGAGAAAGCGGGGGTGGCGGGCAACGGAAAAACCTGGGGGACCGGCTGCGCGTTCGTGGACTATGACCGCGACGGCAAGCTGGACCTGATGGTGGCGAATTACGTGGACTTCGACCTGGCAAGCGCGCCGGCTCCGGGAGAGCGGCCTTCGTGCATGTGGAAAGGCGTGCCGGTGATGTGCGGGCCGCGCGGGCTGCCGTGGTCGAAGAATATTCTGTATCACAACCGGGGAGATGGGACGTTCGAGGATGTTACGGTGAAGGCGGGGATCGATCGGACGCACGGGCACTATGGCTTCAGCGTTTCGACGCTGGATTTCGATGACGACGGGTGGCCGGACATCTATGTGGCATGCGACAGCACGGCGAGCGTTCTCTACCACAACAATCACGACGGGACGTTCACGGACGTGGCGGTGACGGCGGGAGCGGCATTCAACGACGACGGGCGCGAACAGGCGGGAATGGGCTCGACGGTGGCGGATTACGACGGGGACGGCCGGCTGGATATCTTCAAGACGAATTTTTCGGACGACACGGCGACGCTATACCGGAATGTGGACGGCAAATCGTTCGATGACGTGACGTTTCCCGCAGGGCTCGGCTTGCACACGCAATATCTGGGGTGGGGCACGATGTTCATCGATGTAGACAACGACGGCTGGCCGGATTTGCTGCTGGTGAATGGGCACGTGTATCCGGAGGTGGACAGCCAGCACCTGGGAAGCACGTTTCGGGAGCCGAGGATTCTGTACCACAACAATGGCAACGGAACGTTCACGGACATTTCAGCGAGCGCGGGACCTGCCATTGCGGACCTAGCTTCGTCACGGGGGCTGGCTATTGGGGACTTATGGAACGACGGACGGATGTCGGCAGTGATCAGCAACATGAATGCGCGGCCCTCGCTGTTGGTGAATGATGCGCGGAATGGGAATCACTGGATTGCATTCAAGACCATGGGGACTTCCTGGAGCCGAACGATGGGGGAAGAAACACCGCAGGCTAAAGGACCGGATAGAAGCGCGAGCGCAGGCGCGTTGAGGACAAACCGGGACGGTATCGGAGCGCGTATCACGCTGAGGGCGGGCGCGCGAACGTTCGTTGACGAGGTGCGCAGCGGGTCGAGCTACATTTCCAACAACGATATGCGAGTGCATTTTGGACTGGGCGCCACAACGAAGGCCGACTGGGTGGAAGTACGATGGCCGAGCGGGCTGGCCGAGCGGTTTGTAAGTCCGCGGGTTGACGCCCTGAATGAGCTGAAGGAAGGCGCGGGCGTCCGGGTTGTTCCAAAGGAAAAGGACTGAGCCGCGCGAAGGGGAGAAGTTCGCGGGAAAGGGCAGCGACAATGCCCTGAGGCTTCCGCGAGGCAGCGTACGGGAAGAGCCTTCGCGCGCACCGGCAGCGCGGGTTCACTCGGCACGGGCTTCGGCAACGCCGACGAATTTATCGGCGGCACCGTAGTAAAAGAGGAACCGGTTGTCGCGGCGCACGAGTCCTTCGACAAAGACGACATTGGGGACCTGGCCGACTTTTTCCCATGTCTCCGCCGGTTCGAACAGCGGAACATCGGAGCGATAGAGCAGCTTGCGCGGATCGGCGCGGTCGAAAATGGCGAGTCCTGTGCGGTAGACGAGGCGATCATCGGCGCCGTTGTAGATCAAGGCGATGCCGCGGGAGGTGAGAAACGGCGGCGGACCGGGTTCGACGACGCGGGAATCGAACATGCCTGGGCGGCGCGGCAGCACAGGCGTTTGTGTTTCCTCGGTCCAATGGACCAAATCGGCGGAGGAGGACAGGCCCATCTGGTCGGTTTTGTCCGCCGCAGTGCCAAGCCAATACATCCAGTATTTGCCGGCGATTTTTTCGGCGAGAATGGCGCCGGATTTGGTCCAGCCAACATTCCAGTTGCCGCGATACGCGGGAAGGATCACCCCCTTGCGTTCCCAATGCAGCAGATCGTGCGAAAGAGCAAGACAGAGTTGGGCGTCGCGTTTGTTGTAGCCGGTATAGGTGAGGTAGCAGGCGTCCCCGATTCTCTGGAGGCGCGGGTCTTCCACGCCGCCGTCGCGTTCGTAGTCGGTTTCGGGCGAGAGCACGGGCTCGGGGCGGCGCGTGAAATGAATACCATCGCGGCTTTCCGCGTAGCCGAGCCGCGATGTGCCGGCGGCGTCCTGAGCGCGATAGAGCATCACGAATTTTCCGGCGCTCGCTGAAGTGCTGGAGCCGACGAACAGCACCGCGGGGTTGAAGGTACCGCTCGCCTCCCAGCCGGCTTCGCGCGGCGAAATGATGGGATTGAGCGATGCGCGCTTCCATTCTCCGAAAGGAGGCTTTTCGCTTTCAGCGGCGGCGAGAGCGAACGCGCAGACCAGCGCAGGAATGGCGAGCACCGCGGCCAGGCTTGTACGAAGATCAAGGCTTCTTGCCACTGGGAGTATGCTCCGCTTGTTTTGGGGGCTGGCTGCGAACCAGCCCTTCGCCTTCCTTGATGAAGATGATCTGGTTCGTGGCGATGTCCTTCAGGGTATCCACGATTCCGCTGGGCCATTTGATTTCGAGCAGGTCCACTTTGCCGGCTTGGCCGAGGCCGAAGTGCACGCGCAAGTCATTTTGCGAGAGATAACCGCCTCCGCTGCGAACCTCGTCGATTTGCTGATGAGGTTTGGTTTCGCCGGGGGGCTGGGTTACGCAGCGCAGACGCGCGCCAATGCCGCTGCGATTGGATTTTGTGCCGATGAGTTTCACTTTGATCCAGCGGTTTCCAGTACGCGAATCGCAACGGAGAAGCTGGGGGAAATCATTGACGGTGTTCACCACGACGTCGACGTCCCCGTCATTATCGAAGTCGCCGAAGGCACAACCGCGCGAGGGTGAAGGGTCGGAGATGGCGGGTCCGGCGTCATAGGAGACATCGTCAAAGCGGCCGTTGCGAAGATTTTTGTAGAGCAGCTTGCGCTGGGCGTAGCCGGCTTCGGTTTTCAGCTGCTCAACTTCCGGATAAACATGCCCATTGCAAATGAGAATGTCCGGCCATCCATCATTGTCCATATCAAAGAAGCCGCAACCCCAGCCGAGGTATTGCGTGTGGCGGCCAAGACCGGCCTGATAGGTGGCATCCTCGAAATTGGCGCCGCCGAGATTGTGATAGAGCGAGGGAGTATCGCCGGCGAAATTGGTTTTGACGAGATCGAGGTTGCCGTCCATGTCGTAGTCCGCGGCGGAAATACCCATGCCGGCTTGCGGCTTGCCATCAGCGCTGAGGGCGCACCCGGCTTCGGTGGCGATATCGGTGAACGTGCCGTTTTTCCGGTTTTGATAGAGCGCGCTCGCAGTGGAATCGTTGGCGACATAGATGTCGGGCCAGCCGTCGTTGTCCAGATCGGCGGTGAGCACACCCAGGCCGTAGGTGCCATTGGCCTGGAGAATGCCGGATTTTTCGCTGACGTCCGTGAAGGTGCCGTCGCCGTTGTTATGGTAGAGGATGTTTTTTCCGCCGGTGAGGCCGGGCGGCCCGCACGCGACAGTGATGCCTTTGTAGAGGCAGGGGCCGGATTCGGGCAGCGGGGCCGTCTTTAGGTCCATATCGATGTAATTCGCGACGAAGAGGTCGAGCTTGCCGTCACGGTCGTAGTCCACAAAGGCGCAGCCAGTGTTCCAGCGCTTGCCGTTGCCGGCGACACCGGCTTTCTCGCTGACGTCGGTAAAGGTGCCGTCGCCGTTGTTGTGATAGAGGACGTTCTTGCCGAAATAGGTGACGAAGAGATCGTCGAAGCCGTCGTTGTCGTAGTCTCCGATGCAAACGCCTTGCCCCCAGCCGCTGCGCAGCAGGCCGGCCTTTTCCGTGACATCGGTGAACGTGCCGTCGCGATTGTTTTTGAAGAGATGCGAGGAAGGAGTCTGACCCGGGGGAAAGCCTTCGAGGCGGGAGCCATTGACAAGGAAAATGTCGAGCCAGCCGTCGTTATCGAAATCGTAGAAGGCCACGCCACAACCGGTGGTTTCGAGGAGGTATTTGTTCTTGTGCTCGCCGCCAAAAAGCGTTTTGGCGTTCAGACCTGACTGGCGGGCGATGTTGACAAAGGTGAGCCCGAGGTCTCGGGCGGGAGCGCCTCCGGGATCAGGCGCTTGCGCGGGAAGACGGGCGGGATCGCGCCATTTTAGCGGCCGGGCAAGCGCGAGGAGCCTTTCCAGAGGAAGGACGAGCGCTGTGCGGCTTAGCGATTTGAGAAAGGCGCGGCGTGTTGGTGGCAAATGCGACGATACCTTCTGTTGCGGGCCGTGCTAGAATCCGTCGCCTTCAATTCTATCGCAGGGTCAAGCGAGCATTGCAAGACGGCAAACCAGCATGCTTCCGAGGAACGCGCACGGCCGCGCCGCGGGCGCACATCGCCGGGCTACTTGCCTTGTTTGCGGCGGGCGTTTTTGGCGCCGCCAAGCCGGGGATCGAGGTTTTCGCGCAAGCGGAGGCCGAGCCGGACGGAGGGCTTGTATTGTCGCGCACCGCACGGCCGTGGGAATTTCTTGCCGCGACGGGCACGCGAGCGGCGCTCTTTGGCAACGAGGCTGGAATCCTGGAAGCATGGGTCTATCCGCTGAAGATTTTCCGGGAATTGCACGTGAAGTTTCTGACGGAGAACCGCGCTTTGCCGGCGGAATCGCTGGCGCGGACAATTCGTGTACGGCCGGAATGCGCTTCGATTCTTTACGCGGGAGATACGTTCACGGTCCGCGAGACGCTCTTCGCGCCAGTGCACGAACCAGGCGCAATCCTTTTCTTCGAGGTGGAAACGGAACAGCCGCTGGAGATCAAGGCGGAATTTCATCGCGATTTTCAGCTCGAGTGGCCAGCGGCGCTCGGCGGAACGTATTCCTACTGGAATGCGAGTGAGCACGCTTTCTATCTGGGCGAAGAGCAGCGGAAATTCGCGGCGCTGGTTGGATCACCGAGCGGAACGCTGGACGGCGAGGAATATCAGACGAACTATTCGGAATCGCAGGCCAATTCCTTCCGGCTAGGCGCCACGGCCAAGGGGAAGGAACGGAAGCTCATCGTGATTGCGGCTTCGGCGAGCGGCACCGCGGACGCCGAGGGGACGTACAAACGACTGACGCGCGACGCGGATGCGCTGCTCGCCGGGTCGAAGAAGTACTACCAGGATTTTCTGGACCAGGGAGTGCAGCTCGATTTGCCGGACCGCGAGCTGCAAGCGGCGTATGACTGGGCGCGGGTGGACATGCAGCAGGGCCTGGTCACGAATCCATTTCTCGGGACGGGGCTGGTGGCGGGCTACCGCACCTCGGGCGAGAGCCAGCGGCCGGGGTTCGCGTGGTATTTCGGCCGCGATTCGTTCTGGACTTCGCTGGCGCTGAGCGCGGGCGGCAACCTTTCGCTTTCGCGCACGGCGCTGGAATTCATCAGCAAGTATCAGCGTGACGACGGAAAAATTCCGCACGAAATTTCGCAGGGAGCGAGCTTCGTTCCGTGGTTTAAGGATTTTCCGTATCCGTATGCATCGGCAGATGCGACGCCGCTCTATATTATCGCGGCAAACGATTACGTGACAGCGAGCGGCGATCTGGGCTTTGCCAAGGAGAAGTGGAACAGCTTGCGGAAGGCGTATGAGTTTTTGCAATCCACCTACGACGCGCAATCGCTGCCAAGAAACTTCGGAATCGGACACGGCTGGGTCGAGGGCGGGCCGCTCCTGCCGGTGGAGAGCGAATTTTATCAAAGCGGAGTTGGCGCGGAAGCCGTGCGAGCGTTTGCGAACCTCGCCCGCGCGACCGGGAATGAGAGCGCAGCGGCCGAAGCGGCGATGGATTTCGAAAGGCGGAAGGAGCATCTCAATCAAGCGTTTTGGATCGCGGAGAAGAACCGGTTTGCCTTTGCGATCGGGCGGGATCAACGCGCAATCGACGAGCCAAGCGTGCTGGCTACGGTGCCGATGTGGTTCGGCTTGCTGGACGAGGGCAAAGCGGACGCGATGATTTCGCAGCTTGCCGACTTTGACCAAGAAACCGATTGGGGCATGCGCATCATCTCCGCGAAGTCGCCGAAATTCAGCGGCGGCGGTTATCACTATGGCGCGGTGTGGCCGCTTTTCACCGGCTGGGCTTCGGCGGGGGAATACCGCTATCATCGCGCGGCGCCGGGGTACGCGAATTTGCGGGCCAATGCGCTGCTGGCGTTCGATGGCTCGCTCGGGCATGTGACCGAAGTGCTCTCAGGCGATGACTACGAGCCGCTATCGACCAGTTCGCCGCAGCAGATTTGGTCAGCGGCGATGGTGGTGAGCCCAATCGTGAAAGGAATGCTGGGACTCGAGACGAATGCGCTCGAACACTCGGTTGCGCTCGCGCCGCATCTTCCCGCGGAGTGGAAGCGCTTCGGTATTTCGAATCTCCACGCGTGCGGGGATGTGGCGACGCTGCGCTTCGAACGGACGGAGCAGGAAATTTCCCTGGATGCCGAGCGCGGCGCGGGCAGCGGCGACTGCAAGGTGGATTTCGCGCCGGCGGTGAGTTTACGAGCGAAAGTGCGCGATGCTCAGCTTGACGGGAAACCGATAGCGGTTAGTACCGTGCCAAACTTGAGCGACCAGCACGCGCGTGTGCATTTTTCGCTTGGCACAGGCAAGCATCACCTGCGGATTCGCGTGATGGATGATTTTGCGGTGAGCTTTTCCTCGAATCTGCCTCCACTGGGCGCAAAGAGCCAGGGTCTGCGCGTTCTTTCCGAAGCCTGGTCCGCCGCGAAGGACCAACTGACCTTGGACCTTGCGGGGGCAGCGGGCAGGCGCTACTTGCTTTCGGTGTGGAATCCAGAGCAGATACAAAGCGTGGAGGGCGGCGAAATCGAGCGGCGGGCCGAGGGAACGCAAATCGGGGTAACCATCGGCTCCAACGGCGCCGATCCATATCCGCGCCAAAAGCTCACCATTCGTTTGCGCGGGAGGCCGTAGCCGCGGGAGAGGCATTCGCCTTTCCGAGCAGGCTGAGAGAAGCCGCGAGACGGGAGGTCATGATGAAACAGCTCACACGTTTGGCCAGCTGGATTGCGGCGTGCAGCCTTTTGGCGCTGAGCACGCCGGCGCAAGGAAATAAGCCCGATGCGCACGGCCACGAGTGGTGGCAGCACGCGGTCTTCTACGAAATCTATCCCCGCAGCTTCGCCGACAGCAACAACGACGGGATCGGAGACCTGAATGGCATCGCCTCGAAGCTCGACTATTTGAGGTCACTTGGCATCGACGCCATTTGGATTACTCCGTGCTTCCCTTCTCCGCAGGTGGATTTCGGCTACGACGTTTCCGACTACGAAGCAATCGATCCGATGTACGGCACGCTGGCGGATTTTGACAAACTGGTGAAAGAAGGGCGGGAGCGCGGGATTCGCGTGATTCTCGATTTTGTGGTGAACCACACTTCCGACCAGCACCCCTGGTTCATCGATTCGCGATCCTCGCGTACGGCCGCCCATCGCGATTGGTACATCTGGCGCGACGGCAAAGGCCCGGGGCAGCCGCCGAACAACTGGCAATCGATTTTCGGCTCGCCCGCGTGGAGCCTGGACGCAAAGACCGGCCAATATTACTACCACTACTTTTATCCGCAGCAGCCCGATC
>DASRCZ010000266.1:0-3915 GCA_035652855.1 Candidatus Acidiferrum sp.
TACGTCGATGAATTCATTCACGCGCGCGGCTTTGGCGCCGGGCGTATCGGTGACGGGAATGATTAGATCGATCATCGCGAGTACGGTTTCGTTCTGGTGCGGGCTAAGAGTTCTAAGCTGGTATCCGGAAGCGGTCTGCGCCGCGCGCCAGAGCGCCAAAACATCCGGGGAGAGCGCCGGCAGCACGCTGCCGGCCGCCAGCATGCGGAAGAGTTCACGCCTGTGCATGGATCCTCCTTCAGTTCCAACAGAGACCGTTCGCGGCGGCAACGTGCCCGGCTTGCCATCAAGCCGCCAGCAATTCTTCACGGACGTTCTTTAAGACATAAGCGGCGCGCTCGACGCCCTTTTCGCCGGTGAGGATCGGATCCTCATTCTCGATGCTAAGAATGCCCTCGTAGCCGGCGTCCATGTAGGCTTTCACCACGGATTTCCATAAGTTCGCGCTGTGACCGTAACCGACGGCGCGGAACGTGGCGCTGGCATCGGGCAGATCGCGCGCTTCCGAGGCGAAATTCAGGACACCGTACTTCGCGACATTCTCCGGGAAAAGAACGGTGTCTTTCATGTGTGCGTGAAAGAGCGCGCCTTGCTTGCCAAGGAAATGAATTACTTCCACTGGATCGCACCCTTGCCAGAAAAGATGGCTTAAATCGCAGTTGGCGCCGATTTCCTCGCCCACGGCTTCGCGCAGCTTCATCAGGGTCTTCGGGTTGTACACCACAAAATTGGGGTGCATCTCGAAGGCCAGCCGGTGAACACCGTGATCGCGGGCATATTTCGCGGCTTCCTTCCAATACGGGATCACTTTCTCCTTCCACTGCCAATCCAGCATCTCTCCGTACTCCGGAGGCCAGCGGTAGGTGATCCAGTTGGGCTGCGCATCGGCTGGCGTACCGCCAGGGCACCCCGAAAACCCGACGATGACCTTCACGCCGAGCATTTCCGCGAGGAGCACGGTTTTCCGAAAGGTTTCCGCATCGCGCTGCGCGCGCTTGGTATCGGGATGCACGGGATTTCCATGGCAACTCAGCGCTGCAACCTGAATTCCCTTATCCTCGAACTTCTTTTGCCAAGCCTTGGCCTTGGAGCGATCGGCGATAAGCTCGTCCAGACGGCAATGCGGATTGGCGGGGTAACTTCCCGTTCCCACCTCGATGGCCTCGAGTCCGAGAGCGCTGACGCGGTCCAGCATCTCATCGAGCGACAGATTGCCGTAGACAGGATTGAACACGCCGATGGGAATTTTGCGGGAAGGCGACGGAGACGCATGCGGCGCCGCCGCAGATGCCTCCGCTTCGGCTCCGCCAGCTTTGGGAGAGAGCGGTACAGAGCTTGCCAGCAGGGCCCCGCCCGATGCGGTGAGAAACTGCCTGCGATCTAACGCGAAGTCCTTGGCTCGATCCTCCACAAGCGTCTCCGGCGCGGCGAATTTGGTTCGAGCGACGACCGGGCGGCATTATACGACGGGGCAGGGCCGGCACAAGCAACAAAATCGATTTTTCAATGCAGGCAAACAGGATTTTCACGAACAGCAACACGGCAGGCAGCACGCCAAAACCCGCCCACGTTGCTTCAACGCGCTACGGGCTTGATTTCATGGAGTGGGGGAACCGAACTGGCTGGGGTCAGGGCCCGCTCGGGAACCGGTTTTCCGCGCAACATTCCGTCGACGAGCATCTCGATCGCCTGGCCGGCATTGGGAGGAACAAAAATGGTCGCGGTGAGAATGCCGTTGCGCACCCAGGTCTGCCCGGTTTTCGGCAATCCATCGCATCCGGTAAACGGCAGTTTCAGCCAGCGCTCGCGGCCGGCCTCGTTAGGCAATTCCTCGAAGGCCTTGCGCGCTCCCATGGCCATCGAGTCATCTTGCGCGCCGATCGCGTCGATGACCGCTTTCTGCGAGGTAGTCAGCTTCATCCAGGACCGGACAGCACGCAGCGCGCTTTCCTCCGTCCACTGGCCTTTCAACGTCGTCACGGAAATATTGGATGGCTTCGTTTCAAGCATTCCGGCCGTGCGTTCCTTGGCGGCGGAGTTTTCCGAGGGTCCCTGGATATAGAGAAGCGACCCACCCTTGGGCAGCAGGACAGCGAATTGGCGGCCCTGAATGCGGCCAATCTCAACGTGGTCCGAACTCACGGAGAAGACCGGCGCCTTGCTTATCCGGCGAAGCTCCGCAACGTAATTGGCTTCGCGGTTCAGAATCGCCCAGCCGATCCCCGCCGACGCCGCCGCGCGGGCAACTTGCGGGAGCGCCGTGCCGCCGACCGGCTCGAAGACGATGGCCTGCGGCCGTTCATTTTCCGGCGCCTGGATGTGCCGAAGCAATTGAGTGCTCTGGCTAATCGCATCGTTTCCGGCATAGATGATCTGCGCTTCCACGCCGAACTTTGCCGCGGCCATTTCGGCGGAGCTTGCCTGTTCCAGTTGGTAGTCGTTGTCGTCCGTAGTCAGCGAAACGAGAATGCGGAGTTTGCCCATAGCCTGACGCGCCACAAGGGCGCATTGAACTCCACGATACACAGCCACGGATGGCGAAGAACGAAAATTTTGGCCGGGGAGTTCCCGTCAGGAAATAGCCGGAACCGGTACGAATGGCAAACAAGCGGTCGGAATCGAACAGCAAACGTTCGCTGCTCGGGAACCGACCGCTATTTAGAGAAACGGAAGAAACTCTCTGGAGGGCCAAGGTAACTCGGTCTGACGCCGCCGAGATCGACAACGAGCTTCTGCAGGACCAGGCCGGGATCCACCATCCAGAACTTGAGAACGTGGTAGCCGGAGCCGGAGAGTGAGTGCCGCGAGACCGATTTTCGGACACTGTCCTCGACAGCGATGGACCAATCCTGGACAGAGTTGTGGGCCAGCGCGTCAATCACTTGCGGAGGCTGGTCGTCAAACGAAATGGCATAACGCAGTCCGCGGCCGGGGACAAAATTCAATGTAGGCGCAAGGATGGCTTCGACTTGAACCTGCTTCGGAGAGAAAAGATACATGCGATATTCGAGACGCGGCGACAACGGCGGCGTCAAGCTTGAGGAAGTAACAGGAAAGACGCTCATGGACGAGAGGGTGCGGCCGAGATCATCGATCGCCTCCCAGCGCGCTGCGGGAGTATCGATTTTAGCGGTGTAGTGAATGGATTCGATGGAGACATAGCCGTCCGATTCGACGAAGCCATCGAGAGAAGCACGGGTGGATTGTTGAGGGTTCCATATCGGAACAGCAATCGCGACATGCCTTCCGGCGGGACTCGATATCTCGATCGAGCCGGAAGCCGAGCCCCGCGGCGCCTTGCTCCAATCGATGCTCACCCAAAGGCGCCGTTCTTTTTTCACCAGGCCGCGCGAGGCGCTTAGCACGATCCAGGGCGCGCTCGCTGAGGCCGAGAAGGCGAAGGAGTCGCGACCGCGATTAAACACGTCAATAAATTCGCTTTGGCGACGAAATGCGTCGAAGCGCGGCAGTGCCGCTGGCGCCGGCGAGCCGGGCCAAGCGTCCGCGGAACCTTCGACGGCCACCCCCATCCGCGCGGGGCCGGAAAGCTCGAGTTGCCTTACCGCGGGCATGGTGTTTTGTGGCGGCTCGTTCCAGGAGGTATAGCCGATATGCGTCTGGTCCATCATGTGGTCCCATTTGCCGCCGGCGAGCGTGTGATTGTAATCGGCCGAGAGGGACGCATCGGCGGCAAAGAGCGCGCGAGCCTCCGCGGCAAGATCATTCGCGCGAGCGCGGCCTTGAGCGGCGCAGAGGCGATTCTTGGCGACAGTAACGTAGAGCTCGGTGACTTGCGCCGAGGCTTTCGCCGGAAACAGGACGAGTTCAAAAAATGCGTCCCGCTGATTGGCCGGGAGTTCCCGGTAGATGCGCTCGGCTTTCGCCACGATGGACTGGAAGTCATGGAAGACCGAA
>DASRCZ010000267.1:0-6754 GCA_035652855.1 Candidatus Acidiferrum sp.
CTCGGCGAATCCGTCCTCAAGCCCTTTGAAGTGAAAACCAAGAACGTCGCCCCGCCCGAAAAATCCGGCGGCGCGCTTTTCTTCGGCGGCTTCATCGCCTACATCGTCGTCTTCCTCTGCTTCAACGGCGGAATGCACCCAGCCATGGACCTCACCGCCGGCGAAAAGGAACGCGGAACGATGGAGACCATCCTCTCCAGCCCGATCTCCCGCATGCACCTGGTGCTCGGCAAATTCTTGCTCGTGTTCACCACCGCACTCACTACCGCCGCGCTTTCGGTCCTTTCCATGGGCATCTCCTTCGCCATCGCCAACACCCTCCGCGCTACCCCCATCCAGGCGGGCGAAAATGGCATGACATTTCACATCGGCTTTGGAGCCGCTCTTTCCGTGTTCATCATGGCTTTGCCTTTGGCCGTACTGTTTTCCTCCGTGCTCATCACCATCGCCACCTTTGCCAAGAGTTACAAGGAAGCCCAGAGCTACATTACGCCGCTCATTTTCATCGTCGTCTTGCCGGCGATCGCGGCCATGATCCCAACGATCGAACTTGATCCCAAACTGGCGCTGATACCGGTTCTCAACGTCAGCCTGCTCTGCAAGGAACTGGTCATTGGCACCTATCACTGGAACTATATTGCGCTCATCTTCGCATCCACCTGCGTCTACGCGGCCGTGGCCCTGTTTCTGGCCGTCAAAATGTTTCAGCGCGAGTCCGTGCTCTTCCGCTCCTAAGCGTTTCGCGAAGCGCGTCTCTTCGGCGGCGTTGCCTTGGTGATGCGCGGTGCTTGAACATATCGTGTCACTCCCCTTATCCTCTTCACCGGGGGTTGCCCTCCGTGCCCGAGTTTACTGACGCCTTTCGAAAGGCCGTGCTGTTTTGGGAGCCGCGCCGAATCCTCTACAACGCGGTTCTCTGCTCCGTCGTCCTCGCGTGGATCGTTTTCAGTTGGCCCCATTTCCTCCCAGCGTTCCACCTCTGGACTCTCGTGCAGCTCGTCATCCTCGCGGTCGTCGCCAATCTTTGCTATTGCGCGGCGTATTTGCCGGATCTGACGTTTCAGCATTCCGATGTCATCGCGGTTTCCAATCGCTGGCGCTGGATGCTGTGGGTGGCCGGCACCCTCTTCTCCGTACTGCTGGCGAACTATTGGATCGCCGGCGAGGTTTATCCGTTTGTGCAGTAGGCGGGCGCAGCTCTCAGATTTGGCTCGCAGGCACTTCAGTGGCAAGCTCCCGGTAACGGCACAGGGCATTCGCCAGTTGCATCTGCCGCGGCGTCCGGCACTCCGGCTCGAAAAGCAGTGGACTGCCCACCAGAATCACCGCGGCCTTCGCTCGCGAAGTGGCCACGTTCAGCCGGTTGAGGCTGTAGAGAAATTCCATCCCGCGCGGCGCATCCTCCGGAGAAGACGTCGTGAGCGAATAAATCACCACGGCTGCTTCCTGCCCCTGAAATTTGTCCACTGTTCCAATCTTGATTCGCGGAAGCCGCGCTGAGAGGTCCGCCACCTGGGCATTGTAGGGCGTGACGACCAGAATTTCCTCTTCGCTCATTCGGCGGCTGTTCCCCGCGCTGTAGAACCAGCGCACCTCGGGCCTTAGCAGGCTCTCCACGATCCTCCCGACCGCTTCGACTTCCTCGGCGGAGGCGTTGCGATTCCCCTCGTGTTCGACCGGCACATACCACAGGCCCGCCTTCTTCACCCAGGGATGGCCTTTGATCTCCCGGTTCCGCGCCATCGCATGTGAGCGCAATTTTGCCTCGTAGAAAAGCTCCGACGTGAACTTGCACACCTCCGGATGCAAGCGCCAGCTTTCCGGCAGCAGAAGTCCCATTTCCGGCGAAATGGTTTTCTGGCCGTTTAGCAGGTGTTCGAGCGCTGACTTCTCCGCTCCCGGCGGATGGCTCCCCTGCAAGGGCCGTTCCAGTTGCTGCGGATCGCCAATGAGCACAACGCTCTTCGCCGCCTGCGCCACGGCTAGGACGTCCGCCAGCGCCATCTGCCCGGCCTCGTCCACAAACAGCACGTCCACCGATTCAAATGCCGCTTCCAACGACCATAGCCAGGAAGTTCCACCCAGGACGCTGACGCGGCCTCGCGCAAGCTCCTCGAGCGCCTCTTCATTTTTCGCCGCGACGGCCACCCCATCGCTCTCTTCTCCTTCGTTCTCGCGATGCATGCAGCGAATGCCCGGGACGTCCTGTTCCCGCGCGGCTTCCACCACGCCGTCCAGAAGATGGCGAATCACCTTGTGGCTAAGTGCCGTGACTCCAACCTTTTTTCCCCGCCTCGCGAGTTCGCATATCATTCGCGCTCCGGTGTAGGTTTTTCCTGAGCCTGGCGGCCCTTGAATCGCGAAGACCGAGTCCTCGAGCGCCAGCGCAATCCGCGTGGCCGTGTTTTGCGGCATCTCCGAAGCGCGCGGCGCCAGTGTTTCGCCGTTCCGCAAACGCGGTGGCCGCCGCAGCAGCAGGTCGCGCGCGGCACGGTGGCTTCCCGGAACATCCACGCCGTGCGAGGCAATCCACTCACCGAGCCGGTACAGGGAAGCAGCCTGATTGTCGGCGGAGATTGGCGCATCCCACATGTAAACCGTGGACGGATGCCATTCGGCGGACTTGTTGGTCTTCTTGATATCGACGACCCCTTTCACATGATCGATTGCCACAACCTTGCCGACTTTTTCCTCTCCGGAATACACCTCCTTGCCCTGGCGAACGTTGCTCTTCTGTGGATCGAAGCAATAGCGGTCGGTCGGAACCTGCTGACCGCGGTCGATCCGCCCCACGAAGCGCATGCGCGTAAGCCCCACACGCTCATCCAGCAACTCGCTGTCTTCCATGTCGGCCAGACGGTAACCCTCCTGCCAGGCGCGCTTCTCCTCCCGGCGATGCCAGCTCAGCAGTTGCGCAACGAGCCAGGTCGCCGATTGCTCCTCGTTCCGGGCGCCTGCCTCGCTCGGAACCCTTTCGAGCAGCCGTTGCGTCAAATCGGCCGCGCGGTCCAGTTTGTTCCGCAATCTTTCCGAGGGATCGCCGCTCTTTTCCGCTGGGCGCGGCACCTCTTCCCAGCGGGCGATTTGCGCCCGCTGTTCCTCGAGCCAGTCGCGAAGGCGCGCCGTGGCGAAGCAATCCTCCGCGTTGTAGCCTTCGAGCGTCGCGCGGATCGCGTCCGGCATTTCCTCCCCTTCCGGCCACCCGAGTTCCAGCCGGTGCTCCACGTAGCGCATCGCCGCGCGCGACTCCTCGAGAGGAGTTCGCCGCGTGAATCCGCAGAAGGCCTCCAGCTTCTTGAGCGAATATTCCTCGACGCTCGCGCGCAGCCCCTGCTTGAATGCCTGGTGCAGGTCAATCAGCTTGCCGGCGCGCAGAAGGCGGTCGATTTCATCCTCGCGAGTGGCATGCATCCCCATCAGGCGCTTCAGTGCGCCCGGTTCATACGCCCCGAAGTGGTAGACGTGCATCTTCGGATCGCCTGCCAAGTGGCGCATGATTTCATCCACCGCCCATTCGAAGGCCGCTTTTTCCCCGCCGCGGTCCAGCGCCCAGCGCTTCTCGTACCGGAGCTCGCCCCTCGAGTCGCGAAACGCCATGCCGAAGAGATATTGCAGGCCCTGCTCGCCCGCAAAAGGGTCCCCTTCCAGATCAAGAAACACATCCCCGAAGGATGGCAGCGGCAAACGGCAGAACCCAGTGCCGCTGGTGACCGGCAGAATCGGCTCATGGACCAGCGCCGAACGCGTTCGGCCTTCCACCTGCACCCGTGCCTGCTCGCGCACCCGCTCGATCCCTTCGCGGGAGCCGCGGTCCGGCCGTTCTCTTAACGGAATCGGCAGCGCCGCGAGTTTCACCATCGTCTCGGTATTCCATTCCACGAGCTGTCTCCGCTGCAGCCGGCGGATTCCCGCCACCAGGGAAAGATGGTCGTCGGCGCGCCGCCGCGCGTCGCATTCGCGGAACCACCGGCACACGTTGCAGTGCTCCACCGGCTCGGGATACGTCGTCTCCCGCTCGCCCCTGCTCGTTGCATCAAGCAACCGCTGCTTCACATACCTGTAAAACGCGGCGTATTCCGCGAACCGGTACCTCTCTCCGGCGTAGCCATTTCCCGGCGGCACCACCCACATCCACTCCGGCGCGCTTCCTTGCGTCACCTCGAGCAGTTCTGAATAAAGCGAAAGTTGCAGAATCGTTGTGGCCTTCGTCTCCCTGGCAAGCTTCGTATCCGCCGCTTCGTAGGACCATCGCCATCGCCCGCTTGGCTTCTCCACTCGCAGCAGCACGTCCGGACGGCCGAACCAGCCATCGCCCGCCAGCGCTCCTTGAGCGATCACGTCCGTTCCGCGCTCCATCAGCGCCAGCGTCTCATCGAGCAAGCGTTCTTCGTCTCGGTGATCCAGGTGCGCCAGGCTCGCTACCTGGCGCCCTGCGGCCGAGAGATGTTCCAGATACGCCTTTTCGTGCCGCAACCCGAGTTCCTGGATCACCGCGAGATCCGGCGCCGCCCATTCCGGAGCGCTGCGCTCTCCCCGCGCGACCGCAAGGTCGAGCGTCGTGACGTGGCGGCACGCAAGATGATTGCTCAAGTCCGTCGCGGCCAGCCGCAGGTTGTTTGCCAGTACTTTCATTCCCCTGTCTGCTTCCTATTATCGGCCTTCCATGATGAACTCTTTCCAGCCGTTTTCGTATCTTCAACGTACAGTAACGTACATCGAGTCCGGCTCTCGCCATGCGCAAACGAATCCTCGGCGCCCTCGGCATCCTCGTGCTTCTTCCGCCCGCGCTCGCGGCCATTGCCGGATGGCTGGTTGCTCCGGCCTTTCTCCATCCCATGCGGCGCCCTCTCCCGCCTGAACTCATCCGCGCCGCCGCCCAGAGGTTTCAGTCCATCGGCGCCAGCCGCGAGGATTTCGACGTACACGCGCCCGATGGCGTTCTGCTGCGCGGATGGAAAGTCCGGCCGCTGCGGCCCAGCGGCTCGTGGGTGTTGCTGTTTCACGGCGTTGCCGATAACCGTCTCGGTGTCATGGGCCAAGCGGATATGCTGTTGCGCGCCGGTTACGGCGTGGTGATGATGGACGCTCGCGCCCACGGCCAGAGCGAAGGGCCGGCCGCCACCTACGGCTGGCTTGAACGCGCCGACACACGCGCCACCATCGGCGCATTGCTGGCGTCGGAGCCTAAGCCCATGATCTCATCGCCGGAGTTCCACCTTTTCGCGCTTGGCGAATCGATGGGCGCGGGTATCGCTCTGCAGTCCGCCGCAATCGACCCGCGCATCGAAGCCGTTGTGGCGGAAGCGCCCTTCGCCAGCTTGCGCGAAGCCGCCTATGACTACGCCGGACTTCGCAAGTCCCCGCTGCTCGGCAAGACGCTCTTTCGTCCCTTTACCTGGACGCTGCTCGGCCGCGGATCTGCGCTCGCCGGATTCCCGGCCGGCGACGTCTCTCCGGAGCAGTCGGTTTCCGGGCGTCCCTTCCCCGTCCTGTTGATTTGCGACGAACGGGACGAAGCGCTGCCGTGCCGGCACACGCGCGCGATTTTTGATGCAGCGAGAGGCTCGAAACAACTTTGGGTCGTCCCCGGCGCATACCACACAGCCGCCATCGGCTTCGAGCCGGTGGAATTCCGCCGCCGCGTCCTCGCCTTTTACTCCGCTCAAGCCGCCGGACCCTCGCGGTCCGAGGGGCACTAGCCCATTTCGCTTGTGCGGCGGGCTTCCCACTCCTGGCTCAGCCGCCGCACCGTCTCCCTGAGCCGCACCGCAAGCGCCGCGATGGTCTCGACGCGCTGCAGCCCGCCCGGCGGCAAGCGCCCATCGCCCTTCCTCCGAATCTCCGCCAGCAGCAGCTCCGCATTTCCGAGAATGCCCGTGAGCGGATTATTCAGCTCGTGCCGCAGCACCTCGCCGAAGTCCTCTTCATCGCCGTCGCCCATGCGCGCGAGCACTTCCGGAGCATGCCGCGAGATTTCGCCCGCTTCGCTCAGCCGCCGTTCCACGCAGTTCAGCGCTTCGGGCAGGCACTTCGCTCCGCTTTCCACATAGTCCGCGGCCCCGGCCGCCACCAGCGCCGAGAGTTCCTCCCGCTGTTCGGCCGGCCCGATGACCACGACGGGCGCGTACCCTGCGAGCGAACGCACCGCCGTCTGCAAACAGCGCGTTTCGAGAGAGCTTGCGCGCTCCGCCGGGACTCGCGCCTCTTCCAGCAGAATCACCGCGGGAGCGGTATCCTCGACGATGCGCCAGGCCGCGTCCAGGCTTCGCACCGTCGCCACGCGCAGGCCGCCCCGCCGCACCTCGAGCTCCTTCCGCGCTCGCTGGCAAAGATCCGTGTTCTCGCTCACCAGCAGGATCGTTTGTTCCCCGCTTGCTGCCGGGGTTTCCGCATTCGTGGCCGTGTTGCTCATGATCCTCTATCCGTTTCTCGCCGCATTTTTCCTGGCTGCCAGGGCCGCGCCGCCGGCGCTTGCCTGCACCGCCAGCACCGCGCGAACCTTCGCCGTCAGCTCCTCGACGCGGAAGGGCTTCGAAAGATGCGGCAACTGGTGCTGCTGCAGAAATGCTCGCGTTTGCGGACCGATGACGTCGCCGGTCACGAACAAAAACCGGTCGCGCAACGGGCTCCCCATGCGCGCCAGCGACTTGTAAAAGTGCTGCCCGTCGAGTCCCGGCATTTTCATGTCGCAGATCACCAGATCGAAGGCTTCCCGCGAGCGGTCCAGCGCCGCTCTGCCATCCAGCAGCACCTC
>DASRCZ010000268.1:0-23899 GCA_035652855.1 Candidatus Acidiferrum sp.
GTTCACAAATCTTGCATTCGAGAACGATTTGTTGGACACTATCGCGTCGCAGATGACCCGGGATTTTGCACTGCCCGGTTATGACGTGGTGGATCTGCCGATCATGCCCTTCCAGGGCGCTCCGCCGCCGAAAGTGCAAAATACAAAATGGCCCAGATTTTTCACCGCAGCACGAACTTCATCGCGCGTTTCAGTGTGTTCGCCGGTATTTTCATTGCCACGCTCGCCGTCGGCGGCGTGATTGGCATTGCCCGCACTCCTTACTGGACGAACCAAAACATTGTTCGCGAGCAACCGGTGCAGTTCAGCCATAAGCACCACGTGGGCGACGACGGAATTGATTGCCGCTACTGCCATACGGGAGTCGAGACTTCGGCGTTCGCGGGAATTCCTCCCACAAAGACCTGCATGAATTGCCATTCCGTGCTGTTCAAGAATGCCGACTATCTCGAACCGGTCCGCGAAAGCTACCGCACGGACCAATCGATTCGATGGGTGAAGGTCCATCGGCTGCCGGAATTCGCGTATTTCAATCACAGCATTCACGTCAACAAGGGGGTGGGTTGTTCCACCTGCCATGGCACGGTGAACCAGATGCCGCTGGTTTTCCAGGCCAGCACGCTGGAAATGCAGTGGTGCCTCGATTGCCACCGCAACGTCGCGGCCGCGCTGCGCCCCATGGATCAGGTTTACAACATGGATTGGAAGCCGGGTCCCAACCAGCAGCAAATCGGCGAGGAATTCGCCAAAGAACGCAAGATTCGGACCGTGGCCGAGCTGACCAGTTGCGGAACTTGCCATCGATGAAACGATATGAGCGCTGACGAACATCTCGACGAGCACCATCACGATCAGCACGCGCCCGACGTTTCGGTCGCCGCGCTGACCGCCCCGCCGCTGCGCAAACTGGACATGGCCGCCGTGCGCGCCAAGTTGCAGGCGAAGAGCGGCAAGCAATATTGGCGTACCATCGAGGAGCTCGCGGAGGACCCGGCTTTCGAGGAATTCATGCACCGCGAATTCCCGCGGCATGCTTCCGAGTGGGACAACTCCGTTGACCGGCGCGATTTTCTGAAGTTGATGGGCGCATCGCTCGCGTTCGCGGGGATGGCGGGATGCGGAGCGCCGCAGCAGCATATTGTTCCCTACGTCAAGCAGCCGGACGGCATGGTTCCCGGCAATCCGCTGTTTTTTGCCACCACGGTGACGACCGGCGCCGATTCGCTCGGCATTCTCGTGGAAAGTCACGAAGGCCGCCCCACCAAAATTGAGGGCAACCCCGACCATCCCGGCAGCCTGGGCGCAACGGATGCTTTTGCGCAAGCTGCCATACTCGATCTTTACGACCCGGACCGCGCAAAGACGATCACTTTCCTGGGAGAAATCCGCAACTGGGAGCAGTTTGCCGATGCGGCAGCCGCCATGGCTGCCGGCGTCAAGGTCACCGACGGCAGTGCTTTCCGCATTCTCACGGGAGCCATCACCTCTCCGAGCTTGGCCGCACAGATCCAGAGCCTGCTCAAGCTTTTCCCGGGCGCAAAGTGGCATCAGTGGGAGCCGGCGGTAAGCGACGGCCCGCGCGAGGGCACCAAGCTCGCCTTCGGCCGCTACGTTCATCCGGTCTATCGCCTGGAGAAAGCCGAAGTCGTTCTGGCTCTGGACTCGGACTTCTTGACGCAAGGGCCTGGGCACGTGCGCTACATGCGCGACTTCTATCGCCGGCGCAAACTGGACGGTCCGAATTCGGAGATGAGCCGCTTCTATGCCGTCGAGCCAACGCCGACCGTGACGGGAGCTACGGCCGATCATCGGTTGCCCCTTCGCGCATCCGATGTCGACGTTTTCGCCCGGGCGCTTGCGGCAAAGCTGGGCTTGGGCGGAAATGCGGAAGCGCCTGCCGGCTCCGCGAAGTTCCTCGAATCCGTCGCGAAGGATTTACAGGCGCATCGCGGGGCGAGTTTGGTGGTTGCCGGCGAGCAGCAAACTCCCGAGGTCCATGCCATAGCGCATGCCATCAACAGCGCTCTCGGCAATGCGGGTAACACGCTTTATTACACTGAGCCTATCGAGGCCAGTCCTGTCAATCACCTGCAATCGCTCACCGAGCTTTGTGCGGATATGGACGCAGGCAAGGTGAATACGCTCGTTGTCATCGGTGTGAACCCCGTTTATTCCGCTCCGCACGACTACGACTTCGCTTCCAAGCTCGGCAAAGTCGAAAACACCGTTAGTGTCAGCCGTCACTTCGATGAAACCGCCGAATATTGCAAATGGCATATCGCGGAATCGCACTTCCTGGAAACTTGGGGCGATGCCCGTGCTTTTGACGGCACCCTGAGCATCATTCAGCCTTTGATCGCCCCGCTCTACCAGACGCATTCCGCGCGTCAGGTGCTCGCCGCCTTTGGCGATAAGCCTGGAATTTCGGACTACGACGTTCTTCGCGATGAAGTAAAGGCTGCCGCGGGAGCCGCGGACTTCGAGAAGTTCTGGCGTAAAACGCTCAACGATGGCTTCGTAGCCAACACGGCTTTCCCTGCCCTCTCGGGTCTCAGCGCAAAGGTGAATATAGCGGCGCTGCCGAATCCCAAGAACCTGGCGCCCGGCCAAATCGAATTTATCTTCCGCCCCGACCCTTCGATTTACGATGGCCGCTTTGCCAACAATGGCTGGTTGCAGGAGCTGCCGAAGCCTGTCACGAAGCTCACTTGGGATAACGCCGCGCTGCTCAGTCCGAAAACGGCAGAGAGCCTCCAGCAAGAGCAGCATCCCGTCTCCCGAGGCGGCGAGCACGGCCAGATCGTTTCGAACGTCTACGACATCACGCTCTCCAACAGCAAGGTGACCGCAGCCGCGTGGATTGTTCCCGGCCAGGCGGATGGCGTAGTGGTGTTGCCGCTCGGCTATGGCCGCAAGAGCGCCGGCTACACCGGCACCAACAAAGGTTTCAACGCCTACGTTGTCCGTGCTTCTAATGCGCTGTGGACCGCTACTGGCGGCCAGTTAAAAGCCACCGGCGCGACCTATCCTCTCGCCTGCACCCAGTATCATTTCAATATGGAAGGCCGAAAGATCATGGCTTCGGCCTCTCTGGAGGAATACCGCAAGAATCCTGCCTTCGCCCTCGAGGGCGACGAGACTCCCGCGCGCGACAATTCGCTCTATAAACAGCCGGAGTTCGATTACAGCAAGCACCAGGCGTGGGCCATGGCCATCGATCTGAATAGCTGCAATGGCTGCAACGCTTGCGTGATCGCCTGCCAGTCGGAAAACAATATCGCGGTCGTCGGCAAAGACCAGGTCATGCGCGGGCGCGAAATGCACTGGATTCGCGTCGACCGCTATTATCTTGCTGAAACCAAGACCAATGATCCGAGCACGAACGACAACGACGCGCTCGCCAATCCCGAGACGTTCTTTCAGCCCGTCCCCTGTCAGCAATGCGAAAACGCCCCGTGCGAGCAGGTCTGCCCGGTGGGCGCCACCGTTCATAGCGGCGAAGGCTTGAACGACATGGTTTACAATCGCTGTATCGGCACGCGCTATTGCTCGAACAACTGCCCGTACAAGGTTCGGCGCTTCAATTTTCTCCGCTTCCAGGATTGGGAAACGCCGCAGTACAAACTCATGCGCAACCCGGAAGTCACGGTGCGCAGCCGCGGCGTCATGGAAAAGTGCACGTACTGCGTGCAGCGCATCAATCGCGCGCGCATCCAGGCCGATATCCAAAATCGCCCGGTGCGCGACGGCGAAATCACTCCCGCATGCGCGCAAGCCTGCCCGTCGGAGGCCATCGTCTTCGGCGATAAGAACGACCCGGCAAGCCGCGTCGCCAAGCTGAAAGCGCAGCAGCGCAATTACAATATCCTTGGGGAATTGAACTCCCGTCCTCGCACCACTTACCTTGCCGCCGTTCGCAATCGCAATTCGGAGCTGGAGAAGGCATGAGCACCACCCAGCAAACGCCGCCTCTCGATTCGCCGCACATCCGGCGCTTGACGCCCGTTCTCGAGCCCGGCCATACCTACGCCTCGGTTACGGACAAAATCGCGTCCATCGTTTTGACCCGTCCTCTTGGTCTTGGATGGCTCGCGGGCTTCGCGCTGACCTTCAGCATAGTCATGATGTTGACTGTGGCCGTGGCCTGGCTGTTTACAAAGGGCACCGGAATCTGGGGTATTAACATCCCCATCGGCTGGGGATTCGCCATTGTCAATTTCGTCTGGTGGATCGGTATCGGCCACGCTGGCACGCTGATTTCGGCGATTCTCTTTCTCCTGAATCAAAAGTGGCGCACCTCCATCAATCGCTTTGCCGAAGCGATGACGCTTTTTGCCGTCGCCTGCGCCGCGCTCTTTCCGCTCATCCACGCAGGCCGGCCGTGGATGGCTTATTTCATGTTCCCCTACCCCAGCAACATGGGTATTTGGCCGCAGTTCCGCAGCCCGCTGATTTGGGACGTCTTCGCGGTCTCCACCTACGGCACGGTTTCGCTGCTCTTTTGGTTCATCGGCTTGATTCCAGACTTGGCCACGCTGCGGGATCGCGCCAAATCCAAGACACAACAGATTATCTACGGCATGCTCGCCATGGGCTGGCGCGGCTCGGCAAAGCACTGGAACCGTTATCAGACCGCTTATCTCTTGCTGGCCGGTCTGGCTACTCCTCTCGTCCTCTCCGTCCACACCGTCGTGAGCTTTGACTTTTCCATCGCCATTGTTCCCGGCTGGCATACGACGATCTTCCCGCCTTATTTCGTTGCTGGCGCCATCTACTCCGGCTTTGCCATGGTGCTGACCATTGCCATCCCGCTTCGTAAGGCGTATGGCTTGCAGGACTTCATCACCATGCGCCACCTCGAGAACATGGCTAAGGTGATGCTCGGCACGGGGCTCATTGTCGCTTACGGCTACTTCTTCGAGTTCTTCCTCTCGCTCTACAGCGGCAATAAATTCGATGTCTTTCTGGTCCAGCAGCGCCTGCATGGCCCTTACGCTCACTATTATTACGCGCTGCTCCTCTGCAACATCCTCACTCCTCAGCTTCTCTGGATTCAAAAGGTTCGCACGAATGTCGCGGCGCTCTTCGTGATGTCGCTCGTGATCAACATCGGCATGTGGCTTGAGCGTTTCGTCATCATCGTTATCAGCCTCTCTCGCGACTTCATGCCATCCGCTTGGGGCCGTTACTCCGCGACGGCTTGGGACTATGCCACTCTCGTGGGCACTCTGGGGCTTTTCACCATGCTCCTGTTCCTCTTTGTTCGCGGATTGCCCGCGATTGCCATTGCTGAAATGCGCGAACTGGTGGCGCATAACGCCGAGGGACATAGGTAATGGAACACGAGCGTTCCCATCGCTACGGCTTGCTCGGAGAGTTTGATTCCGCGAATCAGCTGATCCGGGCCGCCGAAAAAGTCCGCGACGCCGGCTACAAGCATATCGACGCCTACACGCCGTTTCCGGTCGAGGGTCTTTCCGAAGCACTCGGCCTGAAGCGCAACAAGGTTCCGCTGATTACGCTGATCGGCGGGCTTTGCGGAGGCCTTGGCGGCTTTGCCTTTCAGTATTGGGTGAACGTCGTTTCCTATCCGCAGAATATCGGTGGCCGTCCCTATAACAGCTGGCCGGCTTTCATCCCCGTCACCTTTGAAATGACCATTTTGTTCGCATCGCTCTTCGCTGTTTTCGGCATGCTGGCACTCAACGGTTTGCCGCAGCCGCATCATCCGCTTTTCAATGTAGACCGTTTTAAGATGGCCTCGACGGATCGTTTCTTTCTTTGCATCGAGTCGAGCGATCCAAAGTTCCACCTTGCCGATACCGCTCATTTTCTGCAGAGCTTGCAGGCTCAGCACGTCACCGAGGTGCGCGATGAATAGCTTCCCGCGCGCCTTGCTCGCGCTGGCCTTTGCCGGTTTTGCTCTTGGCGTCGCCGGCTGCAACGGCCCGATTCGCCAGGATATGGCCAAAGGTCCCTATTACCGCCCCTTCGAGCCAACGGACTTCTTTGCCGATGGCCGCTCCGAGCGCCCGCTTGTCGAAAATACCGTTGCTCGCGGCTGGATTGATCTTGATAAATATGCCGAGCCCAAGGATTCCAATGCGTTTCCGCTTCCCGTGAACATGGAATTGCTCCGGCGCGGCGAGGAGCGCTACAAAATTTTCTGCACGCCCTGCCACGGGTTGCAAGGCGATGGCAACGGGATGGCCGCGGTTCGCGGGATGAAGCATCCGCCCACCTATCATCAGGACCGGTTGCGCAACGCGCCCAATGGCTATTTTTACGACGTCATCACCAACGGCTTCGGCGTAATGATGGGTTATTCCGCGCAAATTCCTCCGCAGGATCGGTGGGCCATCGTCGCGTATGTGCGCGCTCTGCAGCTTAGCCGCGACGCCAAAATGGCCGATCTGCCCGCGGCGTTGCGCGAGAAGCTGATCTCCGGAGGCGTCTCGAAATGACCGCGCAGGAATACAAAGCGCCCGCCAGCGTCGGCCGCCTCCAGCAGCGCGCCTTCATGATCGGCGGCATCGCCTTGCTCGTGGCCATTGCTGGCTGGGTCAAGTCGCCCGAGCTCTTCTACCACTCCTATCTGACGAGCTATATGCTCATCCTTGGCTTTGCACTGGGCTCGCTGGGTCTTCTCATGCTTCAGCACCTCACAAGCGGCCATTGGGGCCTCGTGATTCGCCGCCCAGCCGAATCAGCCACGCGAACCCTTCCCCTTCTCCTCGTGCTTTTTCTTCCGCTCGCGTTTGGCGTCAAGTATCTCTATGGCGCGTGGCTGCATCCCTCTGCCGAAGAGCCGCTCTCCTCTTTCCAGCAGAGCTACCTCACGCTCCATAACTTCTATATTCGTGCTGCCATCTATTTCGCCGTTTGGCTGATCCTGATGTTCGCCTTCAACGCCTGGTCGCGTCAGCAGGATATCCGTCGCGAAGACCGCGCGTTGCGCCGCCGCCTCAAGCTGCTCGCCGGCCCGGGCATTATTCTCTATGTGTTCGGCATCAGCTTTGCCGTCATTGATTGGGTCATGTCTATCCAGCCGCATTGGGCTTCGACGATCTACGGCTTCATTTACGTCGCCGGGCAGCTTATCTGTTCCATGGCTCTCATGATTATTGTCGTGGTTATGCTCTCGCGCGCCGAGCCTTACGCGAGCGTCCTGAATCCGCGCATCCTTCATGACCTTGGCAAGCTGCTCTTTGCCTTCCTGCTGCTCTGGGCGTACTTCGATTTCTCCCAGTTGCTGATCATTTGGTCCGGCAATTTGCCTGAGGAGATTTCCTTTTATCGCGCCCGTTTGACCGGCGGCTGGGGCGCGCTCGCCCTTGCCATTGTCATCTTCCATTTTTTCGTGCCGTTTTTTCTGTTGCTCTCCCGCGGCCTCAAGCGCGATTCGAGACTGATTCCGAAGCTCGCTGGCTGGCTGATCTTCATGCGCCTGGTCGACCTCTTCTGGTTCACCCGGCCTGACCTGCCGGACGGCCGGTTGGTTTGGCTCGACTTCATTGTCCCCATCGCACTCGTGGGCATTTGGCTTGGATTTTTCGCCTGGAATTTGCAGCGCGAGCCCCTGCTTCCGCTCGGCGACCCGAAACTCGGGGAGGTTCTTGCAAGTCATGAGCACTGATTCGCATCCTGCTGCGCGCTCGTTTGGCGATCTTCCGCGCCACGCGGACGTATCGTTCGAAAAGCGCGACGTCAAGATCAGCACCATCTACTGGTATCTGTTTTCGCTCGGCATATCCGTGGTTCTCTCGCTGATCTTTTGCGTATATCTCTACCGCTTCCTTGACCGGCTGGTGGCGCAATGGCAGCCACCCACCATGCCGGCGCGCGAAGCGGCCCTCAAGCACATGAGTCCGTCCGAACGCGATTCGCTCATGTATCCGCCGGAGCCGCGGCTCCAGGGCGTTCCCGGCCACGACACCGACCCTCAGACCGATCTCCGCGAAAAGCTCAGGGAAGATAACGAGGCCAATGAGCGGCTCGGCTGGGTCGATAAGAATGCCGGGGTAGTGCAGATTCCGGTATCCGAGGCGATGAAGATCATCGCCGAGAAAGGTTTGCCCGGAGCAGCGGCTCCGGGGGAAAAGAAGTAACAGGTGTCATGATTCGCATTCGTACTCTGATCGTCGCTTTCGCGCTGCTCGCTTTTGCATTCGGAACGCGCGCGCAAGCTGTTCCCGATAACGCCGGCGCGGCGGCTTCCGCGCTGCCCCGGCCGTTGCAGAACGTCGGCTTTGAGCCGCAAATTAACACGCAACTTCCGCTCGATCTTTCCTTCCAGGATGAAGCCGGTAACCCTGTGCGGTTGCGCCAGTATTTCAGCGCTGGCAAGCCCGTGGTTCTCGCCTTCGTCTATTTCAGTTGTCCCATGCTGTGCGATCAGGTGCAGCAGGGCGTTGTCGGCGCTCTTCGCATGCTCTCTTTCAATCCCGGCAGGGACTATGAGGTTCTTTTCGTCAGCTTCGATCCGCACGATACTCCCGCTGCTGCCGCCGAAAAGAAATCCGCCGACCTCGGCCACTTCCGCCGCCCCGGGACGGAATACGGCTGGCATTTCCTCACGGGCTCGCCCGAATCCATTGCTTCGCTGACCAAAGCCGCAAATTTTCGTTACGACTACGACCCGCAATCGAAGCTCTTTGCCCATGCCAGCGGCGTGCTGCTGCTCACTCCGGATGGCCGCATTTCGCGCTATTTCTATGGCGTGGAGTACCCCGCTCGCGACCTGCGGCTCGGCCTCGTGGACGCCTCCGCCGGTAAGATCGGCACGCCCATCGATCACGTCCTCCTTTACTGCTATCACTACGACCCTTCCACGGCGCGCTACAGCGCAGCCATCCTCAAAGTCATTCGCCTTGGCGGTGTTCTGACGATCGTCACCATCGCTCTGGGGATCATTATTTTCCGGCGCCGCGAAAAGCATCCGGCCCATTCGCCAGAGCGCGCCGCCGAACGAGGAGCGCACTAACCCGTGCAGGTGCCATCGACTCTATATCCGGAGCAGGCGTCCAACTTCGCACCCCAGGTGGATGCCCTCATGGCTTTCATCACGGCCATCTGCGTGGTGATCGCCGTGGCGGTCATCGTGGTCGTCGGCTACTTCTTCTTCAAGTATCAGCGCCGCAGCCCCAGCGAGATCGGCGGCTCCTTCCATGGCGGCGCCTTGCTCGAGGCCACTTGGATCGTTGTCCCCACTATTCTCGCGATGGCCATGTTTGGCTGGGGCGCTGTGGTCTATGTGAATTACCGGCACACCCCGTCCGATACCATCGATATCTATGTCGTCGGCAAGCAGTGGATGTGGAAGATTCAGCAGCCCAACGGCATTCGCGAAATCAATGAACTCCATGTGCCCGTGGGCCGCAACGTGAAACTCGTCCTTGCCAGCGAGGACGTCATCCACGATTTCTTCGTCCCCGCTTTCCGTACCAAGATGGACGTCGTTCCAGGGCACTACAACACCATGTGGTTCCGCCCCACTAAGCCCGGCCGCTACCACTTCTTCTGCTCGCAGTATTGCGGCACCAATCACGCCGTGATGGGTGGCTGGGTCACCGTGATGGAGCCTTCCGATTACGCGGCCTGGCTCGCGAGCACCTCAGGCGAGACCAGCCCGCTTTCCGCTGGCGAGCGCCTCTTCTCCGAAAAAGCCTGCATCACGTGCCATGTTGCCGATGGTTCCGGCCGCGCGCCCTCGCTGAATGGCATGTATGGCCGCCAGGTCCTTCTCGCGGATGGCTCTCGCGCCACGGCCGATGATTCCTATATCCGCGAATCCATCCTCCAGCCCAATGCCAAAATCGTGGCCGGCTATCAGCCGCTGATGCCCACCTACCAGGGCCAGTTGACCGAGGACGAAATCCTGGCCCTCACTACCTACATCAAGTCTTTGCAGACGCAACCCGTGCCTCCCAAGGGCTCGGGTGTTGCGCCGGCCACGGGGAACAAATAGCCATGAGTGCCACTGCTACAACGCCTGGCGAATTCCAGATGCCGCGCGAGCATTACCTGAACGCGACCTATGGCATCCGTTCCTGGCTGCTCACCACCGACCACAAACGCATCGCCCTCCTTTACCTCGCCTCAGTGACGTTCTTCTTCTTTGTCGGCGGCATTTTCGCCGCCATGATTCGCATTCATCTCCTCACGCCCAATGGCTTGCTGGTTTCTCCCGAAACGTACAACAAGCTCTTCACCATGCACGGCGTGGCCATGATTTTCTTCTTCCTCATTCCTTCCATCCCTGCCGTCATCGGCAATTTCCTGATCCCCATTATGATCGGCGCGAAGGATCTCGCCTTCCCCAAGATTAATCTGTTGAGCTGGTATATCTACCTTGTCGGCGGCTGCTTCGTCCTCTACTCTTTCTCGACTGGCGGACTCGATACCGGCTGGACTTTTTACACCCCGCTCAGCAGCGTTTATTCCAACTCCGCCGTCACGCCCGCCGTCATCGGCATCTTCATTAACGGCTTCTCTTCCATTCTCACGGGCCTGAATTTCATCGTCACGATTCACACCATGCGCGCGCCCGGGATGACTTGGTTTCGGTTGCCGCTCTTTGTCTGGGCGCATTACGCCGTCAGCCTGGTCATGATTCTTGGCACGCCCGTTATCGCCATCACGCTCTTGCTTGCCGGCCTCGAACGCATCTTCCACCTCGGTTTCTTCAACCCCGCTCTCGGCGGCGATCCCATCCTTTTCCAGCACCTGTTCTGGTTTTATTCCCACCCTGCGGTTTACATCATGATTCTGCCCGCCATGGGCGTGATCAGCGAAATCATCCCTACCTTCGCCCGCAAGGAAATCGTCGGATACGGCTTCATCGCCGGCTCCAGTATTGCCATCGCTGTCATCGGCTTCCTCGTCTGGGCGCACCACATGTTCGTCACCGGCGAATCTACCTACGCCGCCCTAGCCTTCTCTTTCCTCAGCTACCTCGTCGCCGTCCCTTCCGCGGTCAAGGTCTTCAACTGGAGCGCGACTCTCTACAAAGGCTCGATATCCTTCGATACACCCATGCTGTATGCTCTCGGATTCATCGGCCTCTTCCTCATCGGCGGATTGACGGGCCTTTTCCTCGCCTGCCTCGGCCTCGATATCCACATCCACGATACCTACTTCGTCGTGGCACACTTCCACTACATCATGGTTGGCGGCGCGGTCATGGGCTATCTCGGTGCGCTGCACTTCTGGTGGCCTAAAATCACCGGCCGTCTCTACCCCGAGTTTCTGGCGCGCATCGCCGCGCTCGTTCTCTTCATCGGCTTCAATCTCACTTTCTTCCCGCAGTTCATCCTCGGCTATCTCGGCATGCCGCGCCGCTATCACAATTACCCGCCCGAATTTCAAGTGCTCAACGTTATGTCCACTGCGGGTGCTTCCATCCTCGCACTCGGCTATTTGCTCCCGATGATTTATCTCGTTTGGTCGATGCGCTATGGAAAAGTCGCTGGTCCCAATCCGTGGCCCGCAACCGGCCTCGAATGGACCACCGATTCGCCGCCGCTTACGGAGAATTTCCGCACTACTCCCGAAGTTACTTGGGAGCCGTACGATTTTCGCAACCGGCCCGACCTGGGCTTGCAGGTTGGCGCGTCTCTGGCGCCTGCGCATGGCGATGACTAGAGGCCGGCTTGGAGTTTCCGCTAAGCTTCCGGTGTTTGGAACGCGAATCGCGGCGGGGCAGGCAGGGTCCGAATCGGTAGGCTCGAGGCTTTAGAGCCTTGGGTCTCTAGCATGGCGAATGTCACGAGGAAGGAGCCTTAGCTTCCGCGTCGGCGCAAAAACAAGGCGGCTTTAGCCGCTGAAGCAAGCTTTCCGCAAGGAGATTTCCGGGCCGCTGCCGCGGTCAGAACTGGCGGCCGGAAGAAGAGGAGCACCGAGTGCATCGCACCGGCGAACTGTACGGACAATTCGAAACTCTCGAGCAGCAGAAGGACTCTGCCGCGCTCGGCATGTGGATTTTCCTCGTCACCGAAGTCTTGTTCTTCGGCGGCATGTTCATGACCTATACGGTGAACCGCCACGAGTTCTTTACGGCCTTCGGCGTCGGCGGCAACACCCTCGATATCAAGCTCGGCACCGCCAACACGATCGTCCTCATCATGTCCAGCTTGACGATGGCCATGGCGGTCTGGTCCGCCCAGACGGGCAAGAAAAAACTGGTCACCACATTCCTCATCCTGACCCTCGGGTTAGGTTGCGTCTTCCTCGGTATCAAGGGCATCGAGTACAAGCAGAAATTCGATCACCACCTCATTCCCGGCCACAATTTCGATATTTCTTACCGCGTGAATCATCCCGAGCCCGGCGAGAGTCCGCAGGTCCTCGCCGCCGAACGCGAGGAACTCGCCAAAGCCTGGGCCGCCGACCCCAATCTCAACTCCCATGCCCAGCTTTACGTCTCGCTTTATTTCGCCATGACGGGACTGCACGCACTGCACATGGTTGTTGGCGCGGGCCTGCTGCTCTGGTTGCTCTCGCAAGCCGTCAAGCAGCGTTTTACTCCCGCTTACAATACTCCGGTCGAAATCGTCGGTCTGTACTGGCACTTCGTCGACATCGTCTGGATTTATCTCTTCCCGCTGTTATATCTCATCGACCGGCACCGTTAGGAGAGCAATTGTGAACGCCGCCGAACACACGGATCACATCGTTTCGCCAAAAATTTACGTCGCGATTTTCTTCGCGCTGATGATTGGCACTCTGCTAACCGTCATGGCCGCCTTCTACAACCTCGGCCCGTGGAACATCGTCGTCGCGCTCGGCATCGCCACGATGAAAGCGACTCTCGTCGTGCTCTTTTTCATGCACGCCAAGTACAGTCCGGGCCGCACCAAGGTGGTCATCATCGCCGCCATCTTCTGGCTCGCCATCATGCTCGTTCTCACACTGACCGACTACGAAACCCGCAGCGGCGAGGAAGTCCGCCTCGCGTCTCCCGCTGTTCCCACTTTGTTTCACGTTTAATCTGGAGGACGAACGGCGCAGGCGCCCGTATTGCTGCGCCGTTGCTTCCTGCGACAACTGCCTTATCAACAGAGGGCGGTCGCAGTCCTGACCTCGATTGGGAACGGTTGGCTATGTTTTAGGAGCGCGCCACGCCAAGAGGAAAACGGCGGAGAAGATAAAGAAGGGGGAGTCGAACCGGCCCAGCCCTCAATCCCCTAAAGGGATCCTCGGCTCGCCTCCCCACTGCTTGCCTTGTTGCAACCCGTTTTCCACCCTTAAACCCTTTCTGCTCAACGCTGTGCCACTGCCGCCCCGCGTAAAAACGCGCAGCCTCCGCCAAAATTTACGTATGAGGAAATTCCTGTATCCAAATATTTTCTCTTCTCGCCGTTGGAACTCGCCGGCCTGCCGCCGCGGACTGCGGGAAGCGGCATCCACTCGCCCTCTCCTCGGTCTCAACCCCCATCTGCCCCAGCAGTTCCACGATTTCATGTTTCACCCTGAATCTGCCTTTCTCCGCAGGCCTCGTGGTTTCCGCGGCGCAATTCGCCCCTTTCTTGACCCTCCTTAGTGCCCCTGTTATCGTGAAAAGTTATTCTGGGCTCAGTGTTTCCGCTGGGTGCCGGAGCTTCCTGTGGAGGGAGCGCTTCGGATTTTATGGGCCTCACCAAACTCGTTATTCGCGGCGCGCGCCAGCACAACCTGAAGAACATCAGCGTCGAAATCCCTCGCAATACCCTCACCGTCATTACCGGCCTTTCCGGCTCTGGCAAATCCTCGCTTGCCTTCGATACGATTTACGCCGAAGGCCAGCGCCGTTACGTCGAATCGCTGTCTGCCTACGCCCGCCAGTTCCTCGATCAGATGGAGCGGCCCGAGGTGGATGTGATCGAGGGGCTGTCTCCGTCCATTGCCATAGAGCAAAAAACGACGTCGCGCTCGCCGCGTTCCACTGTCGGGACGGTCACGGAAATTTACGATTATCTCCGCGTCATCTACGCCTCTGTTGGCGTCCCGCATTGCCCACGGTGCGCCAACCCGATTGCGCGCCAGTCCAGCGAGCAGATTGTCCAGGCCATTCTTGGCGGTGAGCTTTGCCAACCCGAAGACCGCATCATGATTCTGGCTCCCGTGGTTCGCGGCAGAAAAGGCGCGTATCGGAAGGAACTCGAAAAGCTGGCTCAGGATGGCTACGTCCGCGTGCGCATCGATGGTGATCTTTATCCGCTTGATTCCCCGCCTGAGCTCGATAAGCGCAAGAACCACACCATCGAGGTTGTAATCGATCGTTTGCTCGTCAAGCAGGGCATCGCTTCTCGCCTCGAGCAATCGATCGCCACTGCCCTGAAACTTGCCGCCGGCTTGGTCACGGTCGCGGTTGTCGGCGGCAGGGAACACACGTTTTCCGAGAAATTGGCTTGTCCCGATTGCGGCATTTCCGTTCCCCTGCTCGAGCCTCGCTCCTTCAGCTTCAATTCTCCGTATGGCGCCTGCCCGGCCTGCAACGGCCTCGGCTCGAAATATGATTTCGATCCCGCCAAAGTCATTGTCGATTGGACGCGCCCGCTCTTCGATGGCGGCCTCGGCCCCGGCTCCGGCAGCGCCTTTCTGAAGCGCAGCATCGAGCTGGCCGCCTATGCCCACGGCTTCGATCTCCATACCCCCTTCGAAAGGTTTCCCGCCCGCATCCAGAACATGCTGCTCTACGGCTACCCGCCGTCGAATCGCGGCCCCGAGCCGAATGGCGGCGATTCCCGAGCAAAAGCGCGCCCGGACCGAGGCTTTCGCTTCTCCGGCATCCTGAAATTGCTTGAGCGCAACTTCGAGGAATCCGGCTCCGATTCCTACCGCGAATGGATGACGCAGTATATGTCCGCCACCGAATGCAGCGTTTGCCGCGGCAAGCGTCTGCGACCGGAATCCCTTGCCGTCAAGCTCGCCGGCTGGTCCATCGCGGATTTCACCGCCATGTCTCTCACTTCCGCCCGCCCCGCCGTGGACAAAATCCTCATGCTGCTTTCCTCGCGACAAAAGGAAATCGCCGCCCGCCCCCTCGAGGAAGTCGCCGAGCGGCTTGATTTTCTCCTCGCGGTGGGGCTCGGTTACCTGAGCCTCGACCGCTCGGCCGCCACCCTATCCGGCGGCGAAGCCCAGCGCATTCGCCTTGCCACCCAAATCGGCTCCCGCTTGCGCGGAGTTCTCTACGTTCTCGACGAGCCTTCCATCGGCCTTCACGCGCGGGACAACGAGCGCCTCCTTGGCTCTCTTGAGCGTCTCCGCAATCTCGGCAACACCGTCCTCGTCGTCGAGCACGATGAGGACACCATTCGCCGTGCCGATTTCGTTGTGGACCTCGGGCCGGGTGCGGGCAACGCCGGCGGCTTCCTCGTCGCTCAGGGCAAGCCCGAGCAGATCGCCGCCAGTTCCGAATCGCTCACCGGAAGATATCTGTCCGGCAAGGCCAGCATCAGCGTTCCGAAAACGCGCCGCAGCCCAAATGGCAAAGCTCTCCAGATTCTGGGCGCTTCGGCGAACAACCTGAAGGATGTGGACGTCGCCATTCCGCTCGGCTTACTGACCGTCGTCACCGGCGTCTCCGGCTCCGGCAAATCCACCCTGGTAAACGATATTCTCTACCGCGCGCTCGCCCAGAGGCTGTACCGCTCCATGGAGCCGCCCGGCGCTCACCGCGAACTTCTTGGTGCTGAAAACATCGATAAAGTCATCGAGATCGACCAAGCCCCTATCGGCCGCACTCCGCGCTCCAATCCCGCCACCTACACCGGCGTATTCGCGCCCATTCGCGAGCTCTTTGCCATGCTCCCGGAATCGCGCGAGCGCGGTTACCGGCCCGGCCGCTTCAGCTTCAACGTGAAAGGCGGCCGCTGCGAAGCCTGTCAGGGCGACGGCATGCGCCGCATCGAAATGAATTTCCTGCCCGATGTTTACGTCACCTGCGAAGTCTGCCGCGGCCGCCGCTACAATTCCGAGACGCTGGCCGTCCGTTACAAAGGCCAGTCCATTTCCGATGTGCTGAATCTCTCGGCGGCGGATGCGCTCAAGCTCCTCGAAAATATCCCTCAAATTCAGCAGAAGCTCGCCACTCTCGTCGATGTCGGCCTCGGCTATGTCCAGCTCGGCCAATCCGCGACCACGCTCTCCGGCGGCGAAGCTCAGCGCATCAAGCTCGCCAAGGAACTCTCCAAGCGTCAGACCGGACGCACTCTCTATATCCTCGATGAGCCGACCACGGGTTTGCACTTCGACGATGTGCGCAAACTTCTCGATGTGCTCCAGCGGCTTACCGCTCTCGGCAACACCGTCCTGATCATCGAGCACCATCTCGATGTGATTAAGCAGGCCGATTGGATCGTGGACCTCGGTCCGGAAGGCGGCGAAGGCGGCGGGCGTATTGTCGCTCAGGGTCCTCCCGAGCAGGTCGCCCGCAGCAAGAAGTCCTACACCGGCCAGGCCCTAGCCCGCGTGCTCGCCTCCTAACACCGCCCCGCCCGCCTCCGAACCCTGCACTCCGCCCTCTGAACCCACCAAACGCCGCCAGCTGCAAAGATTTCTCTCGAGGTTCGGTCTAGTCCATCTCCATTTATATATACCCGCAACCGTTATGGACGGTCAGCTGTCTATGATGGTGTCAACTGAGATCCTTTTCCGTTGGTTGGGTTGTGGGACTCTCTTTTGTCGGCTGGATACGCCCTGGCCTCCATCGTCGCCGGCACGCTGAATTCAGCGCAGCTCCGCTTGCGTCCGGCGCTGTCGAGCGGCTAGAGTGTTGGGTTCCAATGAGCATTTATAACACTCTGCCGCTCGGTCTTGCTGGTGTGCGTACCTATCCGCTAGCCGGTCGCAAGAGCAAAGTCACCGTGCGGGAATTCGCAAAACCCCTTGCGGTCCGCGCCGGCGCAATTGCGGATTTCCTCGGTGCACTGCCGGACGTGCTCGCCGCGCGCGATTTGCGTCAACTGCTCGCCGCCATTCATCGCGCGAAAAAATCGCGCCGCGCGATTCTTTGGGGCATCGGCGGACACGTTGTGAAGGCTGGCTTGGGCCCTCTCCTCATTGATCTCATGCGGCGCGGCTTCGTTTCCGCCGTTGCCATGAACGGCGCGGCGCTCGTGCATGATTTCGAGATTGCGCTAGCGGGCCACACTTCCGAGGACGTCGACGCAAACCTAGGCGCCGGTGGATTTGGCATGGCTGCCGAGACCGGACATGATCTCAACGAAATCGCGAAGCTCGCGCAGCGCCTCCGCATTGGTTACGGCGAGGCAGCCGGGCAATTTCTCAGCAGCGGAATCGTGAGCGTCCCGCACGCGAATGAGAGCGTGCTCATTGCCGCGTACAAACTCCGGATTCCCGTGACCGTGCACGTCGCCATCGGCACCGATGTTCCGCACATGCACCCCGCGGCGGATGGTGCGGCGCTCGGCGCCGCAACGCATCGCGATTTCCGCCTTTTCTGCGCGCTCGTGAAGGAAATGCACGCCGGCGGCGTCTATCTCAATTGGGGCTCGGCGGTCCTGCTGCCGGAGGTTTTCCTGAAGGCCGTCTCCGTCGTGCGCAATCTCGGCGTGCCGCTTCGGCCCATCACTACCGCGAACTTCGACTTTGTGCAGCACTATCGTCCATTGCAGAATGTGATTAGGCGGCCCACCGCCGGTTTGCCGGGCCGCAAGAACGAGGAATCGCGTGGCTTCGCCATCACCGGCCATCACGAAATCATGCTGCCGCTGGTCGCCGCCGCTCTTGCTGCCGGCTGGCCCAGAATCTCCGGAAACCGGAACAAATGACCAACTTTGACTCTGACGATCACTCGCCAAACCCCGATATAACCCCGCCGGATTCCGCCGAGCCACCTGAATCTCGTGCGGTGATTCCGCGGAGTTCTCCGGCCGGCGATGAGTCCGTGAATTTCGCCGAACTCCTGTCGCGGCACCGTCCTTCGCCGACCGACCCCTTCCTTCCCCCAGATTTGCGGATTTCCTGGTCATGGACGCACTTAATCGCATTTTTGTTTTTTGGATTTGCCAGCCTCCTGGCGATACAGGCAATTCTGGCCGTCTATCTCTCTGCCAGCCACCACTGGACGCGAGAGAAGATGGAGGAGGCGTTGATCGCCGATCCCAACTTTATCGTCGGCTCGAACTTTGTATGGTTCGCCATGCTGCTACTGTTCCTCTATGTCACCTTGGCGGTACTGCGCGAACTGCCGTTCTGGAGCTCGCTCGGATGGCGAAAATTCCAGCGGCCGCAATTGGGAGGTTCCAGCCGGGCATGGCTCTATCTGCTGGGTGGCTGCTTTCTCTCCCTATTTGTCGCAGCGGCCAGTTCCGCGGTGCAGAGCAGCGGCCACATCCCGATTCAAGAGCTCTTCAAGAGCCGCAACGGGGCGATTCTGCTGATGGCCATGGCTGTGCTGGTAGCTCCGTTGATTGAAGAGACGGTTTTTCGCGGCTATTTGTATCCGCTGTTTGCCAACAAGTTCGCCCGGCTGGCGAACCGGTTTGGCGTGGAACCGGCGCTGGCGGTGCGGCGCGGCGTAATCGCATCCATCGTCGTGACCGGCACGCTCTTCGGTTTGCTGCACGGCGCGCAGCTTGGCTGGACCTGGGGACTCGTATCTTTGCTGATCGTCGTGGGAATTGTATTCACCTTCGCGCGCGCCCGTGCCGGGACCGTGCTGGCGAGCTTCTTGCTGCATCTCGGATACAACGGCACCATCGCCATCACGTCCATCATCGCGACGCACGGCTTCCGGGAAATGCCGCCTTTGCATTGAAGGGAGAATCGGCCACCCGCTGCCGGCCTGCCAAATGAGCTTGAGCATAGGCAGCACGACAAGCTTCATCGCCGGAGTGCAGCTTCGCTAGAATAAAAACCATGCACGTCGCACAACCAATTGAATGGACCGCACACGGCGTCGTGATGCTCGATCAGCGCCGGCTGCCCGCGGAAGAAGTCAAGCATACCTATACGGATTACCGGCAGGTCGCGAAGGCCGTTCGCGACATGGTCATCCGCGGCGCACCCGCCATCGGCGTCGCCGCGGCGATGGGCATTGCGCTCGGAACGCAGAAGTCCAAAGCGCAGTCGCTCGAACAGCTGCGCTCGGAATTCGCGGAGATTTGCGATGTGATGGCGAAAACGCGCCCGACCGCCGTGGACCTTTTCTGGGCCATCGACAGGATGAAACGGCGTTTCGCGGAGGCAAGCGCCCAGAAGGCGGATTTGCCGGCGATTCAGAACGCGATGGTGGAAGAAGCGAAGCTCGTGCACGCGGAGAAGAAAGCGACGGACGAAGCGATTGGGAAATTTGGCGCGGAAGTGATGCCGCGCGAAGGCCAAGTGATGACGCAATGCAATGCGGGCGCGCTTGCCACAGCGGGAATCGGCACGGCGCTCGGCGTGATCCGCGTGGCCGTTGAACAGGGCCGCAAGCTGCACGTGCTGGTGCCGGAAACGCGGCCGTACTTGCAGGGTGCGCGGCTGACCGCGTGGGAATTGCACAAAGGCGGCATCCCGCTGACGCTGATTACCGACAACATGGTCGGCCACTTTTTGAAGAGTGGCAAAGTCGGCGCGATTGTGACCGGCGCGGATCGCGTCGCGGCGAACGGCGATACCGCCAACAAAATCGGCACCTACCAGATCGCCGTACTCGCGAAAGAGAACAATGTGCCGTTTTACATCGCGGCGCCGGTTTCCACTTTTGATCTGTCCATTCCGAGCGGGGAACACATTCCGATCGAAGAACGTTCCGCCGCGGAAGTGACGCATCTGCAAGGCGTGCGAATCGCGCCGGATGTGCCCGCGGCGCATCCGGCGTTTGACGTGACGCCGGCACGGTACATCGCCGGCATCATCACCGAGCGAGGGATCGCGCGCGCGCCGTACACGGAATCGCTGGCCCGGCTGGCCGCGAGGGCGCCGACTCTTGCCGCGCGCTGATCTGCCAGCTCGTTGTTTGGCGGTCCGCCAAATGGAGCATAGATGCCGGAGTGAGGGAGCGAAATGACGGACAACCTCGAGACCGCAAGACGATATCTGAAGGCCATCGAATCGGGACAGATGGAAGAACTTGCCGGGTTGTTTGATCCAGAGGTTATCGTTGAGATTTTCCCGAGTAAGTTCTTCCCGCAAGGGAGTCGTAGCAACCTAGCCGCGATTCACGCGGCAGCAGAGCGCGGCCGAAAGGTGATGACCAGCCAAACGTATGAGGTAAAGAACGCGGTGGTTTCAGGCGATCAAGTAGCACTCGAGATTGCGTGGACGGGAACGCTGGCGGTGCCGTTTGAAGCGATTCCGGCGGGAGGACAAATGCGGGCGCACTTTGCGTCGTTTCTTCAGTTCCGAAACGGCAAAATCCTCTCGCAGCGCAACTATGATTGCTACGAGGCGTGAGCTCAGCGGAAGAAATGGCAAGGCCGTCAAACGGGGCGGATAACGAAGCCGGTGCGGCCGCGGCGGCGAAAGGAAGCAAAGAAATTCAAGAGCTGCTTCCAGGGAAAATATTTTTGGTTGAGAAGCTGATCGCCGTAGAGCGCTTCAGAGCCGTTCAGGATTTCAGCGCGGCCCTCGAGCCAGGGGCCGGTGACGTTGCCGCGGATATCGCAGGGAGCGACGCGCACACGAGGATTGTTGCGCATGCGTTTAACCTTGCCGGAATTTCCGATGGTGTAGGCATAGAGCTTCGCAGCGCCGCTTGAAAGGTCCGAACGCGGATCAGCCGCGAACCACACTGGCGTCTTCACGCCCTCGCCGCTTTTCCTGAATGTTTCGAGGCTGAGATATTTTTGCCCGCGGAAGACTTCGAATCCCATGGCGTCGCTCAACTGCCAATTTCGATGCGGATCCTGCCGCCGGCGTCACACAGAGAAAAGGCAGGCGGAGGGCCTGCCCGTGGCGTAGCGAGAGCGCGCAGGGAGCGGTCTTGGCTGCGGACGGCTTCCAGCACCGACCGGCGCGTAGCGGGGAATTGCCCGCCGCCCGCGGTAATGTCGTCCTGGGTCATTCGATACACCCACGCGGACTTTGGGTGGACCGAGTGTAAGCAGGATGGGAGAACCAGGCAAGAAGGAGCCGGAAAAAATTCGAGAGGTGCGTGATGCCGGGCGGACTGGCGGATTAAGATTGGCGCAGCCGAAGCAAAGCGGCGGGAAGCCGAAGCTGCCCCGCCGCAAGTAAGACTCAACGGCTCAGGCCAGGATCAGGCGCCGATCAAAAACTGAGTTTCACACCAAATTCCGCCTGGCGCGGAACCGCGTACCAGTTCACGCCGGATGCGGAGCCCGGAGTTACAAGGTTCGTGCGGCCAAGCGGACCGTGCGCGGTGGTGCCGTTAGCCGACCCCACGCTCCCGTTAAGCACTCCGCTCAGGACATTCCCGGAAGGGTCGTGGTTCTGATAGTTGAACACGTTGAACAGAGCAACTTGGGGCTCAAGCACGACTCGCTCCGGGATGGCGTGAAAAACCCTGGCCAGTTTGAGTTCCCATGAAACGTGGGCGTCAAAGGTGAAAATCGGCGATACGCCAACTTCGCCGTTTGGAGCGAGAGCCAGAGCTGGCGTCACGGCGCCCAGCGAGACGAGTTGCGCTTGCGTAAAGAGGCCAGCGCTAACCAGGGCCTGTCCTGCCGGAGTAAGCTGTCCCGCAAACTTGCTGTTGTAATTGCTAATGAAGGCATTGATGTTCGAAGCCTTTACGCCGCGGCCAAAGGTGCCGACGTTGGAACCCGGCACAACATCTCCAACTGTTCCGTCGCCGGTCACGTCGGACAAGAAGATTTCGCCTGGGTTGCCGGACTGAGGCAGAGTTAGCGTAAGCGGAACTGCGGTGTCCCAGTGGCTGGTCAAAGCGAAGCGCGTCGCCGCGGGAAGATCCATGACGGCGCCGACCGAAAGCTGATGGGTGCGGTCGAGACCGGTGGGTCCGTAAAAGCTGAGGGGATTGTTGAAGTCCACCGCGTTGTTGACGAAATCCTGGTCCTGCGCTTCCGATTTGAACCTGGATAGCGTGTAGGAGGTGATCAGGCTCAAGCGCTTCATTCCCGGCATCGGGTTCGTTAGGTTCGACTTGAGGGAGACGAGCAAACCGTTGTAGACGGACCGGCCAATCGGGAAAAGCATCTCGTTCTGGCCAAGGTTCGCGTTGATGCCAGGGAAGGCGCACGTCGGGCAGGGCGCGCCGCCGGCCGCATCGAAGCCGGAGTCCAAGCCATTTGACGCATAACTTGCGATCGTGGCGCCTTTCCCGATTGCGCAGTTGATCGAGGCGGCATCCGTTCCCGTCCCGCAGCCAAGGGCGTTGTTTGTTGCCGAAATGGCAGCCAAGGCATTGGTTGTATTCAAGAACCGAGCATCGCCTACCTTGTTTGTGTCAAGCCCAAGGAGGAAGTGCAAGCCGACGTTGCGGACATAGTCCACGCTGAGCACGGTGTTGTGCCCCAACTGCCGCTGAACGCCAAAGTTCATTTGCTCGGAAAGCGCCGAACGATAGTCTGGCGAGAGCATCTGAATTCCGTTCAGGTTGTTGCCCTGAAGCGTCGTGCCAATGAAGTTGGGATTGGCGCTGGGGCCGGCGGCTGCAATCGCAGCTTGGTAGGCCTTTTGGTCAGCGGCTATCTGAGCAGCAGCAGTTCCGACGGCCTCTCCGCAATATGGCACTCCCGCGCCGGTTTGGCTATCGGCGACGCCGGGAACCGGGCCAGTGGGTGCTCCGCCAAAGCATGGAGCGGCTTCGGCGAGGAACAGGCCTTGTGTCAGGCGCCCGGGCCGGTCGAACAACACGTTATTAAAAATGGCATTCTCAAAGTAAATGCCGCCGCCCGCCCGGAAAACGGTCTTGCCGTTTTTCCAGGGATCCCACGCAATGCCGAGCTGCGGACCAAAATTCAGATTCGGCTGGTTAACGCGGCGTTCGAGGCCGTGGAAGAACTGGTTATCAAATTGAGCCAGAGCCGCGACTCCGGGCAAATCACTATCCGTTCGGCCGGTGTCACGGCCGTAGTGCAACCCGGCCGTGATGGTCAGGTTAGGCCGAAACTTCCATTGGTCGCCAAAGTAAGCCTCGAAGCGGTTGTCGTACTGTCCGCTTCCGGGGAGGCCAAATCCAGGCCTTTCGGTTGAGAATCCCTGGCCGTTGCCGAAAAGAACGGTGTTAACTGGCCAGTTAGCGGGGTTCGAAGCGCCGCCAGGACCGAACGGGTCTTTATTGGCGAACGCCTCACCCGCAGGGCCGAAGATCGATTGCACCATCGGTTGAAGGGCAAAAAATTTCGCAAAGCCTCCGCCGAGGATGCGATTGAACGCAGTTCCGTACCGCAGAGTATGCCGGCCGATGGTGTAGCTGCCGTCATATTTGATCTGTTTGTCGGTCTGGAAGGTCTCCTGGGGGGCCAAAATATTTGCTCCGGAGCAGAAAGCCTCGCCACCGCCGAGACACGTGAAGTCGCTGCCGTTTGGCGTGATGTTCAGAGAGATTCCCGGGACCGGATCAAAGGCCCCGGAAGAGGCAACGGCATCCGCAATCGCGTTTCTAAACTTCAAGTATTCGAAGCGAATGCTGTTGGTGGTGCGGCCCGTCGAGAAATCCGTACCGACGACGTGCGTCGGCACGTGGTCCACGTTGGCAAAGGGCTGGTAAACGCCCGGATTGAAGCCGCGAATGCTCAGGTTTTGGTCGTAGTTGAAACGATAGAACAGGGTCCAGTTCGATTTAATGTTGTAGTCCAGCCTCGCCAGGTATTCACGTTCGTTAAAAGGAGCGCCAAAAAAACCGGAAAGGGGTTGAAAGTCACCATTGAGGGAAACGGGATTTTGCAGGGTCTGGTCGGTGCGTTCAAAATTTCCATAAAAGAAAAGCTTGTTGCGCAGAATCGGGCCGCCGAGATCCGCCCCGAATTGCTTTCTTCCGAAA
>DASRCZ010000269.1:0-9979 GCA_035652855.1 Candidatus Acidiferrum sp.
TCACCTTTGCACGCGGCGACTATGTGTACATCAACCAGGGGCAAGATAAGGGTGTGCGCGTTGGCGACCGCTTCGCGGTGGTGCGGCCCGCGCAGGATCCGCTTCATGTCTCCTGGTTCAAGTGGCAGGAAAAGCTGCTCAGGGCCATGGGACAGGCCTACATCGATGCGGGGCAACTCCGCGTCGTCAACGTTCTACCGAAGACTTCCATCGCCGAAGTGATTTTTTCCTGCGACTACATGCAGCGAGGCGACGTCGTGCGCCCCTACGTGGACCGGCCCGCTCCTCCCTTTAAGGATGCGGCGACGTTCGATCATTTCGCGCCCGTCAGCGGGAAGTCCGTGGGCATGCTGGTGGTCGGCTACGACTGGTCGCAGGCTTACGGGATGAACAGCACCGTGTATGTGAATCTCGGTGCGGCGCAGGGCGTGAAAGTCGGCGACTATATGCGCATTTTCCGCTATCAAGGCTCAATGGCCGAAACAGCGCCGCAAACGCGGGACTATCAGTTCAAAATGTACGGTTTCGGCAGCGCGCCGGAGCGCTACACGTGGAAGGATTTGCCTCGTGAAATTCTAGGCGAGGGAATCGTGCTGAGTGTCAGCCGGAACTCCAGCACAATACTGGTCACCTTCAGCAGCGGCGATATGTACGCGGGAGATTACGTCGAAATCGAATAGTTGCCGGAAGCGCCAAAGCAAGGCTTTTTGGCTCCGCTGAGAAGTTCCACCTGCGGCGGCTTTATGAGAATCGCCTTGCATGCAGTCGTGGCTGCATGTCCTATGCCAGTGCTTCTTCGCAAAAATGCTCGGCCGTGAAGCCGAAAACGGCGGTCTTCCGATCGCGCCAGGCGTCATCGGCTAATCCTGCTTTACGGCAGGTTTCCCTAAGAAATTGGTAGCGGTCGAGGCCATATTCAACAGCCACTTGCGGCAGTAATACTCCTCGGCTGCCGTCTCGCGCGACCAACAAACCGTGGCGGCCGATCTCGATGTCTTCGGGCTGAATCAGAGCGATCGGTGAAAGCAGCGATATTTCGATGATCAATGCTGGCAGTTCCTCCGGGCGGATGGGCGAAAACCGCGGGTCCTCGAGAGCCGCACTCATCGCGCATTTCACCAGCGTTTCCGCCACACTACACTCCGGTTCGATAATGCCGATACACCCCCGCAGTTTGCCCAAAACGCGAAGTGTAACAAAGGCGCCACGCCGTTCGCCAAAAAAGCCGTGACGGGGAAGGTCTTCGGCCAATCCCCCTGCAACCGCCCGCGTCACGGCACGCCGGGTCAGAACCAAGGCTGCAAGGCGGTCCGCCTCCGATATCTGAGGGAGGGTGCTGCAGGTTTCAATCTGTCTCATGGAAGGACTACCGGCCACGCTTATGCCTCTTCCGGCTTCTTGTGTGGCTCCATCATGCGCAATCTGCGGCGCTGCTTGATGCGGTCGTCGAGCTGGCTCCAGAAGCGAAGAAAATACTGGCCGGCGGAGACCAGGGCACTTACGACCACGAGCCACAACAGAACGAGCGCGAAGGGCTTGAGCCAGGCCCGCTGAGGTGGCGCGGCCGCAATGAGCACGGCGACCGCGCACACCTGCAAGATCATCTTGGTCTTACCCAAAAGGGATGCCTTGATAGTGACGCCTTCCGCAGAAGCGATGTTACGCAAGCCCAAAACCATGAACTCGCGGCCGATGATGATGACGACCATCCACGCGGGCACGAGCTGCATGTCCACAAGGGAAATGAACGCCGCCGAAATCAGCAATTTATCGGCGATGGGATCAAGAAGAATGCCCAGCGTGGTCTCTTGAGAGCGGCGCCGCGCAAAGAAGCCGTCGGCCCAATCCGTCGCGGCGGCGGTCAAGAGAATCAGCACTCCCCAGAACTCGAAGTGCATGGGAAATCCGAACGCTTCTACATTTGGGCTGCGCGTGAGAAGAACCACAATGAGCAGGGGAACGAAAAAGATACGCAGGAGCGTCAATGAGTTGGGAAGGTTCATTGGCAATAGGGACTTGCGAACGCGGCGGACGGCTTCCCTGACTGCAAATTCACTATAGACCGCACGCCAAGTCAGCGTCAACGCTGCCAGTCGCGGGAAAAATTGGCATCGGTCGAATTGGAAGATATACCTTCAGTAAACCGAACAATTCCAGATGCCTGGGATGTCTAGGCGATAGCTCGCAACTGCCCCCAGTGAAACTGTGCAAATGTCAGGGGATGTCCTGCTGTCCGCACGGCCAGGACCACGGAAGCAAGCTTGCTTCGAAAGCCTATCAAAGGCATGTATCCAAAGGACTTAGTTGAGGCGGCAAGCTGTCGCAATGGGTCTTGACCTGGCGGGATCCCGTGAACGCCAAAAAACGCAGCCGACGGTTTCCACAGTGTTTTCCACAGCGTGGCCTGCGTGCGCACGCCAGCGACCGCGAGCCCTGGAGCTTCGCTTAGCTCTCTCAAAACACGAGACTTGCCCTTATTACCCAGACGTAACCGGAACGATACACGGGTGAATCTTAGATCGTCCTCGGACCCCGCAACAAACGCACCGGCAAGAAAAAAAGCGCGCTAAGGAACCCGAGCACGCCGTGGACGGCAATTCCAACAACACGAAACGGCAGCAGGATTAGCCACACGAGCGGATACATTACTAGGGCGAACAGCGCTAGAGGCCAGCAGAGCACAAGAAGGATGCACCACAGCAGAAATCCAACCATGCCCCGCTCCTTTCGCAAACAAGATACGACTACCGGACCCGAAAAGTTCCGAGAACCGCGTGTTCCTGCAGGCGCAGGCGGCGCACGAGGGACTCCGGGACGTCGGCATCGAGGAGCATCGTTGAGTCCTGAATTTCCGAACGCCGCACCCGGCCCAGCGCATGAATCATGGCCAGAGTACGCCCCTGCGTCAAGGGTAAACGGAGCGACATAGAGATTATGGGGTCGACGGGAATGGCGGCGTCAATGCGGCACAAGAGGTTCTCGATGCCTTCGCCGGTCTTTGCAGAAACGAGGAGAGCTGGGTGGCCATTTGCGCCAGTTCCCATGCCGGCTATCGCGGCGCTAGCTTCAACGGCCTGCCGCTGATCGGGTGATAGCCGGTCCATTTTGTTGAGTACGTGAAGTCGAGCACGGTCGCCCACCCCCAGCGCATTCAATATATTGTCCACTTCGTGATCGAGTTCATCGCGGTGCGGATTCGAGGCGTCGCTGACATGCAAGATCAGCGCGGCTTCCTGCACCTCCTCCAGCGTGGCGCGAAACGCGGCCATCAACCCCTTGGGCAGATCCCGGATGAAGCCGACCGTATCGGAAACAAGAATTCGGCGATTCGAAGGCAAGCGCAGGGCGCGCACTGTAGGGTCAAGCGTGGCAAACATGCGAGAGGAGACGAGCACATCAGCGCGGCTGAGCGCGTTGAAGAGGGTCGACTTTCCTGCATTGGTGTAGCCAACGAGGGCCACTGTGCCAAGCGGCACCGCGTTGCGGGCCTCGCGCCGAAGCGCGCGCTGTTTCCGCACCTCTTCGATCGCCGCCCCTATCTTTCGCACCCGATCGCGAATGCGGCGGCGGTCGGTTTCGAGTTTCTTTTCTCCGGGGCCGCGAACGCCAATGCGGCCCGCTCCGCCACCAGCGCCACCCGCGCCACCTCCCCCGCTTTTGCCGCCAAGGCGGGACATTGCCGCGCCTTTCCCGGTCAGCCGCGGAAGCATGTACTCGAGCTGCGCCAATTCGACCTGCAACTGTCCTTCCCGGCTGCGCGCGTGTCGCGCGAAAATATCCAGAATGAGCTGTGTCCGGTCTATGACGCGGCGCTCGGTGGCTTCTTCGATGTTGCGCTGCTGAACGGGCGTAAGATTCGTGTCAAAGATGATCAGCGGGGCCGTATGCGCGCTTGCTTCTGCGCGAATTTCGTCCAGCTTACCTCTCCCAACAAGGGTAGCGGGGTCCGCGCAATCACGAACCTGAAACACCGTGCCCGCGACTTCCGCTCCTGCGCTGCGCGCCAGCTCGGCCAATTCGGCCAGCGACTCGCGGCCTCCCTCCCCGGCGGGCATACCGGGAATCCTTGGCGCACGTTTCCATCCCACGCCAACCAAAAGGGCGCGCTCTGTCACGGGAACCTGGTGTTGCGTCTTGGTCACAAACAGAAACCTAGCGTCATCGGGAAAGCAACAGAGGAGCAGGCGGGACTTCCACCATCGTTCTTCAATTATACGCTTCCCTCTTCGGGCCCGCGAGCGGCATCCGCAAGCTCGCGCTCGACGACCTGCAGGACGTCGTTCTGCAGAGCCGCATCGTCTCCGAAACCAGCAAAGCGGTGAACACCGGTTTCCCGGCGAAACCACGTCATTTGGCGCTTCGCATAACGCCGCGTTGCTTGTTGAATTGCCATGCGTGCCTGTTCGATATCCATTTCGCCGTCGAGCACGCGGTGAAGCTCCCGGTATCCGATGAAATCCAGGGCCTTGGACTCCTCGAGCGCACCGCTCGCCACCAGGCGCCCAACCTCTTCGAGCCAGCCGCCATCGAGCATCTTACCGGCCCGCTGGTGAATGCGTTGATAGAGCTTGTCGCGCTCCGGTTGCAACGCAATCTTGATCGCGTGCCAACCTTCCAAAGCGCGGCGTCCCGAGCGATGGAGTTCCGAGATCGGTCTGCGCGCCAGGAGGCAAACTTCGATAGCGCGAATTAGCTTTTGCTCGTCGGCGGCGGCTATCTTTTCGGCAGCCTCGGGATCAAGCCGCCGCAGAATCCGGCGCAGATGACCGGGCTCGTGCTCCGAAGCCGACTGGCGGAGGCGCGCGCGCAGCTCTTCCGAGCGTTGCGGCACGTCGGCAAGGCCATCGAGCAGCGCGCGGAAGTAAAGCCCGGTCCCAACGGTGAATATCGGCAACTTCCGGCGACGGCGCAAGTCCTCGAGAACGCGGATGGCCATGTCACGGTATCCCCCCGCCGTCGCGGCCTCCGGCGGATCAAGTACGTCGATCAGATGATGAGGAATTCCCGCGCGCTCCCTCTCGCTCGGCTTTGCCGTTCCGATATCAAAGCCGCGATAAAGCTGAGTGGAATCGCAGGCAATCACCTCGCCCCCGAGCCGCTGCGCCAGAAAGACCGCGAGCATTGACTTGCCGGAGGCCGTAGGTCCGAGAATGGCGATGAGCGGGTCAGCGGCGGGCGGGCGCTGCAAGGAATGGTTCATCGGAAAAGCAAATGGCGGGCGCGCACAAAAATAAAAATGAGCGCAAATATCGCAAGAAGAATGGCGCCGAATACCTGCTGGCGATTGAGCTTCACTGATACGCAGCTTCGAGAGGCAAATTGTACAGGAAATAAAAACGAAGTTCGATATACGGGCCTTTGAAGGCGCCCGGCAGCGGCTCGAAAGGATTCGACGAGCGAATCGCCGAAACGGCGGCGCGATCGAGCGGTTCCTTCCCGGACCCTAACAGCCGCACCGGTTCCCCATCTGGAACCGAGCCGTCGCGCATGATCCGAAACTGCAGTGCGACCCGCCCCTGCTCACCCATCATCGCGGATTGCGGCATAACTGCATACCAGTTGCGCCGCACGCTCGCCAGTACTCGCGCCATGTAGTCGCTGAAATCCACGCCCTCCGTTGGCGTCAGAATCTGCCAGCCGTTGCCGTATGTGCCTGAACCTTGCCCGGCGCTGCCCAGACCGCCGGGTGCCTGGGACTTCGGCATGGGTCCGATGACGCCGCCAGAGCGGCCTCCCGCGTTCGGATTGCGTTGCGCCTCACGAATCACGTCTTGGAGCGAACGCGAAGTGTCCTTCGGCAGGATAAGCTGGGAACGCGGCTGCGGCGTGTCGGGTGTCTCGAGCTTCGGTTTAGGCGCGACCGCCTCCGTCTTCGGTTCTGGCGTGGCGGGCGGCGGTGCGGCATTCGGTTGCGGAATCGGAGCGTTTGGCAGCTCCTTCGGCTTCTCCGGAACCGGCGCGGGCGCTGGAACCACCGGCGCGGGAGCCGGCTCCGGCGGCGCGACTCGCTTCAACACTCGCGGATCGACGCGCACGCGCGGCTGCGGCGGCCGCGGCGGCGCGGGTTCGAACGCGCCGGGTGGAAGCAGAAGCCGAAGCTGATTCTTCGCAAATTCCGTTTCCTGTTGGGTCGGTTCGCGATGGGGAAAGAGCTTCGCCTGAAAAATGATGAGCAGCACCAGCAGCAGGTGCATCGAGATCGAGAACGCTCGAGTTACAGCCTGGTTCCAGACGGTGCGTTCTTTCGGAGGTTCGGGGATCAGGTTGACTTCCCCGGTCATGAAGACGTCGAGTTCGACGATATCGGCGGGCGGCGGCCCGCTCATCGGCTCGATGACGGAAGGAGGTGCCGCACCTGCGGGAACAGCGATTCGCTCATCCAGTTCGCTCGGCTGCGGCGGAAGCGCCGTTTCATTGCTGGCAGCGTACGCTTCAGGCTTTACGTCGCGCGGCACCACGACTCGCGCGGCAATTGATTCCAGGGGCAGGTTTGCCGGGATCGAGGAATGCCCATTCAACGGAATCACCGGCAGCATGGCCGGAACAAGCTTCCGTTCGTCGAGATTGGTCGGACGGCGGCGCGAGGTCGCCCCCGGGTCGGCGGGAGGGTGCGCGCCGATCGGAACTAGAGTTCGAGGAATCATGCTTCCGTTTTGTGCTCTGCCGCAAACACACCCGTAGGCCGGCAATTGCTCATAAGATGGACGCGTTCGCCGTGCTCCTGGATGCTTGCCATCACGCGATGGGCCAGGCTCAGTGCTTCGCGCCCGGCTTCACCGTGGGTTGGCGGTGGCACGCGGGACCTTACCGCCCTCACGAAGGCCTCCAATTCAGCGCGCAGTGGTTCCGTGGCTGGCGCCGCCAATTTCTCGAAAGCAAACTCCGGCTGCGGGCCCGCTTTTTTCACACGAACGCGAAGCGCGTCCCGCCGGGCGTAATCGAGCGAAATGTATTCGTGCTGCTGGAAGAAGCGCATCTTGCGGACGCGCTCCGTGGAAACGCGGCTGGCGGTTATATTGGCCACCGCGCCGTCCTCGAATTCCAGCCGGGCATGCGCAATATCAACCTTATCGGTCAGCACCGGAATCCCCACAGCCTTGACTTCCGTAACTGGCTGCCGAACGAGAGCCAGCAGAAGGTCCAGATCGTGAATCATGAGATCGTAGATCACATCCACGTCGAGGCTGCGCTGCGTGAAAACGCCGAGCCGGTGCACTTCAAAAAAGAGCGGCCTGTTCAGAATCGGCTCGACCGCAATCACTGCGGGATTGAACCGTTCGACGTGTCCGATCTGCAGAATGCGGCGATTCCGGCGCGCCGCTCCAAGCAGCGCGTCCGCTTCCGCAAGGCTCGCGGCCATCGGCTTTTCAACGAGCACATCGATCCCGCAATCCATGAGCTGGCAGCCCACCTCGGCGTGCGCAGCCGTAGGTACCGCAACGCTCACGGCTTCGGCCAGGCCGCAAAGCTCCGCGAGATTTCGTACCGCCCGTGTCCCAAATTCCTTCGCCAGGCCTTCGGCTCTCGCGGCGTCCTGGTCGTACACGCCCGCAACCTCGACGCCTTCCATTTCGCGATACACGCGGAGATGATTACGCCCAAATTCCCCAACGCCGGCTACGGCCACACGAATTTTCTTTGCTTCTGCCGCCCCGGCGCTCATTTGGAGTTCATTCCCTTCGGCAGCGCGTTTGGTTCCAGAGCGGCCGCAATTGCATCCGTAGCAGGCGCAAACGCCTGAATCGCGATACCCGCCGCATTGGCTTCCGCGATCAGTTGCCGGCGGTCGAAGAGCAGCGTCTTTCCAGCGTCGACTGCAAGCGCGGTTGCATGAGCGCGTCTCATTTGTAGGATGGTTGGCAAACCAACCACGGGTACATCGAAGCGCATATCCTGCTTCGGTTTGCTAACCTTGACAACGACGAGGGGTTTGCCACCCGCGATTCGAGCCGCTCGCGCCAGGGCTTCGTCCGTGCCCTCCATGGCTTCCACCGCCACGCACGCGCGATCCGCGATCACCACGGTTTGGCCGATGTCCATGGCCGCGATGTGACGCGCTACGCTGAGCCCGTAGGTCATATCCGCCGCCTCGTGTTCATTCGGGGCACGTTGCGTAAGCACGCCCGGCTCCGGCACGAGCGGCTTCAGGAACAAGGTGGAATCCACCAGCCGAATGCCTTCTTCTTCCAAGACCCGCGCGACCGCGCCAATCAGCGCATCGGTGTTCTTGCGCGGCAGCGAAATCAGTAGTTTCGCCAGTTTCCAATCTGGCCGAATCGCACTGAAAATTTTGTTGTGCTTCACCTGGCCAGCCATCACGGCTTGCGTCACGCCTTCTTTGTGCATCAGATCGATGGCTTTGCTCAGCTCGCCGAGGCTGACCCAGTGCAGGCGGCTGGCACTGCGCTCGAGCTCCGGCTCCGCCTCTTCCTTCAAGGCGATCACGGCCATGTCAATGCCCTGGCTGCGCGCTCCTTCAAGTACGAGAAACGGGAAGCGGCCGTTCCCGGCGATGAGTCCCCATCCCTTCGTGCTTGCGGTGAACTCGGGCATGGGCGTTGCGCCTACTTGATGATCCCGCGCTCGCTGGACTCGATGAAGCGGATGAGTTCCGCGACATCCTCGGAACCGCCCGAGAGTCTGCGGATTTCGGCCAGTGCCTGCGAGGTGTTGAGTTTCGAGCGCGAAAGCAGCCTGAAGGCACGCTGCAGCGTCTTGACGCGCTCCGGGGAAAAGCCCTTGCGCTCGAGTCCGATCGTATTGGGACCGAAGAGTCTTGTTTCGCGTTCGGTAACCACCAGGGCGAATGGCGGGACGTCCTGCGTGATCACCGTCGAAGCGCCGATATAAGCATACCGGCCGATGCGGCAAAACTGATGCACCGGACTGAAAGCGCCCAGTGTCACGAAGTCCTCAACGATCACGTGCCCCGCAAGTGTCGCCGCATTCACGAAGAGACTGTTGCTGCCGACTTGCGAATCATGGCCCACATGCGAGCCGGCCAAAAAGAAATTATTATTCCCGATTCGCGTGACGCCGCCGCCCTTCGCCGTGCCGCGGCTGATGGTTACGTGCTCGCGGAAAATGTTGCCGTCTCCGACGGCCAATTCGGTCCGCTCGCCGCGATAGGTGTAGTCCTGCGGTTCGCCGCCGATCACGCAGTAGGGATGAAAGACATTGTTGCGCCCGAAAACGGAAGGGCCGCCGATGGTGGCGTGCGCGTGAACGATGCAGCCTTCGCCCAGCTCGACTCCTTCGCCGATTACGGCGTACGGCCCCACCTGCACGCTCGCGGCCAGCTTCGCGCTTTCGGCGACCACTGCCTGCGAATGCAACTGCGCCAGGCTCATTTGCGAATTTCTTCCGGTTTTTCAACCGGCGGCTTCTCCGCCGCCGCGCGGTCCATCATCTTGCACATCAGCGTTGCTTCGGCGGCAAGCTGCCCGTTCACCAGCGCCTTGCCGGCCAATTTGCAGAAGTCGCCGCGCCAGGAGAGCACTTCCATTTCAATGCGCAACTGATCGCCGGGTACTACCGGCCTGCGAAAACGCGCCCCGTCCACCGCGACAAAATAGAGCAGCTTGCTGTCGCGTTCCGGAACCTCGAGCAGCAGCAGCAGCCCGCCCGTCTGCGCCATGGACTCGATGATCAGCACCCCCGGCATTACCGGCTGGCCTGGAAAGTGCCCTTGAAAATGCGATTCGTTGATGGTGACGTTCTTGATACCGACGATGCGCTTAAGCCGTTCCATTTCCAAAATGCCGTCAACCATTAGAAACGGATAGCGGTGGGGCAGGATTTGCTGGATTTGTGTCACGTCAAAGATCATGCGCGTTGTCTCCGAAACAGCCCGTGCCCCTGCCTTTTGTGAGGAATACTGCAAACCCTAAATTATACACGCCGCACCGCTTGGCGAAGCGAGCTTCCGCGAAGTTGCCAAGCGGGTTGCCGGGCTAGCCATCGGTTGTTAGCATGTCCC
>DASRCZ010000270.1:0-7875 GCA_035652855.1 Candidatus Acidiferrum sp.
GAAGGAGGCGGCGAATGCGGTCGAGGTTGCGGGAGACGCTGGATTCGTGTTCACCAAGAGCGCGGCCAATGGCGGCCAGAGTCCGGTCCTCGAGGTAGTAGGAACGGAGGCGCTCGGAGTCGCGCCGGTCGAGGCCGGCAACAGCGGTTTCGAGGGCGCGGCGGAAAAGCGCGAGATAGCGCTCGCGATGCGGATCGGCAGGTGGAGCGTCGCTGACGAGTTGGGAAACGGGGTGCTCGGATTGCGCTTCGGAATCGATAGGGACGAAGCGCCGGGCGGAGCGGATGGCGTCAATATGGCGCTGCGCGAGCACCGCGCGCAACCAGGTGTTCAGCGAGCTGCGGCCATGGAAATAGCGAAACAGGGAGCGGGTGGGGCCGCTCGTTTCCGTGATTCCGTACAAGTCGCTGAAGAGAGAATCGGCGAGGTCGCTGGCTTCCGGCGAATCCGGCGGAGAACGGAGGATGGCGGCGGCCGAAGCACGGAGATACGGGCGATAAACGGCGACAAAACGATCCCAGGCGGCTTCGCAACCGTGGGCGCAGGCGGCAGCTAACGCAAGGTCGTGGAGATGCAGAGCGGAGAGGAATTGCTCGAGTTTGCGTGGGTCAGGTGAGGACTGGGGGAAATTTTTTGCGGCGCTAAGTTCGAGAACGGCGTCGAATTGCTCCGGCGAGAGCCCCCATTCGGCGGCGCCGGACTGTTCGTATAGGGATTTGCGGAGACCGGGGAGCGGCGCCAGCAACGGCCTGGGACGGGACCCGGAAGGCTCGGAGCCGCGAATGGCTTGGTCGGACATGCGTGAATGCAAAGAACCGGAACCGGCCACCAAGGTTGCTTGCGCAGGGCAGCAGCACCCAAAATGGCTCCAGGGAGCATCCTAGAACATTGGGCGGGGCCGACGGAAGTGGTCAGGCTGAAAAGCCGCGCAACCCCTTCACTCTTTCATGTATCCTACGGGGGAGTTGCGCACCCCCCAGCAACCGAAAACGCCTCGCCGGGTTCGTCTAGAAAGGGTGCTCGGAGTGTGCAGGCGGGAGCGTTAGCGACTTCGCGACCTTGGTACGAAAGTCCTATTCGAGCTCCACAATGCGCGTCAGTACTCTGGTACTGGTAGGGGTCACGCTGCTTCCTCATTTATCCTGCAATCCGGGGAGCACTGTCTGCCTACGAATGAACGGGCGAGGGACCGGCTGAGGCGGCACGGATGACAACGATGATTGCAGAACCACCACCGAACACGACCCTGGGCGTGGGATTCGAGAACCGTCGCCGGGCCGGGAATCCCGAAGCCTGGAAAAAAGCGATCGGAACGCGGCCAATAGCCGCTCGCTTGGCACTGCTTCCCGAAGAGAAACCGCGCTGGGACCGCATGGGAGTAAGCGCAGCGGCCCAGTTCAGTTTGCTCTTTTTCCTCCTGCTGATGCCGCTGCTGTATCCGAACAGCATGAAGACGGCGCTGAATTACTCGATCATGGAGCTGGCGCAGCCGGTGACGATGGTACCGACGCAACCGCCGCCACCCCCGCCGCCGAAGGTGAAGGCCAAGACGCCACCGCCGGTGGTACCCGAGCCGGTGAAATTGAATCCCAAGCAGCCGCACATATTCATCACGCCGAAAGCCGCCATCCCGCAGCCAAGAACGCTCGAGGCGAAGGCGCCCGAACTGAATCCACAGTTCGATATGGTAAAGATGGAAACGACGCAGACGGGTCCGAAACGCCCGCGCGAAGAAGTGAAGCTGAACAACATGACCAGCATGGGCAGCGCGGCGCCGGCGACAGTGAAGGCGCCGGTAGAGAAGGTGCAAACCGGGGGCTTCGGCGATGAGCACGGATTGCCCGCGAATAAGAGCAATCCGAATCGAGCGGTGAACATGAACGCGCTTGGCTCGCCCGCCCTGCCGGGCGGCCCGGGATATGGAAATGGAACAGGTGGAGCAAAAGGAGCGCGCGGCACGGTGGTGAGCGGCGGCTTCGGAAACGGAACGGCAATCGCTCCGGAGAGCAGCGGGAGGAAGGGGACGCTGCAAAGCTCAGGTTTTTCGAACCAAAGCGTGGCGACGGACGCGCCGAAGAAAAGGGCGGAAGCGGCCGAGAGCGCGACGACGCCTGTTGACATCCTGGACAAACCGCGGCCTGAATACACGGCGGAAGGGCGTAGTCTAAAGATTGAGGGCGACGTGGTGCTGGATGTGGTTTTTCTCGCGAGCGGCTCGGTGCAGATGGTTCGAGTCGTGAGCGGGTTGGGTCACGGGCTCGATGAAGCCGCGGAGCGGGCGGCACAGCAAATCAAGTTCAAGCCAGCGAAACGCGAGGGCCAGCCGGTGGATTATCCGGCACGCGTGCGGATTACGTTCCAATTGGCCTACTAGGGGGAAGAGAAAATGGGCGAGTTAGCGGGGATCGCGGCGCGCGCCGCGAAATACTTCATTGTTCCGGCATTGATGGCCGCCAGTGGAGCGGGAACGTGGAGCGCGGCAGCGTCTCCGAAGCCGGCGGACCAGCCGCGAACGATGGACCAAGTGGTGGACCGGGTGATTGCCAACGAGAACAAGCTGAACGGGCAAATCCGGCAATATGCACCGCTCGTCGAGACCTATATTCAAAATCTGAAGCCCGACAAGGAACTGGGCTTCGTGCCGGCGGGCGACAAGTACTTCCTGGGGCGAGCGGATTTTTCCAAGGGCGTGCAACTCGTATCGCTGACGGACGCGGAGAACCGCGGAAAGAAGGTGTTCAGCTCAATCGGGAATTTCTTTTCGTTCGCGATGGAGTATCTGCCGGATGGATTCTTGCAGATGATCTTCCTGGACACGAACGGATTCGACAAACAGCACTATAAATTCGACTATGTGCGGCGCGAATTTCTGGGCGAGGTGCGGTGTCTCGTGTTCGACGTGACGCCGCTGCCTAAGTCGGGCAAGGGGCGCTTCCTTGGGCGCATCTGGGTGGAGGATCAGGATTACAACATTGTGCGATTCAACGGCGCATACGGCGGAAGTGGACGCACGAGCTACTACTTCCATTTCGACAGCTGGCGCACGAACGTGCAGCCCGGAATGTGGATGCCCTCTTTTGTGTACAGCGAGGAGAAGGAATTGCACTACGCCGTGGCCAAGAAGCTGGACTTCAAGGCGCAGACGCGGCTTTGGGGTTACAACCTGGGACATGCCGCACAGGAGCAGGAGCTGAGCAAGATTCTGGTGGAAACTCCGGTGCAGGACGACACGAAGACGGCAAACGACTTGACGCCGGTACAAGCGCAGCGCTCGTGGGACCGGCAAGCGGAAGACAACGTGGTGGACCGCTTGCAGCGGATCGGGTTGATCGCGCCGAAAGGCGAAGTGGACAAGGTCCTGGACACGGTGGTGAACAACCTGGAAGTGACCAATAACCTGGATATCGAGCCGGACGTTCGCTGCCGCGTGATGATGACCTCGACGCTCGAATCCTACACAATCGGCCATACAATCGTGCTGAGCCGCGGATTAATAGACGTACTGCCGGACGAGGCGAGCCTGGCGACGATGCTGGCGCACGAGCTGAGCCATGTGGTGCTGGGTCACCGGCTGGATTCCTCGTATGCGTTCTTCGATCAGTTGCTGGTGGATGACAAGGAGACGTTCCGGCATTTCGGGTTTGGCCGCACGCCGGACGAAGAGAAGGCCGCAAACGAAAAAGCGGCGGAACTGCTGGCGAAATCGCCGTACAAGGCGCAGCTGGGAACCGCGGCCCTTTTCCTGACAACGCTCGAGACGCGCCAGAAGGAGATTCCGAATCTGATCAGCCCGCATCTAGGCGACCGAGTGCCGGAGATGGGATCGCTCAAATCGAACATGCCGGCGCCCCCGGACCTGAAGCAGAATCCGCAGCAGATCGCGGCGCTGCCGATTGGGGGACGCGTGAAGCTGGACCCCTGGAACGACAAACTGGAACTGATCAAGAGCAAGCCTGTGGGCGTTATTGCGGAACGCGAGAAAATGCCGTTTGAGGTGACACCGTTCATGCCGTACCTGGTGCGGTACGGTTCGGAAGCGGCGCAAAAGCCGGTGGCGGCAAGCGCGGCAGCGCCAGCGGACCCCAAGCCAGGCGATCCGGCGGCGAAGCCGAACTGAACGTCGAGAAAAGCTCTAGGCCCGGCAAAATCTGTTTCGCCGGGCCTTTTTGTTCTCCGAGGCGAGCGCTGGGCGCTATGGATTCGCGGAAAGCGCTTTGATGAGCCGGTAATTGAATTCGACTCCGTCGTAGAAATCCCGCACGCCGATGCGTTCGTCCTTGCCATGAGCGCGATTGTCCTCGAGGTCAAAAAACATGCACGCAATTCCGTAGGTGGGAATGCCGGCGATGCGCAGGAACTTGCCGTCGCTTGCGCCGGTGGCCATGGTGGTGACGATAGGCAGGCCGGGCCACATGCTTTCGACGGCGGATTTCATGGCGCTCATGACCTCGGGAAGGAGCGGCGAGGGCGGAACGGGAACGATGGGAATCGCGCTGCCATCGGCCGATTTCTGTTGAACCGCGGTGACGGTAACCTTGGGGTCGCCGATGACGCGTTCGAGAGTTTTGCGGACCTGCTCGGGGTCTTCGCCCGGAAAAATTCGGCAATTCACATTAGCACGAGCGGTTTGCGGCAAAGCGTTTGGCGCGTGTCCTCCGGAAAGCATGGTGGCCACGCAGGTCGTATGCAGCAGCGAGTTGAAGTACGGATTCTCGGAGGCGCGAGCCACGGCGGCGGCATCCGGCGGGTCCTGAGCCACTGCCTTCAGGTCGGCAGAGAGCTGGCCTGATGTCAGCGCAGCCATGCGGGTGAAGTAATTTCGAGTGATTTCGTTGACTTCGGCCGGGAATGAGAAGCTGCGGATGCGAGCGAGGGCATCGGCCAGGTGATAGATGGCGTTGTCCGCGCTTGGAACGGAGCTGTGGCCGCCGGGATTCAGGGACTCGAGCTGAAAATCGGCGTAGACCTTCTCGCTGGCTTGTACGGCGGCCTGCAGGCGTTTGCCCTTGTCTTTCTCAAATTCACCGCCATCCAGATTGATGCAGTAGCCGGCGTCAATCCAATCGCGGTGATTTTTCAGCAGCCAATCCACGCCATTGTCGTCGCCGTTTTCCTCGTCCGCCGTGAGGGCGAGAATCAGGTCGCGTCCGGGAACGAAGCCTTCCTGTTTCAGGCGGATGAAGTTGCTAACGAGGAGGGCATCGCCGGACTTCATGTCTTCGGCGCCGCGGCCATAGAAGTAGCCGTCTTTTTCGACCAATTGAAAAGGATCGGTGGTCCAGTCTTCGCGGCGCGCTTCAACAACATCGAGATGGCCGATGAAGAGAACGGGTTTGCGAGCATCCGTGCCGCGATAACGAAGGACGAGATTTTTCTTGCGATCCGTGGGACCAGCAACCTTCAAGTCCGCCGAAGAGAAACCCGCGTCAAGGAAGCGCTGGGCCATGGCTTGGGCGGCGGCTGTGGTGCTGCCAGCCGAGTCGGTTGTGTTGATCTCGATGAGTTGCCGGAAAATTTCGCGCGCCTGCGCGTCCGCGGAATCATGCTCCTGCGCAAGAGCTCCCGCGGCCGGGGCAAAGCTCAGGCCGAGGGCGACACAGGCGGTCCAGAATGGTCTGTGCACGGTTGCGGTCCTCGATTCGAAGTCTTTGGCCGTCATTGCTCAAGCGATCAGGGTTCGCCGGCGGCCGCATGGGACGCGGACAGCACCGCGTGGCGAAGGCAGGCGGAAATGTAAGAGGCCGTCACGAAAAGGAGAATGAGACCGAGACCAGGGTCCACAATAAACCTGACGATAAACGCAGTCAGGACCGCAAAACCAACTCCGCCAGGCTTCATCAGGGGACGGCCAAGGCGTACGTTGATGAACTTAGCAAGCACTTGGGGCCATTTGAAGAGCCAGTAAAAATTGTAGACCGGAATGAAATGGAATCCCACGGCTCGGGCTGGAGAGACCGGATACTTAACGCCTGGAATATCGGCCAGGATGAGGTGATACCGGTGAACGCATACCAGCCAATAAACAAAGCCGACAAAAGCTGGGAGGAAAACATAGACCGGCGGAATTACGAAGAACGCTTTGGGAAGCTCCGGCTGCATGGCGGCGGCAACGAACTCCGCGATGATGGTGGCGAAGCCGATAAGATAGCCGATCCAAATCTGTGGCAGCCGCGGCAAGGCCGCGGGCCATTCAGGGCGGTGGGTTTCGGCTTGTGGGATATCCATGAGCTTATTTTGTCCCCGCTTTGAGCGTAACGGCCCGGCGCGGCCTCCGTCAAACCAATAAAACGAATCGCGAGTGGCGCGTTGCTTGGCGCGGCGAGTCCTGCATACACTGGTCACGATTTGAAAGGGGACTAAGAATGGCAATCGGGAGAAGGCGGCTGTTACAGGCAGTGGGAGGTGCGGGGCTGTTTCTCGCTGGGGTGGCGGTGGGATCGGGGCACACGCTCGCGGCTGTGGTGCAGAACCATTTCGGGCAGCCGAAGACGGTGTTGCATGTGGTGGTTTATAAATTTAGGGACACGGTCTCCAACAACGACCGCCAGCAGGCACTGGATGGAATCCGTACGATGGCGGCAAGGATTCCGGGGATCAAGAATATCTGGCTGAAGACGGAGCGAAACCAGATTCGCGATTTCAGCGGCGTGTATGCGATCGAATTCACAAACGCGGAAGCTGCAGCGGATTACGCGGAGAACCCGCTGCACGAAGCATGGGCGAAGAAGTGGGAGGCGCTGCGGGAGAATAGCCTGTCTTTCCAGATTTCAAATCCGTAGAGTTAGCGCAGCCGAGAGGCGCAGCGAGAGGGTTGTGGACGGTAACTATCCGGGTGCGCAGGAGCGGCTTGTGAGTGCGAACGCCAGCGAGGCCAAGCTAGAATTTAGGCCATGCAGCGTAAGATTTTTTGGCTGACGTTCAGCGCGCTGGGCATACTGGCAGATTTGACGCTGCCCTTCTGGTGGGCGGTGGCCGCGACGATTCCGATCCTTGGCGCGAGTTGGTGGATTGCCTACCGCAGCGATTGGTTTTAACGGAAAGGGCCAGGAGGGGTGACGCTGACGTAAGTAACGGCCCGCCAGAGCATCAAGCCGAAAGAGATCCCTCAGCGCCTTGCTTGTGCGACACGGCAGCTTCGGCGTTCCGGCACGCGGGGAAACGTGACGCGAGTGCCGCATTCTGTGGGCTTTTCACGCAGCGCAAGCTGTCTTGCGAACATTGCCTCTGTCCTGAGGACACCCCTTCGGAAGGCCGGTTCGAATCGCTCTTTCGCAGCCAGCCAGGCGAGAGCGCCGGGTATAATGTCCCCTCCTGTCGAGGAGATTCCGAGATGAAGTATCGGCGATTTGGGCGCACCGGATGGAACGTCAGCGAAATCGGCTATGGGATGTGGGGAATGGGCGGCTGGACGGGCAGCGATGATGCGGAGTCTCTCAGTTCGCTGCAGCTTTCGGTCGACCGCGGCGTCAATTTTTTTGATACGGCGTGGGCATACGGGAACGGGCACAGCGAACAGCTTTTGGGCAAGCTGTTGAGCATAGCTAACCGGCAGGCGGGCGGGCCGGACGGAAAGCTCTACGTTGCAACGAAAGTGCCGCCCAAAAACCGCAAATGGCCGAGCCGGCGCGAGTTTTCCCTGGACGATTGTTTTCCGCCCGAATACATCGCCGAATATGTCGAGAAAAGCCGCCAAAATATCGGCGTGGACGCGCTCGATCTGATCCAACTGCACACCTGGGAAGATGCCTGGATGGATGATCCGCGGCTGCCGCGCGCCATCGAACAGTTGCGGAAAAGCGGCAAGATCCGCGCATTCGGGATCAGCCTGAATCGCTGGGAGCCGGCGAACGGCATCCGGGCGGTGCGCTCCGGGCT
>DASRCZ010000271.1:0-27792 GCA_035652855.1 Candidatus Acidiferrum sp.
TCCTTGGTCCGGCGAAGCGCCCAGCCAAAAACGCTGACGGAAACCGGCAGCAGCGCCGCGGCAAAGAGCAGCAGAACCGCCAGCAATCGCCAGAGTGAAGCGAGGCCTGCGCCCCCGGTAAGCGCCGCTCGCATCGCGTCCAGCGAATAACTGATCGGATTGATTCGCGCGAGCCACTGCAACCAACCGGGCAGAACGCTTACGGGAAACAACGTCCCTCCAACGATTCCGGAAATCCCGAGCAGCAGCCACTTTCCCGGATTGCCGCGCTTAAAAAGCACAACGTAGGCGGCCGACAGGATGCCGAGACCGGAAAATGCGAGCAGCGACGCGACGAGAACGGCTGCCACGCCCGCCCAGTTGGCCGACCGCACCGGAAAGCCAAAGAGCACCGCTCCCCAGAAAATATAAACAGCGATTCGAAACGCGCTCGCCACAAAGGGATACAACGCCGAGCCGGCCAGAAAAACCGGCAGCGACGTTTGCGTCACGAGAATGTGTTCCAGCGTTCCGGAATCGCGCGCTTCCTCGAGGCTCCGATCAAACGCATCCAGAGCCGCACTGAGGTAGTCCAGAAACGCAAAGCCAATCAGGGAAAATGTGAAGTAGCTCGTCCCTGTCGGGAGCGCATGCTGAAGCTCCGGACTCTCAACAAATCGGGCGACGTAGTAGAAAGTGGTCGCGCCGAAGAGCGCTTCAACCACTTCAAAGACGAACGCCGTGCGGTAGGTCGACGCAATGGCAAGATCGCGCCGGAAAAACACCGGTAGCTGGCGGAGCGCGCGGATCATCCGATCTCCGCTCCCGGCGAAACGACGGCTTCGGGCCTGGGCTGGGGGCCCCGGCCGGTGACCCGCAGGAAGACGTCTTCCAGCGTTGCGGCTCCTGTCCTGCGCAGCAGTGCCGTCAGCGTATCGCAAGCGAGCAATCGTCCGGCGTCAATGATCGCGATCCGGTTGGCCAGCAGCTCCACCTCTGGCAGCGTGTGCGATGCAAAGAGCAGCGTGGTCGTTCCGCCGCGGAGCACTTCGGATTTCAGGAAGCGCCGGAATTCGCCGGCCCCGAGAACGTCGAGGCTCCGCGTCGGCTCGTCCAGCAACAATACGCCTGGTTCATGCAGCACTGCGCGGACCAGGCTGAGGCGCTGCACCGTGCCCGAGGAAAGCGTGCGCACTTGCCGATCCAGCACCTCTTCCAGTTGAAATTGCATTGCAAGCTGCGCGATACGCGCCTCTGCCCGGGAGGACGTCAACTGATTCAGCCGCGCGAAAAACACCAGATTCTGCCGCGCCGTGAGCCGTGGATAGAATCCGTGGTCCCTTCCGGCGTGATAACCTAGCGACCTTCGCACCTCGCTCGATTGCGAGCGCGTATCAAAACCTGCCACTCGCGCGCAGCCCTTTGTTGGAAGCAATAACGTGGCCAGTATTCGCAGCAGAGTGGATTTCCCCGCCCCGTTCGTTCCGAGCAGCGCCACCGATTCGCCTTCCCGGACCTCGAGGGAAAATCCGCAAAGCGCAGGGCAGGTATGCTTTTCGAATGGCTGAAGCAATGCCCGCCATCCGCTGCGAGTCGGCGGAAAAAACTTGTCGACGCCATCAACCGTAATCGCGGCTCCGCGCACGACGCAAGTTTATAGCGTGTCTGCTTCAGGCTGACAACGAATCACCGCTGGCCCAGGCATCGCCGCCCGGCGCGCCGGGCCCCTCGGCCTTCGTCTGGCGGGTGGCGCAGCGCGCGAAACCCCGGTAAAATCCGTGAGGCGCAGGCAAACCAGGCTGGCTGCGCGAGGTTATCTTGGGTGTTAGCTTGCAGGTGCCAGTTATGCTTTCCTTTGCCGATCGTGCCCGCGTCCCCTCTCATGTCCTTGTGCGGTTTCTGGATGGGGAATCCGTTCTCCTGAATCTCGAGACCGAGCGGTATTTCGGACTCGACGCGACGGGTACGCGCATGTGGCAGTTGCTCACTGCTTCTCCAAGCATTCATGCCGCTTTCGAGGAGTTGCTCGCCGAATACGACGCCGACCCTGAACAGCTTCGCGCCAATCTTGCCGAACTCACAGGCCGTCTTCTTGAGAACGGCTTGTTGCAGGTAATTCCCGCCCATGTGGGAACGGCTCCGGCGATTTAGGGCGCTGGAAGGCCAGGCGCAACGTCTATTCCTGCGCGCGGCCATGGCCCTGCCGCTCATCCGACTGAGTTTGCGGTGGCGTGGCTTTCGCGCCACTCAGACCATGCTGGAGCGGCTCGCGGCGCATCGCCCGGCGCTCCCTGCCGCCCCGGAAAATTGTGCTGTGCTGACCGCCCGCATGGTCAAAGCCGCGGGACGTCACGGTTTGCGACGAGCCTCCTGCCTCGAAGAGTCGCTCGCGCTCTGGTGGCTCCTTGCCCGGCAAGGTATGCGCACGGAAATTCGCATCGGCGTCCGCAACGGCCCGCAATCCGAGAGTGAATTCGCCGCTCACGCCTGGATCGAACACAACGGCGTAGCCCTTAACGAAACAGAAGCTCCGCACCGGCGCTATGCCGCTTTTGAAAGCGGATTCCCGCGCCAGCGTTCGAGCGTGGAATGAGCGGATTCGCCGGAATCATTGCGGCTGATCGAGAGGATTGTGACCGGCTGCTCCTCGAGCGCTGGGCCGAAGTCTTGCAGTATCACGGCCCGGACCGCACTTCGCTTCGCATCGAGCCCGGCGCAGGCTTCTGCTTCACCTTTCTGAAGACCGGTCCAGCTCCACAGACCGCGCAGCAGCCATTTTCCCTTGACGGCCGTATCTGGCTGATCGGCGATGTGCGCCTGGATGCGCGCGAGGAGCTGCGCAAAAAGTTGCGCATCGCCTGCGGCGAGCTCCCCGCTTCCGCCACCGACGAAGACCTGATCCTCCTGAGCTGGCGCGCTTGGGGAGAAGCCGGCATAGACAAGCTTCTCGGAGACTTCGCATTTGCGCTCTGGAATTCGGAAGCGCGTCACTTGCTCTGCGTGCGCGACCTCATGGGCGGCAAGCCTCTCTTTTACGCGCTCGTGAACAACTGCTTCTATTTCAGCAATTCCCTCAGCGTGCTTCGCAAGGCGCCTGGACTTTCCCAGGACCTGGATGAAGTCTTCGTCGGCGACTTCCTCTTGCAAGAATGGTGCCTCGATGCCGAACGCACAGTTTACAAGCACCTCCGCCGCCTGCCGCCCGGCTTTATCCTTAGCTATTCGGAGAATCGAATCGCTCTCCGGCGTTATGCCGAATTGCCCATGGAAGAGCCTCTTGCCCTAAAACGCCCCGAGGAGTACGTCCAAGGCTTTCGGACCCTTCTTCATGAGGCAGTGCAAGACCGCTTGCCGCATGGGCCCTGCACGATTTTTCTAAGCGGCGGCCTGGATTCGACGAGTGTGGCCGCAACCGCGTCTCAAATGATCGCGAGTGACCGCGGACGCGGCGACTTGCGCGCCCTCACGGTTGACTGCCGCCCTCTGTTTGCCGACGAGGAAGCGGGCTTCGCCTCAATCGCCGCAAAGCGTCTCGGCCTCCCTATCGAGATCCTCCCCAGGCCCGCCTGCCTCCCCTATGACGGCTGGGATCACCGCGAACTGTGTACTCCCGAACCCTACAATGATCCCCTGCTCTTTGCCGGCCAGCTCCAGTATCAAAAGGCGGCTTCGCATTCGCGGGTTGTCTTGACCGGCTACGGCGGCGACGACATATTGACCGGACAGGCGTGGCCTTTCCTGGTCTATCTCCTTCGCCGGAGGAGATTCGCGGCAGCAACCAGAGCGTTCGGCGCATATCTCTGGAAACACAAGCGCCTGCCTCCATTGCGCGGAGGGTTCCGCGGAAAACTATTCGGCTGGCTCAAGCATGACGACGTCCCCGAATTTCCCGGCTGGCTCGCTCCGCGCTTTTCCCAACAATACGCTCTGCGGGACCGCTGGGAGGAAATGCACAAGCCTCCGGCCAATCCTCACCCCTGGCATCCCATCGCCTACGCTTTACTGCGGAGCCATTTCTGGTCCACTTGGTTCGAAGCCGAAGAGCCGGAGTGGACTCGCCAGCCTGTGCAACTCCGCTCTCCTCTTTTGGATCAGCGTGTCATTCGATACCTGCTGCGCCTGCCCCCTGTACCCTGGTGCATGCACAAGCACCTCCTGCGCCAGGCCATGCGTGGCAGCCTTCCGGAGGAAATCCTTGCCCGGCGGAAGACTCCTCTGCTCGGCGATCCTCTCGTGTTGCTTCGGGCGTCAGGCAGGTGGCAGCCTAGCGCTCCCGCAGAACCCGCCGAGGCAGTGCGCCCCTTCGTAGACTGGTGCAGCCTGAGCAAGATTCTCGATAACGCCAAGGATTCTTCCATCTGGGAAGCCTTGCGTCCCATCTCTCTCCACCACTGGGCAAATTCCATTGAAAAGGCGGACTTGATTCGCTAGAGTGGATGCGAGTCAGACCCAGCCGCTTGCGAAGATGACCCCGAATATCGCCGAAAAGAAAAAGCCCTACCAAGCGCCGAGGCTGATCATCTATGGCGACCTGACGCAGCTCACGCAGGGCACGGGAACGCGGACTTTGATGATGGATGCCTCCGGCGCCATGAATATGAAGACATAACACGTTCCACCCTTCTGCTTTTCCCGCCCCAGTGACCCACCTTTACCGCGCGTACGGCCTCGCCTTCGCCTCCGACACTCCCGTTCCAGGTTTGCCATCCGATGAAGCCTCCGGTGAAGCCTGCCGCATCGCCTTGGAATTTGGCGCGTCCCCCGGCTGGGTGCTGAAGGCTGCCCGCTTGGCGCGCCGAGAGGAACGCCCGGGCCGAAGCGTCCGCACCGGTAACGAAGACCCAACTCTGGCCCTGACATCGTTCGGTCACGGCGAGTTTCTCGAATTGGCTTACCCCGACGGAACGCGCTTTGTAATGGATAGCGCGGTGACCCGAGTTTGGGCCTCCGCTCCGTCTCCGCTCACGATCGAGGACATTGCAACGTATCTTCTGGGGCCGGTGTGCGGCTACGTGCTTCGCCGGCGCGGCGTAACCGCCTTGCACGCAAGCGCTGCCTCCCTAGCTGGGCGCGCGGTGGTTCTCTGCGGCGCGACCGAGGCTGGCAAATCAACCACCGCTGCCGCTCTGGCACTCCGCGGGTTTCCGGTGCTCTGCGAGGATATTGCCGCACTCGCGCGTGAGCGGCAGGAGTTTTACGTTCAGCCGGGATATCCCCGGATTTGCCTGTGGCCAGATGCCGTCGAAATGCTATTCGGAGAGACCGAAGCCTTGCCTCGCCTTACACCCTCCTGGGAGAAACGATATCTCGCCCTCGATGGCGCGCGTGCCAGCTTCGCGCCGGAGCGCGCCCCTCTGGGCGTCATCTACCTGCTCTCCGCCCGAACGGACCAGGACAATGCTCCGCGCATCGAGGAAATGCATCCGCGCGAAGCGCTCCTTGAATTGGTGCGAAACACTTATATGAATTGGCTTTTGAACAAGGACCAACGCGCGGCCGAGTTCGAAGTGCTGGGCCGAATTGTCGAGCAGGTTCCTGTCCGCCGAATCGTGCCGCACGCGAGCGAGGCGAAGACCGGAGCGCTTTGCGAACTCATCCTTGCGGATGCCGGGCGGTTGCTTTCCGCAAGAGTCCCGGCCGGTCTGGCCGGCGGATACTGAGATGTATTCGCTAAACGATTACGGCGCCATGAATGCGGATGCGGGGCGATTCGAGGCTTACTCGCGGGCCATCGCTGCTGCTGTAAAGCCCGGGGACGTTTTCGTCGAAATCGGATGCGGACCCGGTGTTTTCTCCTTGCTGGCATGCCAGGCCGGAGCGCGGCGCGTCTTCGCGATCGAGATGGAAGATTGCATTCAAGTCGCGAGGCAACTCGCCGCGGCTAACGGATTCGCGAACCGCATTGACTTCTTCCAGAGTGATTCGCGCAGCGTTGTGCTTCCCGAGCGTGCCAACGTCGTCCTCTCGGACATCCGCGGCACATTGCCCCTGTACGATCACGCGATCGCCTCTCTCAACGATGCGCGGGAGAGATTCCTGGCGCCGGGCGGCGTTCTAATCCCGCAATGCGATATTCTTAAGGCCGCGGTCACAGAAGCGGAAGCTTTCTACACCCGGCTGGTTTCGCCCTGGCAGTGCGCCCCGCGCGGCCTTGACCTTTCTTCTTCGCTTACCAGCGTGCTGAATCAATCGTACGGCCCGCCTCTCCAGAAAGAACAGTTGCTCACCGAGCCGCAGACCTGGGGTGTTCTGGACTACATGGCAGGGGCCGCGAAACGTGTTGCAGCAACCGTGAAGTTTCAGGTTCTCCGCAGCGGAGTCGCTCACGGACTGGTCCTGTGGTTTGACGCCAGACTTCTCGGCGAGATCGGCTTTTCTTCCGGCCCAGGCGGCAGCGCAACAATCTACGGCCATGTCTTTTTGCCCTGGCTCGAGCCCGTCGCGCTCAGCGAAGGCGAGCACGTCTCGGTGGCTTTGGACGCCAGCCATGTTGCTGGAGACTACGTCTGGCGCTGGGAAACGCAAATCGCGCCCGCTCACAGCCGGCCCGCCATTCATTTCCGCCAGTCCACAATGGAGGGCGCCATCTTCTCGCCCTCCTCTCTGCGCCGCCGCTCCGCCGATTGCGTGCCTCAACTGACTCCGGAGGGCCAAGCCCGGCTCTGGCTGCTCTCGGCCATGAATGGCAAACTATCCCTCGCGGAGATTGCCCGAGAAGCTGCCGCTCGTTTTCCCACCCTGTTTCCGGACTGGCAACAGGCCTTCGAGTGCGCCATCGAGCTGGCCGCAAAGTTTGCGCGGTAGAATCTCCGCGCGTTCGGCAAATTTCCTCGACAAACCTCCGGAGGAACCTCCTGGCCAAGTCCGTGAGCACAACGCGCCGCGAGCCGCCAGAATGGCTTCTGCTCACTGCTTGTTCCTCGCCTGTGCCCCAAGCGCAAACCATTTTGAACCTTGCGCGCGACCAGGATTGGAACCACGTGTTCGCTGCCGCCGAGAAGCACGGTGTTACGAATCTTCTTGCTGCCCGCCTCTCCGGGCTCGCTCAAACCTTCGCCGATGCTCGCACTGTTTTCCTGTCGGCGGCTCTGACGCAGCTCAAAGCGCGCCAGCGCAATCTCCTCTTTTCCGCGATGGCCATGACCGCCGAACTGCTGCGCTTACTCGATCGCTTTTCCTCGGCGGGGGTTGACGCCGTTCCCGTAAAGGGACCAGTCCTCGCTCTGCGCGCTTACGGCGACCCGGGCATGCGTCATTACGCCGATTTGGACTTGCTCGTCAGGCATTCCGAGGTGGCGCGCGCTACTGAACTGCTTGTCGCGTGCGGCTACAACCCGTGGGTTTCGCTCGAGACCATCGCGCTGAAACGGATCCCCGGCGAATACGCCTTTACGCATCACCATTCCTCTTTGCGCGTGGAATTGCATACCGAGCGCACACTCCGTTACTACCCGCGCCCCGTTTCATTCGATGAGCTTTTCCTCCGGCGCAAGCCCGTCCTTCTCGACGGCCGGTCCGTTGCCGCACTTTCGCCCGAGGATGATCTGCTGATGCTCTGCGTTCACGGCGCAAAGGATTTGTGGGAGCGTCTGATCTGGGTCGCCGACATCGCCGGACTTCTTCATCGCGAACCAGCGATGGACTGGAGTTTACTATTTGCGGAAGCGCGGCGCCTCGGCGCCCTGCGCATGCTGAATATCGGTTTGTTGCTCGCTGCCCATGTCCTGCAAATATCGCTGCCCGCCGGAGGGGCGGAAGCCCGCTGCGATTCCGGAGCGGCCAAGCTCGCAAGGCAACTCGCCTCGCAAATGAATGGTCTCTCGCCGGCCGGCGAAGCCCCTCGACTCCATATTGCTCAGCGCGCGCTCCTTCGCCTTCGCATGCGCGGCGGCATTCTTTCCGGTGTTCCCTATCTTCTGCGCCTCACCTTTTCGCCGGCCGAGGACGACTGGCGCTCCAGCACGCTTCCCGGCCGGATTCTGGATGTGCCTCGCCGCCTCTTCCGCCTCGCCGCCAAGTACGGCCGCAAGGATCAGATGTGAAACAAAGGCCCGAGCCTCTGGCCCGGGCCTTTCAAAAACAACCGCAACTCGGTATGGCTCAAATGCTGGTGCGGTGCCTGATGAGCGGCTTGGCCACCTTCTCCGCCGGCAATTCCGCCGTAAGCGAGATTTCCGTTTTGTTTCGCACAACCCCTATCTTCACGCTGCCGGCCTTTTCATCTCCGTGCTTCGCTGAAAGCTTCTCTCGCAAGTCGCCTATGCCGCGCACCCGCTCCCCATCAATCGAGGTGATCACGTCTCCCGCTTTCAAACCGGCTTTCTCAGCGGGCGAACCGGGATTCACCTCCCGCACCAGCACGCCCTCTCCATCCGGCGCGCCAAAATAGGCGCCGAGCTGTCCGCTCAGATCTTCCGCGTCAATACCGAGGAGCGGCCGGCTTGCGAAAATCCCCATCCGTCCGAAATTCATCTCGGGAATTTCCACTTGCGGAATGTCCGGCATGCGAAACACAAAATTCCCCGGCGCGGCCCGCGAACTCCATACTCGCTGCCGTTCTTCCGAATGTCCCAAGGTCACGTTCAGCGATTGGGCGTGGCCGTCCCGCCAAATGGTCAGTTGCGCCGTGCGCCCTGCAGGAATTTCGCGGATCAGGCGGCGGAACGTCGCTGCGCTCTCGACGCGTTGTCCATTGACTTCTGTTACCACGTCGTTCTCTTTCAGTCCCGCTTTCGCTGCCGGGCTGTCCGCGATCACTTTGCCAATCACCACACCGCGTTCCGCGGGCAGCTTATAACTCTTCACTGTGTCGGCAGTCACATCGTGTGTTTCCACGCCGAGCCAGCTTGCTCCTTCATCGCCGAACAGCACCGCTCCCACTTCCGGCTCCTGAACTTCGCCGGAAATTACGACCGGCTCTTGCAAACCCGCTAGCTTCGCCTCGATCTTCGCCAGTTTCCGCTGCATTGCGTCGTCGGCCTGCGGCACAGCCGAACGGCCGGGCCCAGCGATCAGTGTCAGACCGAGCGCGGCGCCGCCGGCCGCAAGCATCAATCCTGTCTTGTTCATGGTGCTGGTTCCTCCTGAACGCTTAGACGCGCCAACTTTCAAACCGTCGACCGGTAGCTCACAATGCGGATGGCGCCGTTCACGGTTCGCAGGCGGATTGCCGCGCCGCCGGCCCCTAGACGGCCGCGCATTTCCCGGGGAGCCGCCGTGCTCTCCATCGAGACAGGTAATTCGGAGGAAAAATTGCCATTGAGACAGCGCGTTTCCAAGTCCGCTTGCGCGTCCGCCGGCAGCGCCAGAATCACTGAGCCGTTCATCGTCTCGGCCACAACGGCTTTCGTTTGCCGCCGCGGCAACTCGATGTGAATCGTTCCGTTCGTGGTGTGGGCGCGCACGGCACCGCCGCCCTCGAAAACCTCGATGTTTCCGTTCACCGTGCGCAGCTCCTCGATATTGTCCACATCGGAAATTCGCAGCGTCCCATTCACCGTCACCAGGTGCTCCACACTGGCCCCATGCGGCACATGGATCGTGTATTCCACCGCAACTTCCACGCCCTCGTTTTGTGGATAGCGCGTCGAGACCGAAATCGCGTTCGGCCGCGCTTGCACGTCAATCGATACTCGCTCCAGATCCGATTCCCGCTGCTTCGCCGTCTTCACCGCGCGCACTTCCACTTCGTTGCGGTCCCAGCCCTGGACGTCGACCGTTCCGTTCACGTTCTGGAGTTCGAAGGTGCCGCCCGGCTGCAACGGGTATTTCTGGTCAAAATCCTTGCTGATCCCCAGCGCCGATGCCGTCCACGCCGTTCCTAGCAGCCAACCTGCCAATACCGCCGCACGCCATCCGTGATGAACCATCTCGAGTTACCCCCTTCGCGAAGAAAGCATTCGAGCAACACCTCGGCCCCGTGACCCTCACCCTTGCCGCGCCCTTTTCAACCCCAACAGAAATCAATGGAGCTGAAAATTGAACGTCACCACGGAGATGACCTCCACAGGTTCTCCGTTAATCCACGCTGGATTCGCCCGCCACCTCTTCACCGCCGCCACCGCAGCATCCGCCAGCGACGGCTCTCCTTCGAGCACCTTCTGGACTTCAATGGTCTTGTTTTTCAGTACGCGCACTTGCAACCGTACCACCCCCTGCACTCCCGCCCTCTGCGCAATCTGCGGATAGGCTGGCGGCGGGGAATACGTCAGCCGTTTCCGAAAATCCGTTGGGTCTTCCCGTAATCCTCCCGTCAGCGCCACTTCCAGCTTGCTGATCCACATCTCCAGCCAATCGCTCTTGTCGCTCGCCGTGCCCTCGGCCTCCGGCGCCACCGGCGCGGGCAAAGCGTCCGCCACTGGCGTGGCCCACACTCCCTGCCGTTGCATTCGCGCCTCTTGATCGCGCACCAGTGAAGCGCGCAGCTCGCTGTCCGCGTCCAGAAATTTCAGCCGAATCACGCCATTTGCCGTGCGCAACCGCAGTGGTGGCCCTCCGCCGTTTAGTACTCCGGTCGCGTGCACCGCCCCGGAAACCCCTTGCCCCGATTGCACGCTGAGCTTCAACGATGGATCGAACTCGATGTGATGGGGATCCCCCGAAGCCACCACCGCTTCGATATTCGCCGCCAGATTTCGCGGCAGAAACACAATCACGTCGCCATTTCCCGAGGCCAGCTGCGAAGCCCCCGCCAGATGCACTGTTCCGCGAGCATTCTCCGTATCGGGATTAATCCACGCCGTTATCGTCCCGTCGCCCGTCGACGCCTGCACGGTTCCCGCCACCTTCGTCAGGCAAATACTTCCGCTGGTGGACTCCACTTGCATCGGCCCGGATACTGTCATCACGCGAATTCCGCCCCCGCCTGTTTGCGCTCGCACCGACCCTCGTACTTCTCCGAAATCAATCTGCCCCCCGCCCGTTCGCACCGTCACCAGGCTGCCTGCTTGCGCCACGGTAATGTTCCCGCCGTCCGTCTCCAGGTCCACTCGCCCGCCAACTTTCCCCGCCGTGATATGGCCGCCCCCGCTGTGCAGGGACGCGTCTCCCGAAATATTCCCCACGCGGATGTGCCCGCCCGCCGTGAACGCCACTAGATCCCCCGTTACGTCCTGCACCTGGATATGCCCGCCCTGCGTTTCCAGGTGCGCCGCCCGATGGCTCGACCACCCGTTCTCTTCCCCATTCACGCCCAGCCGGCCGGCATAGATATTGCCGCCTTCCGTAACCAAGTCCGCCGTCCCGCCGATGTCTTGCGCCGTAATATCCCCGGCCGCCGTCCGCACCTCCACGTTGTAAGAGACCGGCACGACCACTTCGTATTGCACCCAGAACTGCGCGTTCCCGCCCTTCGCGTTCTGCCCCGGCAGATTTCCGGAGATCTCGACCCCCCTGCTTGTCGCTTTCGCGCTCAGTGAATACGCATCGAGCAGCCGCCGGCCAAATGCGCCGCGCGCATCGGTCTCAATGTGCACTCGGTATTGCACCGAGCGTGCGCCGCGCTCGGCATCCACGATGCGCACCGATCCCAGATCGGTAGTGAGATGGAGCGTCTGGCCTTCGCGGCTCTCGATGGTTCCTGTTCGCTCCGTCGCTAGATGTGGCCCCGGATTTCCGCCCGGCACCGGTTCCGGCCGCGCCGAACTCCAATGCGGCGCGCCCAGACATGCCACCGACAGCACCGCCGCGGGCAGGCATAACCTCTCGAACCCGCCGCAAATCCGCAAGCGAATTGAATTCCAGCGTTCAGTCATTTTTCAATGGAAAAACCCGAGCCGCTCCTACTGCACCTCGCGCGGTCCAATCTGCCGTAACGCCGCGGCGCTGCGCAACCGCACGTAACGGTTCGGATCGTGCTGTTGCAGGGCCTCGAGCATCCGCAACGCGCGCTCCACGCTGGCGTCCGCCGGCAACGAATCCATGTCCAATGCCGGGAAGCTGTTCATCTCCGGCGCATCATGTCCCAGCGAATTCACCAGTAAATTGATCGCTTCCACGCGTACGCCCGGATTGTCATCATGCTCCAGCACATCCAGCAAAGTGTTGCGCACCGCGTCGCTATCGGACGAATCGCGCAACGCTTCCAGCGCCTTCATGCGCACGGCTGGCACGGGATCGTTCCGCGCCGCCGTCAGAAGCGCCTTGCGCACTTCCTGGTCGTGCGCCGCCGCTCTCAGCGCGTCCAGGCAGTCCAGCCGCACGCCGGGATTGAAGCGCTCTCCGTTCGATACCACGTACGTCAGCACGCGCCGCACATCGCTGTCCTGCACGTTTCCGGAAAGCACCATCGGCTGTGCCGCACTCAATCGCAATTGCACCGTTCCCGCGCCCGAATCGCCTCCGGGCGCAAAATTCACTCCCGCCACCGCCAAATCTGCCAATTGCTCGTTTGTAATCCGCGGTCCCGCCGAAACGGTCACCGCCGGGCCGTTCTCAAATTGCGCCGTCGCCCGTAAAACCGGCAGAACCTCCACTCCCATCACCGCGCCGAAAAGCACGAGCGCCGCGCCGCTCCACGCCGGATGCAGCGCCATCCACCGGCTCATCCATCCAAAAGGCTGCCACCGCGCCTTCGCCGGCTGCGCCGCCATTTCGTCCAGAGTTTCCGCAAGCTCGCTTCGGCATTGCGCCAGCAGCACGCCGCCCGCGTCCAGTTGATCGGCGGCTTGCGGAGCCGCCAGCACAACCTCGGAAAACGCGCGTTCTTCCTCGAGTTGCCGCGCGCATTCCGCGCAAGCCGCCAGGTGCGCTTGAATGCGCTTGCGTTCCGCTTCCGTCACTTCATCCCAGACATAGAAGACCAGCAACGGCGCGATTTCGCTGCAACGCTTTTGTGCCGGCCCGCTCATCGCAGCACTCCCAGCTCGTTGCGCAGCTTTCGCGTCGCGCGAAATAGCGAATTCTTCACCGTCTCTTCCGTCGTTCCCAGCGCGTCGCCTATCGCCCGCAGCTTCAGTCCCTGATACTGCTTCATCTCGAAAACAATCCGCTCCCGCGGCGAAAGCCGTTCCATCGCCTTCTCGATCCGCGCCCGGATTTCCGTCCCCATCAGGCTGCGCTCCGGATCCAGCGTCGCGCGATGCTCCCGCTGCCGCTCAAAAAAATCGCCGATTCCCTCTTCGTGTTGCGCCGAGTTCGCCTCCGGCGCCTGATCTTCCGGCCGCGATTGCCGCCGCCGCAGTTGGTCCAGGCACACGTTCGTCACGATGCGGTAAAGCCACGTGTAAAAGCTGCATTCAAACCGGAACCGGTGCAGGTTCCGATAAACCTTCAGGAAGGCTTCCTGGTAAACGTCCCGCGCATCCTCGGGACGCTTCATCAAATTCAACGCCAGGCGCAGCACATCCCGGTCGTATCGGCGCACCAATTCCTCAAACGCGCCGCGGCTGCCCGCCTGCGCTTCCGTCACCAGCGCCCGTTCATCAAGGTGGGGCAAGGAGGTCACCGTGGCCAGAGTGGCGGCGACACTCGGACCGGAGTTGTCAGCTGGAGCCAAAACCCATCGAGGGAGCGGCATTATTTCGCTTTCTCTTCGTGCATCCCGCGCTGCGGCGCCCTTCCGCAGCGCCGGAACCTAAAGCAGGCCCGTTCAGCCGGAGCGCAATCCGGGACACCCACTTGGACGCAATTCCACACTGAAGGGTAGCACCGCTTCCCTGACTCTTATAACGGATTCGCAGCCTCATTGTTTCGGGCTGCCTGAAACTGCGCGGTGCCCGCTGTTCCAGCGCCGCCCGGCTGCCGAATCCATTTCAGCAACGGCCATGAAACCACGGCAAGTAGCAGCAAAACCAGGGCATAGCCATTGAGCCGGTAGAAGCTGTCCGCTTGACGCAGCATTTCCGCCGCGCCCTGCAGCAGCGTCAGAAAGGCGACGGCCAGGACGCAACCCAAAGCGTTGATTCTCATCACATACCGAACGCCCAGTGCCACTGCGCCCAGTTGGATGATTCTCGCCAAGAGTTGCTTCGCGAAATCCTCCGGGCTCCCCCAACTTCCTCCGACCAGCGCCACCGCCGCCAGCACGAAGAGCAGGGCTCTCAGCCAGGGGCGCTTTGCTTGTCCCACGATGAATGCCGCAATCGCGCAAATCAACCCGGCGCCCACCAAGCCGCGCAGGATGGCGCTGGCAAACACCGCTCCGGCCGGCAGGATGGCGTCCAAATCTTGCCCGAAGGACGCATCGGCCAAGCGATGTGCCGTCGGCCAAAGCTGCCCCGCAAGTCCCAGCAGGCGCATCAATCCCGCGAAACCGATGGCGCCGCCAATCCCAATCAGCAGCGCGTCGCGATAGTATGCTCCCGGCGCTTTCGCCCACGCCGGCAAGCTCTCTCGATCCACCGCCCCAAGCGCAAAATACCACGCCATTCCGAAAAGCAGCGCGATCAACCCTAGGTATAAGGGTCCTCCCACCACGAAGCCGACCGCCAAAATCCCGAGCGCCGCCTTCAGCGGAATCGCTGTATCGTAAGCAGCAAGCAGCGCCGGAATCCGGTTGCCCAAAAAGAACGCCACGGCATACGCGGCCAGTCCCCATCCCGACCACCACAAAATTCTTCTCCACGGAATCGATTTTGCCGCTTCCGATTTCAAATTCTTCAAAAATAGAACCAGGACCGTCAGCGTCCCACCGAGCAGCAGCCCTATCGGCAGCACCCAGGAAAGGAACACGCGCCCGAGCGAAAGCTCCTCGTGCTTTCGCCGCCACTCCTCCGGAATTTTGATGTACGTCCGGAAACTCGTCGCTTCGTCCCCGAGCACTTGCAACTCGATTCGCTTGTACGCGCGGTCCGCATCGCTCGCACTGCCTTCTTTCGTATCCTCATCCAGCGCGCGGTTCGCCTGCCACGTCAGCATGTAGTCCACGCGATGCGGCCGCTTGTCCGAAGTCGCCTCCACCAGCTTCCACTGCGCCAGGTCGATCCCTTTCTTCTCCTTCAGGTAAGTTTCGCCCTTGCGGATCGCGTCTTCCTTTGCAAGCGAAGCTCCGGGCGCGTCCTCCGCCATCACGTGATGGAAGGAATGCATCGAGCCATCGGGCCGGAGAATCACCGCGAACTCTTCGGCTTGCCGGTCACGGAAATAGCGCACCCGCCAGAGCGCGCCCGGCACCTGGGATTCGTAAATCCGATTCAGCGCCGGTATCCCTACGCGTTCCCGCAGATATTCGTTTGTACTCGGGTCCGTTATATCCACCAGCGTCACCGAATGGTGAAACGCATTCGGATTCAGGCCGCGCTGCCGCATCAGCGCGTCGCTTATCGCGCGCACGCTGGCTGGATGCGTTGAAAGCCGCAGGTAGTCGCCGATTCCGGGCGTTTTTGCTTTCCACACCGCCAATCCGCCAATTGCGACGCAGATCCCAACCCCTCCAACCAAGGCCCGCGAGAGCGGCCGGTACCGCACCGTCGCGGCCTCCCCCGGGACCCTCACCGGCCTCGCTCCGAGGGTCAAATCCACCGGCTTCCGCTCGTTCAGCAAATCGCTATCCTCTTCAAACCCTCCTCGCGCCAGATACGAAATTGCCGAAAACAAAAGCGGCGCGACCGCCGCCAGCGCCACAACCACTCCCGAAATCCGGAAATACATGCTGTTCGAGCGAATCAGCAGCAATCCCACCAGCGAGGCATCCACGGTGTAGTGCCAGATCAGCGTCGCCAGAATTCCCCACCGCAGCATCACCAGCCCGGCAACGATGCCGATCAATCCAATTTCAATCCCGCGAATGTACGCCGGTTCCTGCGGATAGTTGCTGTGCAGGAAGCTCCACAAAAACGCCGGCAGAATCACCGCTATCCAGCGCAGCCCCGTCAAGCGCTTGAAAAAGGGAATGGCAAAGAGCCGGAACGTAAACTCCTCGTTCGTGGCCGCCAGCAGCCCGATCGCCGCCCCGGAAATCCAGGGAAACAGCGTGTTCACCGATTCCTCGTAGCTGATGTCCTGCGGCGCCCAGGCGCCGAAGTGCCCCGCAACGACGTAGAACCCCACCACGTAGCCGATATGCGCCGCCGCCAGGCACAACCCCACCACGGCGCTCGAAAAAAATTCCCTCGTTCGCACCCCGCGCATCGTGAACAGCTCATACAACCGCACACGCCCCGGCTGCGAGGCGCGATACAGCGGCTCGGCTGCCGGCAGCGCCAGAGTGATGGTCACCGCCGTCGCCCCCGCCACCAGAATCGCGAGCCCAATCTTCAGCGCGATGAAGCTTCCATACGATTGCGTTGTGTCGTAGCTCGATCCCCACAGCGGCCAATCATTCAAATTCTGCAAAATCAGCAGCGTCGCCGCCAGCACGCCCACCCAAATCGCCGGCTTCCACTGCGTCTGCCCCGTTTGCGTCAGCTTGATGCCGAGCCACACCGCCGCGCCCAGCAGCAGCAAATAGGGAATCGTGAAAGCCAGTGCCAGGGTGTCGTTTCCCGAACGTAATTGCTTGAAGCTGCGCTCCCACGCTTCCGGCACCTTCAGATATTCCGTGCTGTCCCCAATCGCCGTGCCCTGCACCGTCACGCTCAGCCGGTCCGGCGCACCCTTCGCCCGAAAATCCTTTTTTTCCCATGTAAATCCCCAGTCGATTCGGTTCGGCTTGTGGGTTTCGTTCGCTTCGTCCGCCAGAAAATTCCAGTCGCTTAGATTCACGTGCTGGTTCGTTTCCAGATATTTCTCCGCCAGCCGGAGCGCTGCCGTTTGCTCGAGCGATGCGCTTACTTGCGCTTCCGGAACATGGTGCCGATAGCCTACGACTTGGCCGCCCGGGCTTACCCGGACGTGATACTCCTCCTCTTCGAGCGGCTTGAAAAAACGGACGTCCCAATACCAGACGTTGACCTCCGACGCCATGATCTCGTTCGCTCGCTGCAATCCCAGTTCGCGCTCGAGATACGTCTTCGCGTTTTCGTTTACGTCAAAGGCCACTGCCGAACGGTACCCGCCGAGGTCACCGCCCAGCCCCGTTACAAAATCCCGCGCCCGGTTCAGCACTTCGCTTCGCGAAATCTTGAAGTTCACCGAGGCTTCCGGAAACGCCTGGAAGTAGTACTTGTACGCAAACACGGCGCCAACGATGCCCGCCAGCACCCAGAGCGCCAGCGCCCTCTTTTCCCCGCTCGTCAGCTTTTGTCCGGTCACCGGCTCTCCTTTTCGCTTCCGCCCGGCAAAACGACTCGCTCTCGCCCGAGGCGCGCACGTGATCCTTCGCTCCTCAAGCTTCCAAAATTCAACTTCGCATCGATCTTCCGTCCGTTGGGCGGCCGACCGCCATCCTAAATGATACGTCCCCCCACGCAAGCATACATCGCCCGAGACGGCAGTGTTGCCCTCCGGCTCGCACGACCGGCAGCAACGCCAGCTTTCCGCCACATGCCGTAAATGTCAGCGATTCTCGATCTAGGTGGGAATCACACCGCGAAGGGCCGCACCGCAAGACCCAGTTCTCTTCTTGAGTCTCGGTTGCACGCGTTTACTCTCCCGCGCTCACCCTTGCTTTCCGAGCGCCACGCTCATCCCGTTCTTCGCGTGGGTGGACCTTTTTCGCCGGTAAAGTTGCCGGTCCGCCGCTTCCAGCAATTCCTGCGACGTTCTGCCATCCGCCGGAAAGACTCCGATTCCAATGCTCACGCTCAGCTTCGGTTTCTCCTCGTCGTTCTGCAGGTAGTGCCCAATGCGCTCCGCTACTTGCTCCGCCATCGCCACATCGGAATCAATCAGCAGCACGCCAAATTCATCTCCTCCATACCGCGCCGCCAGGTCCGTGGACCGGCAATGTTCCGTCATCACCTTCGCCAGCCGCCGCAACGCGCGATTTCCCGCCAGGTGCCCGTAGCGGTCGTTAATTCGCTTCAGATCGTCGAGGTCCAGCAGCAGCACCGTGAAGCTGCCGTGCCCCCGGTCCGCTCGCTTGGTCTCTCGCTCCAGTGTATCGATGAACTCGCGATAGTTCGCCAGGCCCGTCAGCGCGTCATGCGTTGCCCGGTAGTGAATTTTCTCCTCGCTCTTCTTGCGGTCGGTAATGTCCTGCGCCACGCCGATGCAGCCGATGATTTCGCCCGTCGCGGTCCGCAGCGGTGCCACGTGCCCGTCCAGCACGCGGCCTTTCCGCCGAAATTCAAACTGCCGCCTGTTTCCCGCCAAGGCATCATAGTGTTCGCTCCGCGGCGAAGCACCCCGGTTGGCCGACTCCAGCAGTTCGCAAACGCTCCGCCCCACGAGATCCCCCGGGCGAATCTTTATTCCTGGGATTCCTGCGCCCCAATGGGAGGTGATTCGCAGGTTCTGGTCGCATGTCCACACAATACCCGGCACTTGTCGCATCAGCGCGCGAAGCTGCGGTTCCGGTGGCGCTTCGCTTCCCCGCCATTCGAGGAGTCTCCCGATTTCCACGAGGCCGGTCGCCTCGCCTTGGGATCCGTGCAGCAGCCGGTATCGCGTCATAACGCGCACTGGCGTCCCGTCTTTGCGCAGGCGTTCTGTTTGCCCCTCGGCTGGCGATTCTCCTCTGCGCGCCTGCTCCAGCAGACTTTCCCACGCGGGGATTTCGTAGATCGGCGTAAGCCGCGTCAGCCTCTCGCCCGCCACTTCGCGCGCGCTATACCCGTAGAGCTTTTCCGCGCCGCTGCTCCAGCACGCAACGCGTCCTTCCAGTGTGAAGCCGATCACCGCGGCTTCGCTCGTTTCCAAAAGCACGGCCAGCAGATCTTCTGGCCGCATTCCGTGCGGCATGTGTTCTCTTGCGCGTTAAGGGGCAGGTGTTATCGGCTGGCGAGAGGGAGGGGCCAAGCCGCAAGCTCTTCGGACCGCCAAAGCCTTGGCGGCTAGCGTCGGCTCCATTTTATGCCCTTCAGCCTCGGCGTCAATCGGGCGGACTTTCCAGCGAGCGCGAAAGCGTTAACAGAGCCTGACTCTAATGCAAGTTACTTGCAACAAGAACGGCTTCTGACGCATAATCAACGCGGACTTGGTTAGTCCTATAAGACTGTTTCAGTCCTATTTGAGGAGCTTTCATGGTTCGCGTCGCTAGTTTCCTGGTCGTTCTCGTCACTCTGTTCTTTCTCTCTCCAGCTGTTTCCTCAGCGCAAGAAAGTCCGTACATCGTTACCTACGATCAGCACCTCGAAGAGCCTGGCAATCTCGAAGTCGAATATTTCTCGACCTTCGGCACCCAGCGCGGCAGCAATAACTTCCATTCTTTCTGGACGGAGTTTGAGTACGGAGCAACCGCCTGGTGGACAACCGAGTTCTACCTTGACGGACAAACGACGTTCCATGACAGCACCGTTTTCACCGGATTCCGCTGGGAGAATCGATTCCGCCCTCTGAAACGCGAACATTTCATTAATCCCGTTCTCTACATCGAATATGAAAACATCAACGGCGCTGACAAGATTCTGAAAGAAGTCGAAGGTCATGATGCAGAGAGTGACTTTGCCGCGCCCAACGCTGACGGCCGCCACGAAAGAACGCGCGAGATCGAAACCAAATTGATCCTCGGCAGCAACTTCAAGGGCTGGAACGTTTCGGAAAACATCATCTCGACCAAAAATCTTTCGAACGAACCCTGGGAGTTCGGCTATGCCATAGGCGTCAGCCGGCCTCTTGCTCTCGAGGCTTCTCCCAAACGCTGCTCCTTTTGCCGACAGAACTTCATTGCCGGTGTCGAGATGTACGGAGGCCTCGGCGATCGCTACAGCTTCGGCCTCAACCAAACCTCGCAATACCTCGCGCCGGTCCTGGTTTGGAACTTGCCTTCCGATTGGTCCCTGCGGTTTTCCCCTGGCTTCGGTCTCAATGACAACAGTCACCGCCTCATCTTTCGCTGGGGACTCTCTCGCGAGTTTTCAGGTTTCGGCTCCATGGTGAGCCGCCTCTTTGGAGGCCATCGATGAAAGCTGCTTTTCCGGTGGCACTATCGGCCGCCCTTGTGGCTGCGCTATCTGCGCTCGCCCAAACTCACCCCTCCGCAGTCCAAAGGAAGAACTCGGATTACGCCGAGCTTGCCAAGGCGCCGGAGAAAGCTCGTGCCAAGGTGAATCCGCTCGAGCGCAATCCAAACTCGATCGCAGCAGGCGCGAACCTCTTCGATCAGCATTGCGCGGAGTGTCACGGCGAGGATGGCGAGGGCCGCAAGAAAGGTCCGAGCCTGCGCGTGCCGCAGGTACAGGACGCCGCACCAGGAGCTTTGTTTTGGCTGCTATCCAATGGCGTTGTCCGCAAGGGGATGCCCGTCTGGTCCAAGCTGCCCGAGCCCCAGCGTTGGCAGCTCGTTGCGTTCATCAAGTCGCTCGGCGTCCTGCCCCCTGCTGACTCATCCTCGAAGTCCGGCGGGTCTGGAGCGGCCTCTATTTCCTCGTTGCCGCCTCATTGAGAATCATCGCTAACCGAATGCCGGCTTGCGCGAGGCGCTCTTCGATCACCGGAGTTGCGGCATCGGCGTACGCAGCGGTCGCGGTGATGTGCTTGTGCAGAAGTTGTTGCTCCACCGCCGGGCAGCTTGGGCTGCCCGTTTCCAGCGGAATCTTTACGGCAAAGGCGCCGTAGGCCGTATCCACCGCATGACGCCAGCTTTCCATCGCCCACGCGTCCACTTGCACTCCGCCCTTTTCCCAGTCCGCGGCCGAACCCGCGAATTGCGCGTCCAGCGTCTCCGCGAACTCCTGGGGGTCCGCTCCTTGCATGTCGTATTCGACAAGCTCTGTGTCCCAGATGTGGTGCAGGTTCGGCGAATACGAGCCGTGCCACAGATGAGGATTGCGCCGCAAATATTTCAGCGGCACGCAATTCCCGCCACGATCTCCATTATTCGAGGAATGCAAGGGCTGATGAATGTCGCCGAGAAAATGAATCAGAAATCGCGCCGCCATTGCGCGCTCAACCGCGCCGGCCTTGTTATCCTTCAGGATCGCGAATTGCCGGGTGATGGCTTGCGTCACGCAGCCCGTTGGCGTGCAGAATTGCTCGACCTCTCTGGCCGGGGCATTCAGCGGAATATCGATGAAGTGCCACTGCGCTGTCGGATGTTCCTTGTTCACGGTGCGGTCCAGCGCGCGATAGTCGTCCGCCCAGGTTGCCGCGTCGGCCATTGGGTCCGCAAGCGCATTGCCGCAATAGCGCTTCAGCGATGGATCGATGGGATTCTCCGTGAGCAGCTTGGTGAGGAACTGCTTCGCTTCGGGAGTCAAATGGTTCTCCGCGAGATAGGCTACTGTCTGGTGCCCCTTGCATCCCCAAGCCTTCGCCCGCGGAACCGCAAAGCCGCAGAAAATCGCGAATCCACATACCGCTATGAGCGCGCGCTTCATAGGCAAACTCCTCTGCAAATTCGCCGGCAAACTCCGTTCAAATCCGTCCTGGCTGGTAGTGACGCGCGCGGAGCCAGCGTATCCGCCGCGTTCCGCAAAACAGCCGGGAACAACCTTCGCTCAGGAAATAACGCCGGATGTTACCGGATTGTCAGGCGCTCAGCCAGCGCCCTACCGGCCGCCACGATTCCGTGTGATCGCAAACCACGCGCAGCGAAGCGGTCAGCGGAATAGCCAGCAGCAGTCCCATGCCGCCCCACACCCAGCCCCAGAAGAGCAATGCCACCGTGATCGATACCGCATTCAGCCGCACGCGGCGCCCCACGAATTTCGGCGCGACTAAGTTCAGTGCCAGCACGTGGATCACCGTCAGTACACCGGCGACAAGCACATACGACCCGAGCATTTTCCATTTGGCCAGTGCAATCACAAAGGGAGGCAGCCACGCCAGCACCGCGCCGATGTAGGGCACCATGTTCAGCAAGCCGGAAGCGATGCCCAGCAGGCCGGGATAGTCGAGTCCCGCAATCCAAAAGAACAGCGCGCTGGCCGCGATCACCAGAATCGTCACGATGGTCATGCCGGTCAAATAGTCGCGCAACACGTCGCGCACGTCCTCGAGTGTCTCTTTGACGGCGGTGCGCCGGGTCGCTGGAAAGAGTTGCAGTGTCCCGTGCCACAAGTCGCGTTTTCCGGCGAGCATGAAAAACACCAGAAACGGCACAAAGGTGATTTCCAGGAAAAAAGCGTAAAGCGAAGAAGAGCCGATCACGCGCAAAATCAGATTCCGCAGAATACTGCTCTCCACGGCCGGCTCGGCGGTTCTCCCGTCGCTCGGATGCGGAGCAATCTGCTCGATTCCGCCCGCAATCTTCGTTTCCACGCTGACCGCCGCCTGATGCAGCGTCTCCGCGTATTTCGGCCAGCTCGCAGCGAAATCCGCCGCGCGGGACCATAGCCCGTAGCCTGCGCCCCCAACCACGGCCAGCAACACCAGTACCATCGCCGTTGCGCCAATCGTCCGCGGCACGCGCGCCCGCTCGAGAAACTCCACCGCGGGATCGAGAAAATACGCCAGCAAGATCGAAAGGAGCACGGTTACGACAACGCCTTGCGCATAATAGAGGAACAGGAGAATGATCGCCGCCGCGATCACGCGGAGACTAAGCGTGGATCCGGTAATCCGGACAATGGATGGCGGCGTTTCCGTTGCGGACACAACCTGCTCCGTTCTCCACACCTTAGCACACTCCCCGCTGGCCGATTCGTCGCGCTCGATGCTGTTTCGATGCGCTATCCACCCGCGGCGCCACATGCCCGCGTTTTTCTCCGCAATCTCAGCGCCACTCTCGTTTTTCCGCTGTTGGCGCTCTGCGCATGTTTTGTTTCCCTTTCTGCTTGCCGCCAGTCTCCGCGTGCTAAACTGTTTCTTAGCGCCAGGTCCGGCGCTCGGTCGCGCTCACATCCGGTTAACGTCCTCTCTTCATGCCCAAAGAACTCTTCGGCACTGACGGCATCCGCGGAATCCCTGGTGCTCCTCCCCTGGACGACCCTACGCTTTACGCCGCCGGTCTGGCTCTCGGCCAATACCTGCGGGACGAGCACGGCTCCGCCCGCGTTCTGATCGGCATGGATACGCGCGAGTCCGGCCCGCACATCGCTTCCCTCCTTGCCGAGGGCCTGACCAAAGCCGGCGCGACGGTCGCTTTTGCCGGTGTCATCACCACCCCCGGAGTAGCCTGCCTGGTCCGCCAGAACGATTTTCAAGCAGGCGTGGTCATCTCCGCATCGCACAATCCCTATCAGGACAATGGTGTGAAGCTCTTTTCCCACGCCGGCATGAAATTTCCGGATTCCGCCGAGGAACAAATCGAGCGGCGCATCTTCCGGCACCGTGCCGGAGAGCTTTCCCGCAGCGGCGCCGTCGCTCACCTGCCGCTTTCGCTGACGCCGGACCATTCCCTAGACGCGGAATATCTTCAATTTCTGCGCAGCCGCGTCATTCCCGGCGCGAATTTTTCGGGCCTCCGCATCGCGCTCGACTGCGCGAACGGCGCTGCGTATAGGCTCGGGCCGGAGCTGTTCCGCTCGCTTGGGGCAACCGTTGTTGCGATCTGCACCGAGCCCGATGGCCGCAACATTAATGAGAATTGCGGCTCGCTGCACCTGGAAGGCTTGCAGCAACTGGTGGTGGCCGAAAAAGCCGCACTCGGTGTGGCGTTCGATGGCGATGCCGACCGCGCTCTTTTCGTCTCGCCCTCTGGAAGGGTCATCAATGGCGACGCCGTGCTGCTCGCCGTGGCCCGGTACCTGAAATCCCAGGGCAAGCTTAGTGGCAATCGCGTCGTGGCCACATCCATGTCCAATCTCGGCCTCGAGCGCGTATTGGCTCGCGAAGGCATTTCTCTGGCACGGACTGCCGTCGGGGACCGCTACGTTCTCGAGGAAATGCTCAAGTCCGGTAGCGTCATCGGCGGGGAGCAATCCGGCCACATCATTTTTCTCGAAGACAGTCCCGCCGGCGACGGCCTGCTGACCGCGCTCAAAGTCGCTTCGCTTGTGTCGCTTCACGGGAGCCTAGAACCGCTCATTGAAGGCCTCAAGGATTATCCGCAAGCCATCATCAACGTGAGAGTCCGCTCGAAGCCGCCGCTCGATTCGCTCCCGGAGGTCAACCGCGCCCTTTCCGAAGCGCAGTCCGCCCTAGGCGAAAATGGCCGCGTCGTTCTCCGCTATTCGGGGACCGAGCAGCTCGCCCGCGTCATGGTCGAAGCGGAGCACCATGCCGACGTAGAGCGCTTCTCGCAATCCCTTGCCAGGGCCCTCCGTTCCTCGATCGGCGCATAGAAGTTGCTGGCTCCCCGGTTTCTCCGGCCCGTTTACGCCAACTTGGGAAGTCCCCTCGCGGACTGACTCCCAAAGAATGTAGGGAACCTTGGCTTTCTCTGTGAGAATTTGTAGCCTTCCCCTTTGCCCCAGACTGTAACCCCTGCCTAACTCCTCTGGTTTCAGTTCCCAGCAAGTCATTTCTCCTGGTAAAAGTGCGTGGCACGACTCTTGCACTATTTCGTTCAACTTAAGAGATTGGCTTCCCGGGGTGGCCGGCGCTGATCCTCGACTCAGAGGCCGGTTTTGGGGGGTCAGTTCAGAGAAGGGGGCTCGCACCAGCCCCCTTTTCCATTCCGGGGTGGGTGTCCACCCGCGAGTGTGTCCTCGAAGTGGTTTCGCAAGGGGGCGGACTAAGGTCCGCCCCCTTCGTTTTTGCTTTTCGCTTGTCTGCGCCCCGTTAGGGACTACTTTCGGGCGTAAGGTTTGAGTGCCGCGAGTCTCAATCAAAAAAATGAGCGGCCGGTGGGGGTGCCGGCCGCTCGGGCGTGGGGGATGGAGGGTACGTAGACTGGAGCTCAGCTTGGCGTCGTCAGCGTTCCACTGCGCTCGCGTGCAGCAGACGTACAGGAGCAACTCAACCAGGGGGCCGACTCCCGGCGCCTCACTCAACTCCCGACTACCTGCTCAGTTTCCGCTCCGCGGACTTTGCCGTCGATAGGCCACGCGGCCTATTTGCTCCAGTACTCTGCGCGCCTCCCTCGCGTACTCCATGCTAGTACGTCAGTACCGCGCTTTTCACCGGGCTTTCCTCTCAGCATGCGGCTGGGCACGCAAACCGATGCCAAATTGAGGTGATGTCCGGCGTCTCCAGCGTTGTGCTCCTGCTACAGGAACCAGAGCGGAGGCAAGACCGCCGAATTCATGGAGCCGGCGGGAAGCGCCAAAGTCATCCGCGTCGTCGCCAACTACGCACGCAGGCCAACTGAATGCCTTGGTCAGTAAAGGCCAGCGTCTTCCTGCCGATAAACCTGAGCAGGCCCCAAGGGGGGCGTGCGTTTATGGCAGCTATGCGCCGCAGCGGGCGAATTGCTCGAGAAATTCCCATTTTGCTTCTTGGAACGGATACGCTGGGCCGGGTCTTTTCCGAGCAGACCACTACGGTTGTGCTGAGTCGCCACGGCGCGGGCATCCTCTCGTCTCACCGGTTTGCGCCGGAAGAGCCGCTGACGCTCCGCCTGCTTCCCGAGCCCGAGTCTGCCTCCGCGTTACCTGCGCAGGCGGGCCGTGAAGCCGAAGTTCGCGCCGTCGGCCAAATGGGCGAGCGCCAAGGCCTCTACGTTTACGGGGTCGAGTTCCTGGATTCCACGCTCGATTTTTGGCAGATCGAATTTCCTCCTCCGGAGGCGCTTGCTCCCGGGCCTGCCCGCATGTCGTTGCAATGCAGTTTTTGCGGGGAGCGCGACGCGCTGCGCCAAACCGAAATTGAAGCCGACGTTTTCGCCATCAACGGCTCGATCCTTCGCTACTGTTCGAATTGCGGCATGACCACGCCGTGGAGGCTGGCCGAACCTGCCCGCGCGCCGACTCCCGAGGCCGCACCACGCGATCCGACAGCAGGAGCGAAGGCGGCCGACGCGGCCATATCAGGTTTGTCAGCACCGACGCAATCCAGTTCGCCCAGCGCCCTTTTTTCCAGCACACGCGATCTTGGCGCTCCTGCTTCCAGCGCCTGTCCACCTGCCAGCGCCTACGCCGCGGAGTTCGGCAATGCGGAAATCGCGGTGGGCGTTGAGACGCCTCCGCTCGCAATCCGCCATTCGGATATCGAAGCTAAAGCTGCGCGCAAGAATAACCGGCGGCGGGATGTGCGGACGCGCGTTAGCTTCACGGCGTGCATCCGGCACGCGGCCTCCGGCGAGGAAATCGTCGAATGCGAGGACGTCTCAAAAGGCGGCCTCTGCTTCCGCAGCCGCAAGCGGTATTTTCAGGATTCGCTTATCGAGGTCGCCGCGCCGTATTCACCTGGCGGCCCCCCGATCTTCGTGGCGGCGTGCATCAAACATGTGGAGGAGCTGCCTGGCTCCGGGCTTTACCGGTATGGCGCAATGTACCAGAAGGGAAACAGAACCGCGGAGGCAGATCTCGCTAAACCCGCAAGTTCCACGCGATACGGGCAGGGGAGTTGACTCTCGGCGGCTTTAGCAGGAGCGAAGCGAAGCCACGAGAGCGAGATTGGCCTGAAGACGGCGGTCGATTTGGACGGCGGCATAACGCGCGCAGGTGGCGCGTTCGCGCTGGCTCCAGGCCGCAAGCGAGGGCACCTGGGAACCGGCAATCGCACCCAGCCCCTCGAGCACGCGGAAGTAGACGCGCACGAGGAAGAGTCCGCCCTGAGCGCTGTCGAGCTCAGGGGTCAAATCATGCAGGCCGACCAGCGTGTCGAAATCCGCGCCGGAGAGCTGGCCGTCGCGCACTTGCGCGGCTTCCAGCACGCGATGGGATACCGGCTCGGCAGCCACTCCAGCCAACACTGCTCTCCAGTAGTACAGCGCGAATTGCGAGAGCGCTACAATCGAGATCGCAAATAGCATGGCAGCGAACATCCTCAGCCTCGGGGAGTATTTTTGCTGGCGCGCTTTCCGGGGCCAATAGGCCGGGGGTACCAGCGAGGTGGAACCAATGACTGCGCTGGAAGGCGCTGGAGGCATGGGGTTTGGTGGCGGCCTTGTGAAAGCGCCGCTCTACGTGCCCAACAGTGCGACAGTCCCTGCCAGGCGGCGCAAAGGCCGCGGCGATAGAAAGGCGCGGCGGAAGACGTGGGGAGGCGACGACATGCGGCGAAAAGTTGCGCTGTTTCTCGGATTGGCATGGCTTGGCACAGGCCTGGGCGCGACAGAGCAGCGCCCGGCTGCGGCGCCGCTCAAGGCCAGCCGGCTTGAAACCGATCAGGCGGCTGACCGTGCCGCCATCACGGCGGTCCTGCAGGCACAGCAGGCGGCCTGGAATCGCGGCGACGTTATCGCCTTTCTCGACGGCTACTGGAAATCACCGGAGTTGACGTTTTCCGGGAGCGGCGGGGTGGCGCGCGGATTCGATGGAGTGCTGGCACGCTACAAGAAAAATTATCCGGACCGGGCGGCCATGGGCCATCTGCAATTTTCCGGACTCGAGTTCCGGTTTCTCGGACCCGATGCAGCGCTCGTTTTGGGCAAATGGCACCTGAAGCGGGAAACGGGCGATATCGGCGGCGTGTTTTCGCTGGTGTGGGAGAAATTTCCCGAGGGCTGGAAGATCATCCACGACCACACAAGCGCGGTGGAGGAGCCGAAGCAGTGAGCCTTTAGCTCGAGATGGACTGCGACGGGAGAGCCGTGGAAACGATGGGATCGCCCAGGAGATGGCGGGGAGTGCCGATCTTTGCGAGAACGAGCTGGGCGACATTGATATAGCGTTCGCGGAAAGCGCCTTCGCACCAGGCCAAATAGAAATCCCACATGCGCAGGAACTGCTCGCTGAAGCCCAGGCGGCGGACGTCATCCAGGTGCTGGAAGAAGCGCTCGCGCCACATGGCCAGCGTGCGGGCGTAGTGGAGGCCGAAGCTTTCCAGATTGCAAAGCGCGAGGCGCGTGGTGTTTGCGAGCGACCGCTCGATTTGCTGAAGAGAGGCCAGTTCGCTGCCGGGAAAGAT
>DASRCZ010000272.1:0-6346 GCA_035652855.1 Candidatus Acidiferrum sp.
CTATATATAGCAACAGGGTTGCCAGATCGCGGCGGTGGCATAGCGCGCGCGCGCCTCGCGTTCGCTCGGGGCCGGCGGGCGGAGGCAGAAGACAATGACTGCCATCATCACAATTGCGAATCAAAAAGGCGGCGTGGGGAAGACGACGACCGCGATCAATTTATCGGCGGCCATCGCGCATCGCGGCAAGCGCACGCTGCTGATTGATCTCGATCCACAGGCCAATTCGACGATTGCGTTTTACGACAGCGGGGAAATCTCCGCGTCCATGTTCGATGTGCTGAGCGATTCGCGTGCGGCGATGGCGACGGTGATCAAGCCGACAAAGGATCCGCTGCTGTTTCTGGGGCCGGGGCGGCTGTCGCTGGCGAAGCTGGAGCAAGTGCTGGCGGGACAATTCGACGCGCCGTACCGGCTGAAAGACGCGCTGGGGCCGGTGCTGAAGGATTTTGACTACGTGGTGCTGGACACGCCGCCTTCCCTTGGAATTCTGACGGTGAACGCGCTGGTCTCCTCGACGCACTTGCTCGTGCCGATTCAAGCGGCGTATTTCGCGATTGAAGGCACGGACGATTTGCTCGAGACCTATGAGCGGATTCGCGCCCGGCCGAATCCCGGGCTGAAAGTCTTGGGCGTGGTCATCACATTGTTTGACAAGCGAACGAATATTTCGAAGGATACGCACGGACAGATACGCTCGGTTTTCGGAGAAGTGCTCTTCAAGACGAAGATCAGCAAGAATGTGCGGCTGGAAGAGAGTCCGGCATACAAGGAGACGATTTTGACGTTCGCGCCGAAGTCGCCCGGCGCAGTCGAGTATAAGAAACTGGCAGCGGAGGTTATCCAACGTGTCGAAGAGAGTGGGCTTACCCGTCACGCTGAAGATGCGGCATGACGCGCACTACGTCGAGTCGCTGACCAGCTACAGCGGAGCGGCCGTCGGACGCATGATCCGGGTGGATCAGATCCGGCCGAATCCGGAACAGCCGCGCAAGTCGCTGGGAGATTTGCGGGAGCTTACGGATTCCATCCGCGAAAAAGGCGTCCTCGAGCCGCTCCTGGTGCGGTTCGTGCCGCGCGAGGACTGCTACTACATCATTTCCGGCGAGCGGCGATATCACGCCTCGCGCGCCGCGGGTTTGCGGGAAGTGCCGTGCATCGAGAAGACAGCGGATGATGCCGAGACGCTGGAAATCGGGCTGATTGAAAATATCCAGCGCAAGGATTTGACGCCTTTCGAGGAAGCGGAAGGCTTGCATCAGCTGGCGACACGGTTCGAGTACACCCATGAAGATGTGGCGCGCAAAATCGGCCGCGCGCGTTCCTCCGTCACGGAGACGCTTTCGCTGCGAAACATTCCGGAGGCGCTGCGGAAGAAGTGCATCGAGCACGGCGTGACCTCGAAGTCTCTGCTCTTGCAAATCGCGCGGCAGCCAACCGAAAAGAAAATGACGGAAATGCTGCACCGGATCCTGCAGGGCGGCCTAACGCGCGACGAAGCGCGGCGGGAACGCCGCGAAGAGCAGGCCGGACCGCAGCGGGCACAGCCTTTCGTTTTTCATTTCGAGCCGCAGAACGAGAGCTTCAAGTTCCGCATTCAATTCAAGAAGAGCCACGTTTCGCGGGATGAGCTGATACACACGTTGCGCGAGATTTTGGCCCAACTCGAAGGCTCATCGGCGGAAGCGGATTCCACGGCAGCCTAACCGGTCAAAACAGTTCAACTTGCCAGCGGAGCGGCCAGGGGACGCGGACCGCGGTTGCTTTTGCCGTGCGCTACCTGCAAACTGAATTCCCATGTCTCCATATGATTTGATTTGCGTCGGCGGCGGACCCACCGGCCTGGCCACGGCGATCGAAGCCAAGCGTGCGGGTTTGCGGGCTCTGGTGATTGAAAAAGGGAATATCTGCAATTCCATACAGCACTATCCCCGCAACATGGTGTTCTTCACCACACCTGAACTGCTCGAGATCGGCGGGTTGCCGCTGACGAGCGCGAGCGAGAAGCCGACCAGGGTCGAAGCGCTGAAGTATTACCGCAAAGCGGCGGAGCACTACGAGCTGGAGATGCGGCTGTTTGAAACAGTCGTGCGAGTGGAGGGGGCGGAGGGACACTTTCGCGTGCTAACCCGGGACCAATACGGGGCGGAGCGCAGCTATTCCGCCGCGAACATCGTGGTGGCGACGGGTTACTACGATTTGCCGAACTTGCTGGAAGTGCCGGGAGAGGATTCGCCGAACGTCTCGCACTACTACACGGAGCCGCACGAATTTTGGAATCAGGACGTGGTGGTGGTTGGCGGGAAAAATTCGGCGGTCGAAGCGGCGCTGGACCTGTACCGCAACGGGGTGCGCGTGACGATGGTCGTCCGCGGAAAGGAACTTGGAGCTTCGATCAAATACTGGGTGCGGCCGGACATCGAGAATCGGATCAGGGCCGGGCAGATCAAGGCGCTTTTCGAGACGCAAGTCAAAGAAATCCGGCGGGACGAAGTCATCGTGACGAACGCGGCGGGCGAAACGCGCTTGCCGGCGCGGCAGGTGTTCGTGCTGACGGGCTATCACCCGGACTACGCGTTCATCCGAAGCCTGGGCGTGAAGCTGGATCTTCACACGATGAAGCCGGAGCTGGACCCAAACACGCTTGAGAGCAACGTGCCGGGGATTTACCTGGCCGGCGTGGTGATCGGCGGGCGGAATACGGGCGAGATTTTCATTGAGAACGGACGTTTTCACGGGAAGGTGATCGTGGAGGCGCTGAAGGCACAAACGAAGCAGGCGACGGCGTAACGGCCGCGCAAGGGTTGTTGAAGGCGGGAATTTGCCCGCCATGGGAGCGTTTGTTACACTTTTGAATTATGGCGATCCTTGGTGAAGTCGTCGAGACCGCTGGCGCGCTGGTGAAAGGCTTCAGCGTAACGTTCCGAAATATGTTTCGGAAAACCGTGACGGAGAACTATCCGCACGAGCCGGTGCATTTTCAGCCGCGCTACCGGGGCATACACGTGCTGCATAGAGACGAAAATGGGCTCGAGAAGTGCGTCGGATGCTTTCTCTGCGCCGCCGCGTGTCCCGCGAATTGCATTTACATTGAAGCGGCGGAAAACACGGATGCGAACCGGATCTCGGCCGGAGAACGTTACGCGAAGGTTTATAACATCGATTATTCGCGCTGCATCTTTTGCGGGTACTGTGTGGAAGCATGCCCGACAGACGCCATCACGCACGGGCACGGATTCGAACTGGCACCCTATGACATCAATTCGCTGATTTACCGCAAGGAACAACTCCTCGAGAAAGAGCCTGCCGCCGCTACGAAGTAAAAATCAGAGCGTCACAACCTGCCATTTGTACATGAAGAAGCCCGCTTTTGCGGGCTTTTTTGTTCGCCGCTCCGGCCACGCGTCCTGCGTTACCTCTTCTGTGTCTTATAATAAATATAACGCAGGGGAGACAGAAGAGGCGGGTGGCGATGCGGGAGCGAGCGGACGAGATGGCGGGTGCTGGCGCGATGCGGAGGCGCGCGGAAGCGGGGGAGGGTGAGAGCTTGGGCGCGGCTTCGCTGCGGCGGCGGGAGAGCCGCCCGGCGGCGAAATCGGCGCGCATTTGGCGCGCACCGGTCCACCAGGACCAGCGATTGCGACTGGTCCGGCAGATCCACGAGTTCCGCGCGGGGGGAAGGGGCATCAAGTCAGGCCGAGCCGCGCCTCCCGGCCACGAAATCGGGCAAATCCGCAAAAAAATTATCGGACGCAGGCTGGGGGTTCAAGCGCGCGCGGTCCGGGGCAAAAGCGGCTGCCGTGGCGAAAACGCGCCCGGCAGGCGGACGATGGCACGCGCCGCCGCGGCGGACGTCAGGCTGAACATCTGGCGCGGGCTCGGGCGCGAGGCCGGACTGCCGGGCGGTTTCGGGATTGCGCTCGCGCTGGTCCATCAGCCAGCGGGCGAGCATGGCGGCGGCGTTTTCTTCGAGCCATTGGTTGAGCAGGGCCGAGATCTCCTTGCGGAGATTGGCGGCGTGAGCGAGCCGTGTGAATTCGTAGCTCTGGAGGCTGTTGCGCGAAGCCGAGAGCAGGAACTCCCACGGGGGCTGAGTCGGGTTGCGAGCCAAGGGTACCTCCCTGAAGAAATAGAGGATGATAAAAATACAGTGTCAGTAATATTAAGCAAGAGTACTTCTATGGCGTGAGGCTGTGGAAAAGTCCGGGGGCTGTGGAAAACGGGGGAGCGCGATGCGGGCGTGCTCGGCTTGCGCGGGGGATTACGAAGATCCGGAGCGGAGCTTTGCCGGCGGCGAAAGAGGCGAAGCCGGCGGATGGGAAGATGCCGCCGAAGACAGCGAGCGCGAGGGCACGCGTGAGGGCAGGATTCCGGCCGCAAAGGAGAGCGGGCGGGAGGTCAGACCGGAGAGGAGGAGCGAATGAGGCGAGAGCGAAACGCGGAGGTCGTCCTGGCGGCAGGGAGGCGCGCGGCGGCTGCGCGAGCAAGCCGGAGAGCGCGGACAGGCGCGTGCGGGAAGGCGGCGCCCTTAACGCAGCGCGAGGTCCTGCGCGACGTGATGCTCTCGGCGGCGGAATGCGCGACCTGGCTGACGCTGTGCGAGCTTTCGCAGCTCACAAAGTATGCCGAAGCGAGCATCTCGGCGCAATTGCGCCATCTGCGGAAGCGGGAGTTCGGCGGCTATTTTTTGGAGAAGCGGCTCCGGCGGGGGGCGCAGATGGCGCTGCGGGAGCACGGTCCGGTGTGGGAATACCGGTTGCGGCGCGGGAGCGCCGATGCGCGTCACGCCTTGGAGGCGAGGCCAACCGGCAGGGAGCGCTGTGACCGCGCGCACGTAGCGCCACGCTGAGCGCCTGTACCGATCACCCGGGCGAGCAGAGCGGAGGGGGAGATGAGCGCGAAGCCGGAACTAGCGTTCGATGTGTGCTGGGAAGTCTATCGCATGGCGCGCGAAGTGCTGGAGGCGAAGCGCGGCGTGGGCGCGGTGGACTGGAGCGACACGGGCAAGTATCTGTGGCGGCCGGATATTCGTCCGCGGCTGAATGAATGGGTAGCGGACTTTGCGCTAGCCGGACAGGCGGCGCTGGATGAGCCGGGTCGCGCGTCGCGCATGGTGCTCTTCCGGGTGTATTACCTCGGCATGGCGCCGTATGAGCGGGCGCGGCATTTTCTTGGATTGAGCGAACAGGGTTGGGTGAATTGGTCGGAGCAGGTGCGGAACTGGTGCGGGCGGGAGCTGCTGAAGCGAGGGATGTTTCCGCCACGACAGTATTTTGGGAACGGAGGTTAGCCGGGAGCGGCGCGGAGCAACTTGTTGCGGCATGGGCGGAGGCAGGTATAATGCGCGGCAAGCCGGCGCGGTTTCGCGAGGGTGCCGGCTGATGGCTTGATCACCCAGATCATGCCGGTTATCGCAAGGTGATGGCAAAAGGGAGGCGTTATGCGGCCACTGCTCTGCGGGTTCCGGGAACCCTTGTACGCGCTGATGCGGCTCATCATCGGATTTTTGTTCGCGTGCCACGGGGCGCAAAAACTTTTCGGCGTCCTGGGAGGAGAAGGGCACGCGCACGGGAAATTCCTCGTCGCGGGGATCGTGGAATTTTTCGGAGGGGTTTTGATTGCGCTGGGATTGTGCGCCAGCATCGTGGCGTTCATCGCGGCGGGCGAAATGGCAGTGGCGTATTTCACGGTGCACGCGCACATGGGCACGTTTCCCATCGTGAATCATGGCGAACTCGCCGTGGCGTATTGCTTCGTGTTTCTGTATATCGCCGCGCGCGGCTCGGGCAAGCTGAGTCTGGATTCGCTGCTGTTCAAGGGCGCGGGGAACGATGCGGCCAAGGAAGCGGCTGTTGCGGGAAACCCGTAGCGACCATTTCTTTTTGGGTTGCCGTTTGGGGGTTGTGGCCGCACAAGCAGGAATGGCTGTACTATTTTGCGCTTTTCGAGGGCGTGGCCTAACCTGAAGGCAGGATGACCACCATTGGCGCGGCTTCGGGTCTGCTGACCGACCTCTACGAACTGACGATGGCCGCGGGCTATCTGCGGAAACGCATGGCCGCGGTGGCGACGTTCGAGCTGTTCGTCCGTAAATTGCCGCCCGCGCGGAACTACCTCGTTGCCGCCGGTCTCGAGCAGGCGCTGGATTTTCTCGAGCGCGTGCGATTCTCCGAGCAAGACATCGCCTATTTGCGGGGGCTCGCGGCCTTCCGGCACGTGGACACGCGCTTCTTCGACTATCTGCGCGAGTTTCGTTTTCGCGGCGAAGTCTGGGCCATGCCGGAGGGCACGATTTTCTTTCCGGGCGAGCCGGTGCTGCGCGTGACCGCGCCGATTGCGGAAGCGC
>DASRCZ010000273.1:0-4474 GCA_035652855.1 Candidatus Acidiferrum sp.
GTGATCGGAAGGCGTTCGCTTGGCCGCCACCTGAGGCCGGTTCGAATGAGCCGCCGCCTGAGCGTGCTCGGGCATCTGAGCCTGGCGCTCGCCCAGCTTGAAATCGGCGAGCCGATAAGTAGCGGTTGAGAGCTCGCGCGCCTCCACGCGGTAATCCTGCTGATACTTCTTATTGTAAAAGCCTGGAAGCCTCAAGACGCGGGTTGAATCTGTGGCCGCAGGATCGCCGCCAAAGACTTCGACCATCCGGCGCTGCAACGACTCCGCTTGACTCTGGCTCATCCCCTCAACTTTCCAGATCACCTGGTACTTGCCGGGCGAAGTGGAAAGCACGTAGTTCGGCTGCGGGATTTCCCTGCTTGCTTGAATTGCGGCAAGCGACCTTTCGCCATCCTTGTCGAGATCGAGATAGACGTGCCGGATGGCTGCCACGTCGGCCTTCGTCCGGTTGCGCGTGTCTTCCCGCAAGGCGTTGTATGAGATGTAGACATTGGCGCCGCGGGCGTTTTCGCCTCTCAGCCATGCCTGCCAGCGGTCGGTGGCAAGCATCTCGGCCGTTATCACCCGCTGGGTCTTGGTGTCAGCCTCCCGGTTCAGCACCAGCACCGCGATCCGGTCCGCCGGCTGGAAATTCCGGCGGATGTATTCTTCGGTTGTCAAAGCATGATCGCATTTGGGATTCTGTTGCTGTGTGGGCATGGAATGGTCACCTCCCTTCAACTTCGCGGCTGTAAAGCTGGCTGAATTCGTACCGGTCCCCCTCAGGGTCGTATCCCTTGATTTCGAGGACTTCAGAAATGAACCGGCACCCTGGCCGGCGCTCAAGCTGGATGATCAGATGAAGCGAATCGGCGATATTGGTCTTGATCGCTCTGTACGGTAGCTCGATGCCGCTCTGGAGAACGCAGCTCGTAAACCGGGAGAGTCCCTGAGCGGCAGAGGTCGCGTGAACGGTTGAGAGCGTCCCGGAATGGCCGGTGTTGAGCAATTGGAGCAGGTCGAAGGCTTCGCCGCCCCGGATTTCACCCAGGATGATCCGGTCCGGGCGGTGGCGGAGCGTGGCGCGGAGTAATTCTCGGATGGTGACGGCGGGCAGCCCCGGCTGCTCGCGCCGGGCCTCCAGGCGCACCAGGTTGTCCTTGTGAAGCTGAATCTCTGCCGTGTCTTCGATCACCACCAAGCGCTCGCCATGGGGAATAAAGCCGGCCAGGATATTGAGCAGCGTGGTTTTGCCCGTGCCCGTACCACCGCCGATCAGGATGTTCTTCCGGCTGAGGACTGCCTGTTTCAGGTGATCGGCTAGACTTCGAGGCAGCGTGCCGATCTCGATCAGGTCTTCGATGCCAAAATGCCGGGCGTTGAACTTGCGGATGGTGAGCGTCACCCCCTTGACGCTACACGGTGGGATGACTGCCGCAACCCGGCTCCCGTCCGGCAGGCGTGAGTCGAGGATTGGATTCGCTTCGGAGACGTCGGCTCCGAGTCTCCGAGCGATGTTCTTGACGGCGATCATCAGGCTCTTTTCCGTGAGGGTTAGACCCGGAACCGGCTCAACGAAGCCCGCTCGCTCGATGAAGATGCGCTCCGATCCGTTCACCATGATTTCGCTGATATCGGGATCGAGAATCAGCGCTTCTATGGGTTTCAAAAACGGCAGAATGACTTCAAACCCGTTCATGCGATACTCTGCTCCAAGGCGGGTTGCCTCTTCTGTTGTTGTGTAGCAGCTTTCCCGAGCTCCTGCACCTGCACAGGCTTCACTTCGATTGCGACTTCCTTTGAGACCTGCCGGTCGAGTTTGGCGGCAAGCGCCGCGGCATCGTTGGTATAAATCTGCGCGTCGTCACGGGCGCGTGAAAGCGCAACATAGGCAAACCGGCGGTTAACCAGCTCGCGATTCTCCAGGTCACGCGCCGCAACATGAACGATCACTCGCTCAGCCGTCTGCCCCTGGCTGCTGTAGCTCGTCATGGCATAGCCGTAGTCGAGATGCGGATGCTCGCGGACGTTGAACTCGACGGTGCGCCCTGATTCCAGGCGTAGGCGAAAGTTTCCGTCTGAATCGATCCGCTCGACCGTGGCCAGCTCACGGTTGGCGATCCTCTGCTCCCTAAAGGGAGCCGTAAACTGAACCCGATCGCCTTCGGAGAACGCCCGTTCCTCGCCGCGGTAGACATTGACACCCTGTAGCCGGCGCGGATCATACGTGACCTCGTCCCCGCCCATCCGCTCGACGGTAATCGAATTGGCCGCAACATCTGTCTCAAGGACCGTGGCATACTCCCCAGCCTTGAGGCCCACCTGCTTGCTGCCGCGGGTGTAGCGGATGACATCCCCGAGTTCATATTGGGCCGCCCATTGGCGGTCAGCCCCGGTAAGCTCCTGCCGGTTGATCAACACTGTCAGACGCTTTTCCTCAAAGCCGATCTTCCGGTCGGCGCGAAGGCGCTCATGCACCATCCGGTTGATCTCGTTCCGGCTGTGGTTGTCAGGAGAGATGACGAGGCTCTTTTCCGGCGCCTGAAGGTAATCTTCGACCACCGCTTTCAGCCGTACGGCGCCGTTCGCGATTTCGTGAACTCGCCCTTGTTGCTTGAGGCGGTCAACCGCTTCTTTCACCTTGTCTCTTGAGAGCAGGTCCACGGCCTGCTTCAACTGCGGGTCGTGCTGGCGGATGATTTCTTCCAGGCGCACGGTTCTCATCCCGGCCTCCTGGAACTGCTCAAACGGCCTTCCGGCCTCAACCGCCTGGTGCTGCCGGATGTCACCGACCAGCAGCACGCGGTCCTGCACCCCAAGCCGCTTGAAGAATTGATTCACCTGCTTGGTGCTCGCCAAGCTCGATTCATCGAGAACGTAAAGCCGGCGTGCCGCCGCTTCTGCCTCCTGACCCTTTACCAGAAACTGCTGCAAGGTGCTGGACCGGATACCGGCACCCTCAAGCAAGCGGACGGCTCGCGAGGTGGGTGCGAAGCCTTGGACCTCGTACCCCTCGGCTTCGGCGGCGCGACGGATGGCGGCGAGCGTGGTGGTTTTGCCCGAGCCCGCCGTGCCCTGAAGGCTGGTGATCCGGTCGGTACTCTGAGTAACTTCTATTGCGGCTTGACGCTGGGCTGGATTTAATCCCTGCAGTTCATTGTGGAGCTTGAGCACTTTCTCAGGCCGGACGAGCGGAGCGAGCTTGTTCCGGCCGCGCTCCATTGTGGAGAGGTTCTCCCTTTCATAGCCGAGCATCTCGGCAGTCGTGAACATGCGCTCACCGGTTGAAGCCGTTCGCAGGTTAATGAACTCGCCCTTGTGAATGCGCGATTCGAGAGCGGCACGAATGTCGTGAAGCCTCGCCTGTCCCTGGGAGCGGCGGAGGGCATCTCCGAGGATCGCCCGCTCACCCGCCACGGCCTCGCGCTCGATGTTCCGGTCACGCGCAAAGGTCAGGGCGCCATGAGCAGCTTTCAGGGTCTCTTCACGGCTTGCGGGCTGCTGCGCGACTGCGTGGCGGCGCGCCTTCGCTTCGTTCACAACGGCTTGTGGATCGTTCCCAAATTCAGCGGCCAGCGCCCGGTTCACGCGCTGCATCTCTTCTGGCCGGAGGTTGATCTTGGCCTCGCGCGTCCGGTGGGCGGCAATCTGAGCGGCCGAATATCCTTCCATGCCCTGTTTGGCCAGATACTCTTCAATCTGCCTCCGCCGCGGGCTGCTCGCCTGCAGATATTCCTTCGTGTAGCCCTTGATCTGCGGCGTGCCGTTTGAGTCGCGCTCGATCTCGTAGCCCAATTGCCGGAGACAACTGACCAACTCGGACTGATAGACCGCCGTGGCATACCGCTGGCTGCGATAGAGTTCGCGCGGCTGCAAGGCGTGGCTCTTGCCGTCCAGGGTCTCGGTGATGTTGAAGATCACAACGTGAGTGTGCAGGTGCGGCGCCGCGTAGCCATCGACCGGCCGGGCATTATCGTGCTCAAATTTTGCGGCGATCATCTTGCCCGTGGTCTCAGCCGGATGGTTGCCGCCGATTCTGGCCTGGAGGTAATGTTCCAGTTCGTCGAGCGCGGCGCGGACGCTCTCCCGGTGGGCTTCCCAAACCAATTCGTCACCGCCGCCGAGCGCCGTGATCGAAACGCTCTTCGGAGCATTGAACGTCGCGTCCCAGCCCGCCCGGTGCTCGGCGCTTTGGACGGTCTCGCCCTGCTGATTCTGGTACTCAGAGGCGATTCGGTGGCGGACGAGCTGCTCGCCGGTTACCGGATGCTGGCCTTCGGCCAAGCGATAGAATTGATCATCCCGCACGCCTCCACGAAGGCCCCACTCGACGGCCAGTTTGCCTTGCCACTCACCCCGCACAGTGTTGTCCTGCGAGTAGTAACGCTGCTCGCTGTTCACGAACTCACGCTCGTGATAGCTGCGGACCTGTGCGGCATTGAGTGGCGCTTTAGACAATCGGAGCATCAGGCCGCTCCTCCAAACGCTTGAGCGC
>DASRCZ010000274.1:0-7706 GCA_035652855.1 Candidatus Acidiferrum sp.
GTCGTCGCGCAGGACTTGAAAATTGTAGCTGGTGTAGTTGCGCGTGGTGAGGCCCTCGTTGTGGAGCATCGGCTTGCGAGCGTTTGCGGTCATTTGGAGGTGGCAGCCGAAGCAGGTTGGAGTCCAGGAGGTATGACAGGAGTAGCAGGTCATCGAGGAGTTCGCATGCGCGAGGATGGCATCGTCTTCGGTGGACCTTGCGGCGACGGTACCGGCTTTGGTGATGAGCTTGGCGCGCATGGACTTCGAATTGAAGTGCGGATTGCCGGGCGTGACCGTGTCCAGGGTCTGAACGATTTCCCATTCCTTTGCGGGATCGGTCATCGAGCGCTGGAAGACTTTGCCATCGCGAAATTCGAAACGGCGGAGTCCCCAGGGGGTACGGAGAGTGTCCAAGCGGTGGCCGCGCGGTTCGCCGGGGCTCGCCGAATCGGGAGCCGCGGGCCCCGACGTCACGAGGGTGGCCTTGCGGCGAATTGTGCCGTGGCAATCCACGCAATCGATTTCGACGGCCGCGCGGGGCTCGGCATAGATTTTTCCGTTGCCGTGGGCATCCTGCGCGAAGTGGCAGTCGGCGCACTGCATGCCTTTTTCAAGATGAATGTCGTCGAGATGAACGGCTTTCGCGAAGCGGTCTGGGTCGTCGAACGGGATGGGCTTGCCGTCCTTATCGAGCCAATTGCCTTTGCGGTCGTGGCTGAAGACCTTGCGAAAGATCCAGCCGTGGCCATGGAAGTCGGCGAACTGCGTGGTTTTGAGCTGCGCGTTGAATTCGCGGCTTCCGGTCTGCTCGAGGAATTGCTTTTGGCCCCAGAGTCCGCGAGCGGCGGCACCTTCCGGATTGCGCAGGAAGGACTGGTAGCGCTGGTCCTCCGTGGGGTTGTGCTGTTCCTTTGGATACATCTTGTCGCCATCGATTTCGTTGTCCCACCAGGTGAGACCGAAATAGGTGGTGAGCATGTTCGTGCCGGGGTGGACATGGCATACCATGCATTGACTCGATGGGATGGACCGTGTGAAGACGTGCTTGATGGGATGGCCCGGTTCGTTTTTGGGTGTGGTCGGATCGATGGATGCACTGAAGCCGGTGTGACCGAATTGGGCGTAGTCGCCGGAGTGCAACGGGTCGCGGTCATTCGCGTAAATTACATGACAACCCGAGCAACCGCTGGCGCGGTAGTCACCAGGATGATCGTTGGTGCCGGGCAGCGAGAGAGCGGGGTCGAGAAGGCGGGTCTTTTGCAGGCCGAGAAACACGGGGTCGGTCCGCAGTTCGGTGCCGAAGCCGCGGTCGCTGAGTTTGTCGTCAGGCTTGCCGGGATCCTCGGCGCGGCTGGGATTGCCAATCTCCGGCTTCTTTGCGCCACCGCGTTCAAAGACGCGCAGAACGTTGCCCGGCTGGGAGATTTCCCAGCGATGGAGGGGCAGGAGTTCGGCAAGGATACCCTTTGTGCGCGTCTCTTCCGCGCTCGGCGGCGGCAGGGTGCGAATCGCCTGCGGCTTGCCGTCGCGGCTGTAGCTTTCGCCGAAATGAGGATTCTTGTAAGGCGAGGCGCCATTGTTGTAAAGCGCCGCCTGCCAGAGCAGGCCCGAGTGCGTCATCATGCTGGTGGAAACGGCGCGGACTTCGCTGGCATGGCATCCACCGCAGGTTTCCTGCGCAACGCGGAGGTCGCCCGGGTTAACAAATTTGACGTACTCCGCGGATTCCTTCAGCCATTTTGTGTACAGACGCTCGCGGGCGGCGCGCCGGCGGAGTTCGGGATCGCGCGGCTGCACGTGGGCTTTTTCCTTTGCGGCGCCGTATTCAGGTGAATTGACGGCCGCGCCCGCCGCGGCGGCAACGGCGGCGTTTCCGCCGTGGCAGTCCGTGCAGCCGAGCCGGACCGTTTTTGTTGGATGCATGGTGGGCTCGTCGGTGGAGGTGTGGCAGGAAATACATCCGGCGGACTTGCGGTCCGCGTCCTGTTGCGATTGGCCGAGCAATCCAGCTGCCGCGGCGGTGTCCTGGCGCGGCGCAGCGGTCACGCGTCCAAGTTCGGAGACTGCAATCAGCGCGATAACGGCCGCGAGGCAGAGACTCGGAAAGAGATGCGGCCGGCGCATGGTGCGACCGCGGAGAATGGTCTCGCTGCTTGCCTCAGTTCTCAAAACGTGAACCTCGCGGAACCGAATATGCTGAAAAGAGTGCGCCCAGTGTAAATATCGCGAAAACCATTTCCCGGCTGGAGAGCAGAAGCGCCGGCTGTGAGCACGATATTCTCCGTCAAAGGCGGACGATACTCGATGCCGAATCCGAGGTCCTGGCCGATGGAGTGGCGAATGGGAGCTTGAAAGAGCAACTGCTCGAGGGCTTCGGTGCGTTCGAAGCGAAGATAGTTGAAATTGGCAAACGCCCTGAGTTTGGGCGTGAGGTCAAAATCGGCGCCGGCATTGGCCACAAAGATTCCGGGATTCACAAAGTTGGCCTGCCCCTCTTCCTTGTTGGAGCGGAGACTTGGCAGGAGGCTTCCCGGCGAGGTCAGCAGGATTCCGGTGCCGGAGAGGCGAATGGCCTCGCGATTCCAGAAGCTGAAGAGCCCGCCGGCAAAATTCGGCAAATCGACAATGGAATCGAAGCCGCGGGCGCAGCCGTCGCGCGGGTTGGCATCGCCCGAGGTGTAGAAGGCGGAAAGGCGATAGCGCATCCAGTCGCGGTCATAGGAGACTTCCGCGGCGGCCATCTGCGCGTTGACGGTCACGGGCCTGCTGGCGATGGGATTGAAGGTATCCTCGCCCGCGGCTTCGTAGAATGCGTGAGTCAGGTTGATGCGCCTGATGTGGCCGCTGCCGAGCCAGCCGAAATAGCCGACGCGCACGCCGTGCAGAATCGCCCCCGCGCCGGGATTCTGGTTGATTACAGCGCCGATTGGCGCTGGACGGACGAGGAAGCCGTTGTCGTCGTAGTGCAGCGACGGGTCGTCTTTGTTCCACGCGCCGACGAATTCCGCCGTGTAGCCGGGGAAGAAAAAGTCCTGCAGATAGACGTTCGCCAGGACGACTTGCTGATGCCGCCGCTCGAATGTATTCAGTCCGCTGTTGGTGTTCTTCTCGAGAAAATGAAAATAGGCGAGATTGTATTCAACGCGGTCGGAATGGAGGTTGCCGAAAACGCGGGCGGCCGGCTGCTCGTCCACGAAGAGGAATCCGCGGAAATCGGCATTGAACTGCTGGATACCGGCGCGAACGGAGATGAAGTCATAGTTGGGGCCCAGGTCATGCAACTTCACTTCGGCGAACGCTTCCTGCAAGCCGAGATGCGAGTCGAAACGGTTGGTTCCGGCAAGAACGCTGGGTTTGACGATCCCGAGTTCGCGCACGTTCAAGTCGTTGAGACTTAGCTCGGGCGTGATACGAATACGCCAGTCCACAGGTTTGAAGGAGGCGTCGCCATGAAAAAGGTCCAGCGTGAAACGCAAAGTTTGGTCCGCAAATTCCTGCTCGCCATTGCCGAAGAATGCAGCGCTCCCGGCACGAGCTGTGCTGACGCTGCTCGGCGAAGGCACGCGCCGCTCATCAAAAAGGGTTTCGGAGGTGCCCGTTAAGCTGAGAAAAACCTGCTGGCCCAACGCGGCTGGCCAAATGGGTTGATCGCCCTTCCAGCGGTTCCGGTTGAAGGGATCGTACCAGCGCGGCTTGGTGTAGACGTATTCGCCCTTCTGGGCATAGCGGCGGTAATCGGGTTGCGCGAGCGCCCAGCGATTCGGCGTTACGTTGTACATATCCGCTAGAGGCGGGAGCCGTTCGGGTGCGAGTTCGGTGATGTAGTTGGGATCGGAATCGAGCCGGTGACGGAACTCGCGATAAGAGCCTTCGCTCTCGGTGGTAACCGCAACCGGCGGCTGCGGCGGCCCGAGTTCGGGCAAGCGCGGCAAGCGCTCACGCCATTCGGCGGCACCTTCAGACTTTAAGCTGAGTTCGAGCGTTGTTACTTCGTTTGCGTTCAGGAGCACGTCCGAGAGCCGGGCCTCGGTGTAGTTTTGGGCGCGCACCTGGATTTCGTAGTGCCCGGGCGAGAGGAGCAGCGCACGAAACACGCCTTCGGCGTTCGCCGTCACCCGGGTTTGCTGGCCGGTCTGCAAATGCCTGAGCAGCAGCTGGGCGCCGGCCACCGGGCGCCGGTCACCCCTTGTTTGAACTTCCGAGACAGTACCGTCGAGCGCCGCGGTCGTGAATGCCTGCTGGCGCGGAATGCGCATGGGCGGAGCCGCCTGCTGCTGCAACGACGCCTGAGCATTTGCATCTTGTGCGGGCGCCTGCCGGGCTAAGTTTGAGCCGGGTACAGGGCAGGCCGCCACAGCCGCGCTGAACGCGCAGGCGCAAAGCGCGCAGCGAGCGTGCCGCAGCGGCGTGAGCAGTCTTTGGCGAATCCACCCTCGATGGAGCAAGGAAACCGGGCGCAAAAGCAAAATGGATGCAGATCGCCCTTAGCTAACAACATCGCGCAGAGGGGGGCAACATTTTTCCGGGCGCGTTGCGAACATTCGATAACGGTGGACTTCCATGGAAGCGCGGAGCCAGCGCGGGTGCATTCACCGTTTCGCGCCAGACCCGGCCGAAGCCGTTGAGCGCCCCCGACCGCATGTGTTGTGATACGCCTTCGGCTTCCATCCATGCGCCCGACGCACATTTTGCGCAAGCCGGTGGCATCGTGCGATGTTCACCAGCAGCGGCAGAAAACCTTGGCCATCGGGTCTGCGCTGGCTCTGGCGCTTGCCGCCGTGCTCCTCATAATTCTTGTTGGCTGCGGAGGCGGCGCTCTTTCGCACGTCGCTGCTCCTCCGCCTCCTTCGGCTCAGCCGCTGCAGGCCGGGGAGGTGCAGAGCATCATCCAGACCGCTGTGAATGCGGCTGCCGTGGATATGGTTGTTGCCGTCGTGGATCGCGCCGGGTTCGTGCTCGGCGTGTTTCGGACACAAAGTGCCCCTGCAGTGGCGCTCGGCAATTTTGGTCAAATGCAGGACGCGAATGATGTGGCGGTGGCGCTTGCGCGCACGGCAGCTTTTTTCAGCAACGATCAGGCTCCGCTCTCCTCGAGGACCGTGCGGTTCATCAGTGGGATCCATTTTCCACCGGGCGTGGAGAACGCGCCGAATGCAGACCTGTACGGAATCGAGAACACAAATCGCGGTTGCACGCTGGTGAACGACCCGGGTTTCGAGGCCAAGCTGCCGCCATCGGTTGCTCTTGGCGGAGGACCTGGGCTAGGCGTTCTGACCGGCAAAGCCGACACGATGGATAGCGATCCGAACTCAGTGAATCCCGGCGGAGTACCGATTTTTTACAAGAATGTCGTGCTTGGGGGAGTTGGCGTTGTCACGGCGTCGAGTAATCTCAACCTTTCTGAATATATCGCGTTCACGGCAGCGACTTCGCCGCGCTCAGGACCAGCAGACCATTTCGGTCCCACGCCGGCAACTCCGGGAGTGGTGACCATCGGCGGTGTTTCGCTTCCGTTCGTTACGCAGACAACACTCCCCGCGGGCGTTTCGACCGGGCCAGCACCCGGCGCCGGCTCCTTCCTGGTTACTCCCACCAGCAGCCAAGGACAGCCGCCCGAAGGCGATTTGATTCCGCCCGCCGCCGGTCCGCTCGGAGGACTGACGGCGGCTGAAGTGAAGCAAATCCTGGACAATGCCGAGTCCACCGCCGATCAGACACGCGCTTCGATTCGGCTGCCGCCCGGTTCGCGCACCCGCATGTCCATCGCAGTGGCCGATCTCGATGGCACGATCATTGGCCTGCGCCGGATGGCGGATGGCACGGTTTTCAGCGTGGATGTCGCAGTGACCAAGGCGCGGAATATGGTCTATTTCAATAGTGCGGCTCGCTCCACCGCCGATTTGCCGGGCGTTCCGATGGGGACCGCAGTGACCAACCGAACCATCGGCTTCGGCTCGATGCCGCTCTATCCCCCCGGCATCGACGGCACCTCGGCGGGGCCGTTCTTCAACCTCTACCTTCAGGACGTAGCAAACCCCTGTACCCAAGGGGCGCAAGCCGGCGCGCCAAACGCCAATAAAAGCGGGATTGTATTTTTCCCAGGAAGCACGGGGCTCTTCCGCAACGGAGTGCTGGTCGGCGGGCTCGGCGTGAGCGGCGACGGAGTGGACCAGGATGATTTTGTGGCGAATGGCGGGGCCAATGGGTTTGAAGCTCCCGCAAATATTCGGGCGGACCAAGTGATCGTACAAGGCGTGCGGCTGCCTTATTTCAAGTTCCCGCGCAATCCGACGAACTGAGCAGACCAGCTAGCGCCGCGGGTTCGGAGCCGAGGGGTCCGCGCTGGTAGCGGAATTGACGTCCAGGAACCAGGCGTGTTTCGCGTCGCTTGGGGCATAGCAGTTGCCATCGGGCGCGTATTTCGCCAGGCACCTGGCCGTGTATTCCTTGCGGCGGGGAGACTGCGCGAACTGCCATACGGCGGCGTTGGCGATGCCGCTCTTTGCGGGATTCGGCGGCTCGGAGGGAAACACGCATCCCGGTGACGGCGGACATTGATCGTTGTAGATCCAAAATGTGAAATCCGCCGTATCGGGGTCGCTTGCGATGTCCTCGGCCGTCGTAATGACGACACTCCGGCCCTCCCTGACCGGCATTCCCGAACAATAGGCGCCCGGCCGGAAGCTGGCGCGACGCAATTCCTCGGACCACGCTTTCAGGTATGCGTGATATTCGGGCGTAAGGCGTCCGCCTTCTTCGATATCCAAGAAAATAATACTGCCGGCGGCAAACCCTTCGGTCGCAGCAGCAAGTGCGGCTTTCTTTGCGTCGCTCGCGCCCTGCTTTTTTGCGTCGCCTGCGCTCTTCAGCCTCGCGCTGTCAGGCCCCAGATACAGCGGCAGGAATCCGTAGCCGAGCGAACGCAAAAGTTCGCGCTTGCCGCTCCAGCTACTCGACTTTTCGCCAGGCGGCGGGCCGAGCCAAAAGCCGGCGAAGGCAAAGTCCTTTCGCAGCAGTTTCATGGCGGCGTCGCCGGGGTAATCATTGCGGTCGAATCCAAGAAAATAACGCGGCGCATCCGGTGCGTTTGCGGGCGCCAAGGCTGCCGGGTCCTTTGGAGCAGCGTGGCAGGCCAGCAGGGTGGCCGCTGCGAGCAGGGGAAAGGCGACGGTGATTCTGGTGTCGCGCAGGTTATGCAGCATGTAGCGGATTCGGTTCATCCTTCGCGGAGTTTATGTCCCGCCAAATTTCCAAGTCCATCGTAGGCGGCGTATTTGTAGGCTTCGCTGAGCGTTGGATAGTTGAAGACCTGCTCGATGAATTCGTCAATGGTCAGCCCATTGTCCAGCACCATCATTCCGACATGAATGAGCTCGGTGGCGTTTTCGCCGATGATGCTCACGCCGAGCAGCTTGCGGTCCGCTCGAGCGAAAAGCAATTTGAGCATACCCGAGGTGTCCCCCGCGATATGGCCGCGCGCGTTGTTTGCATAGAGCGCGCGCCCTGCCACGTAGTCGATCCCTTTTTCCCTGCAGGATTCTTCCGTTTCGCCGGCCGCCGAAATCTCCGGAATGGTGTAAATCCCCATGGGCAGCATCGAGGCGACGCGCTGCTTGTATTTGAATCCGAAGGCGTGGCAGACAGCCACGCGTCCTTGCTCCATGGAGGTCGAGGCCAGCGCCGGGAATCCGATCACATCGCCGGCCGCGCAGATATGTGGCGCA
>DASRCZ010000275.1:0-12808 GCA_035652855.1 Candidatus Acidiferrum sp.
CGGAGTACGTCGGTGTATCCTCGCGAGCTTGCGCTCCGTTCGCGGAGACGAGCTTCCAAAGCATCACGCCAAGAAAGACGATCGAAATCCAAAATAAAACGGTCTTTGCCGTGGAACTGGTATTCACATCATCCTCACAAAGCCCCTGAAACTTTCCCAAAACCTGTCAGCGCCCTTGCGCTTTGCCAAGCTTTCCCTCTCTGCCGCCGGCCGAAAGAAATCGCTGGTTCCGGCCGGTTCCGTTGGGCGCGGCTAGTCCAAAGCCTACCCATAATTCTTTAGATGCAGTGCGGAACCCAAAGTAATCGGGCTCCAAAGCCACGCGGCGCTTCGCGGGCTTATCCAGAAGCACCGCCAGCCGGAGCGAGCGCGGCTGCGCCTCGCCCAGGCGGCGCAAAAGGAAATCCTGCGTCACGCCGCTATCGAGCACCGCATCGAGCACCAAAACGTCGCGGCCTTTCAGATCGGGACGCGAGCTGAAAACCACTTCGCGGCGAGCGCGGCCGCTCTCTTCCACGTCGCGAACTTCCTCACGCACGAAATGACACACCACCGGCGCTCCGATTTCCCGAATCAAATCCGCCGCAAAAACAAAGCCGCGGTCGAGGGTTATTACTGCGTCGACGCGCCGCCCTCTGTACGCGCGCGTGATTTCCCTTCCCAAGCTGGCGATCCGTGCGGCAATGCGCGCCGCCGTATAACGTGCGCCTTTCCCGGCGCTCATCGTATGGGATCCTCTGTGATCACCACAGCCGCCTGAGTCGTTTCGTTGGCCGCGAATTCCGCAGGTACAGGAAAGCCGCGGGCCCACGCCAAGGTCCCGCCGCTTGCAAGCACCGGCCACGCTTCTCGCTGCCATCCGCCAATACGCGCTTCACTCAGCAAGCGCTTCAGCTTGCGCGGGTGCTCGCGCCCCAGCGGATGCAGCCGGTCTCCAGGACGCCAATTCCGGAGGACCAAAGGAAACGAAAGCCGGTCGCGGTCCAAAACCGCGCCTGTCAAATTAGTGTCTCGCCTCTCGGCAGGCCAGTCAATCACCCTGAAGCGGAAGACGCACTGCAATTGCGGAACGACAATCTGCGTTTCGGTTTCAGACAGAGCGATCCGATGTTCAAAGCCGCCGGAAGGCGCCGCCGATTTTTCGCCTGCCGATGCCGGGGAAAAAAACGCCAGCATGTCATGTTCGCGCCGCACGGTGGCGCCTCCGGGCAGCGGCAGCGATTTGCCGCTTTCTCCTCTTTGGGCCAGTTGCAGCACCGCTTCGATGTGAGCCCCAGTTAATTGCCCGGCGCGGGATTTCACCCGGGCCGCGAGCTCCTCAACAATTTCCGCCGAGAGGGCCCGCGTCGCTTCCAAAGGGGAGAGATTCCAGGGCCGGAGAAGGTGTTCAATGGAAATGCAGATTCGGCCGCCTTCCGGTTTCGTGAAAAGCCGGACCGCTTCACGGGAAAGCGCCGCGAGCAGAGCGGCGTTCTCCTGAGCGCGCTCCGCCAGCGCGGCAAGATGGGGAACCGCCGCCGGCTGAAACTCCTCCTCGAGCAGCGGAATCAGCTTCCGGCGAATGCGCGCGCGAGTCCGTCGAGTGTCGCGGTTCGTTGCATCCTCGCGCCAGGCCTGCTTGCGACTCTTAAGGTAGTCGCGCAGCTCCGCGCGGCGAACCGAGAGGAGAGGGCGAATCACTCCTCCGCACATCCGGTGGATGCCTGCAAGACCAGCAATTCCTGTTCCACGCAGGAGGTGGGCCAGCACGGTTTCCGCCTGATCGTCGGCAGTATGTGCGGTGGCAATCCGCGTGACCGTGCCGTTCGCGGCCAGTTGCGCGAAGTAGGCGTAGCGAGCGCGGCGCGCGGCGTCTTCCAGATTGATCTTGGAACGCCGGGCTTCCGCCGCAGCGTCAACATGATGCGCGTGAAACACAAGTTGGTGCTCCGCCGCAAGTTTGGCCGTGAATCTCTCATCGCTTTCGGAAGCGCGCCCGCGCAGATTGTGATTCACGTGTACGACGCTGAGCACGACTCCCAGCCGCTCCCGCAATTCGAGCAGCAGCAGCAGCAGCGCCACGGAATCGCCTCCGCCGGAAACAGCCACACCTAGGCGGTCGCCCGCGCGCACAAGTTGCCCGTCGCGAATCGCGCGGAAAACGCGTTCAGCTAGCGAAATCTGCATTGCCGCTATGGTAGCAGCCCCCGTGAATCAGCTCATCTCACCGCCAAGTGCTGCCTGTTTGCCGGCTTTGACGCCGCGAGTATACTTTGAGCGCGGTCCAATCTTCGCTTTTCCTCCGAGGAGCTCCATTTGCTGGCCCGTCGTTTGGTCGTCCTTCTCAGTCTCATCCTCGTCCCGGTTTTTTGGATCTTGAAAATTCGTGCCTCGGTGCAGGCAAATCCCGCCGCTCTCCCGCCTTCGCGCTCCTTCGCATTTGTCTATGAGACTCATCTTCCTCCCCAGCCCGCTGGGGCCGCGGTCCACCTCTGGCTCCCCGTGCCTCAGTCGGATGGCTACCAGCAAATCCGCGACCTGCGCATCGAATCCCCGGTCGCTCACACGGAGGGCCGCGAATCGAAGTATGGCAATCGCTTCGTCGAGTTCACACCCACTGCCGCAGAGGCGGCCGCCGGCTTCGATGTTGCCCTGCGCTTTTCCGCCACCCGCCGCGAACACAAAGTTGTTCTCGACGCGAACCCTGCCCCCGCCGTTCACGAGCCCGGCGACTCCGCTCTTCGCAAATATTTGCTGCCCGATCGCCTCGTTCCGCTCGATGGCGTTATTGCGCAACTCGCCAGGGATCACACCGCCGGCGCCACCACCGACCTGCAGAGGGCTCGCCACATCTATGAATACGTGGTCGCCTCAATGCGATACGACAAGTCAGGCGAGGGCTGGGGCCGCGGCGATGCGCTCTGGGCTTGCGATTCGAAGCGCGGCAATTGCACCGATTTTCATTCGGTCCTCATCGGAATGATGCGCGCTTCCGGCATTCCGGCGCGCTTTGAAATCGGCTTCCCTCTCCCGGAAGACAAGTCCGAGGGCGAAATTCCCGGTTACCACTGCTGGGCCGAGTTCTATCTCCAGGGCGCCGGCTGGGTCCCGGTGGACGCGTCCGAAGCTTGGAAGCATCCCGCCCGGCACGATTACTTCTTCGGAGCTAATGACGCCAATCGGGTCTTTTTCTCGTACGGCCGGGATCTCCGCCTCGGCTCCGACCAGAAAGGCGAGCCGCTCAACTACTTCATCTATCCGTACGCGGAAGTGAACGGCCGGCCCATCAAAAGTGTGGCCGCACACTTTTCCTTTCGCGACCTTGCTTCCCATCCAGCCCTCAGCCGTTAGTCTCCGCTTGCCATCCAGCCGCTACTATCTCGTCAGAGCGGATAGTTTCGCCGCTGCTTCCGCCACCAGGTCTGCCTCGGCCTGCAAAGCCGCCGCTGCCCGCGCCGCCGCTTCGTCCGCTTCCTTCCAGCGCCTTTGCTCGATCGCCTCCTGAACTGCGGGAATCGCCTTGGCCTCGTAGCCTGTGTACACGCCGGGCGCGTAAATCTGATGTTTGTACCAGAAGCGCCCCGGCAGCCCAGCCGGATTCGTCAGCTTCCGCTCGCTCTGAATCAGCAGCTCATTCAGTTCGCGCAGCGAAGCGCTGGCAAGCGCTGCGCCCCCCTTCTGTTCCGCCTTGTGCAGCGCCTCCAGATATTGCTCGGCGCTATGCGAAAGCTCCTCCGCGCTGTTCTGCAGCGGAGCGAAATTCAGGAAGGGCGGCACCTCCTGCTTCGTGGGCGGCACGTAGGTCTCACGCGGATCGGCGCTAGCCGCAAACGCTCCTTCCTCGATCTCCCGGTTCCGCTCGCGAACTTCATCCCGCATCTTTTCCGCGAAGTTCTGCAGTCCCCGCACGTACATCTGCACGGTATCGGCAAAATCCGAAAAGTCGTAGGGCAGGAGCTCCGCATCTGCCAGCCGCATCATCGCTGTGCCTGCCACCTGGGATAGCGCCCGCCCGTACTCAAAATTCGTATCCGAAAAATGCGTGTACCAGTAAAGATCGTCGTAAATCGAATGATAGATGCCGCCGTGGTCCTCGCCGCCAAATCCCAGGTCCAGCGCCGCGACGCCAAGGAAATTCTGGAACGATGCGTGGTCCGACCCTCCGCCCGAAATCCCAATCCGCAGGTCTCGCCGTTCCCGCACTTCCCGCCGCTCCTCCGCGGACTGCGCGGCGGTCAGCTCGCGGAGCTGCCAGCGTTTCCAGACGGAAAGCTTCGTTTCAGGATCCTGCACATCCCGCGCAACGTCGTTGATCAGCCGCTCCAGCGTGTGCGAGCCTTCCGCGCCCAAAAAACCGCGCGAATTTGTGTCGGAGTTGATGTACGCGACCGCATGCGCCCGTAACTCCTTTTGATGCGTCTCGACCCACTCCGTCGAGCCCAGCAACCCCGGCTCTTCGCCATCCCACGCACAGTAAATCATCGTCCGCTTCGGTTTCCATCCCGTTTTCAACAAAGCTCCAAATGCTCGCGCTTCTTCCAACAGCGCCACCTGGCCCGAAATCGGATCCTCGGCGCCATTCACCCAAGCATCGTGGTGATTCCCGCGAATGACCCACTCATCCGGGTATTCCGCTCCCGGAATGGTTGCAATCACGTCGTAGACCGGTTTCAGGTCCCAGTTCGAGAACATTTTCAAGTGCACCTTCGCTGGTCCCGGCCCGAACCGATACGTCAGCCCCAATCCTCCACGCCACGCCTCCGGCACCGTCGCCCCGCCGAGCGCCGCCAGCAGCGGCTCCGCATCCGCGTACGAAATTGGCACTACCGGAATTTTCGTGAGCGTCGGCGCGTTCTTGACCGGCAATCGCTTCGCGTCTGGCGTCGCGCCGATTCCCGGCGTCAGCGGATCCCCCATGAATTCCGTGCTGTCTTGCACGCTGCCGCGCTGCACTCCGTCCCGCGGCCGGAAGGGCCCGGCCGGAAACACCTCGCCCGCCGAATAGCCGTCGTCCCGTGGATCCGAATAGATGATGCAGCCGATCGCTCCGTGCTCTCCCGCCACCATCGGCTTTATGCCCCGCCACGCATGACCATACCGCGCGATCACAATTGCGCCCTTTACCGAGATTCCATGCCGCTCCAGGACTTCGTAGTCCTCGGGAATCCCATAGTTCACATACACCAGCGGCCCGGTCACGTCCCCGTCCGCCGAGTATGCGTTATAGGTCGGCAATTGCTCCGCGGTTTGGCCCGATGTCGGATCCACCGCCACAACCGGCTCCTGCATCTTTGCCGTGAAATGCGGTCCGCCGGCCACCAGCTCGACTAGCCGTTCCTTCGGCGTCGGAAACAACACGTCGAACGTTTCGATGTGCGCGTCCCACCCGAATTCCTTGAACTTGGCCAGAATCCATTCCGCGTTGTTCTTGTCATACGGCGAGCCAACGTGGTGCGGGTGCGCTGAGAGCCGCTCCATGTATTCGCGCATCTTCGCCGGGTCCGGAAGCAACCGAAACTGATCCTCCCACTTTCGTTCTGAAGCCGAGCTCTCCGCCGAAAAACCATCGAGATGCTTTTCATCTGCCGCCACCCGGCTGTTCATACCGCCCGGCATCAGCGCAATCAGGCACACAGCCACCAAACTTGCGCGCTTTGTCATCGCCCCCCCAAATTTTTCGCGATTTTGCGCCCGTATTGTGCCTGACCGCCCGGCAATTGCAAACGCGATTTCCCGCGAACCCGCTCTACCTCTTCCGCGCCTCCGACTCTTTATCCTTTCGCCGTGTCCGGCGCCGGTACGGATCGCCCCCGCCGGCCACGACCCGCCGCTTTCCGAATCGCCGCGTTCGTCTCCTGCCGCGTCCGCCGGAACTCCTCGAGCTTCTTTTGCAAATGGTCGTGGATGCGCCAATTCCTCGCCAGCGCGTCCAGCACGTACCCGCTCAGCGTCATATGCTTGCGTCGTGCCGTGGCCCGAATGCGAATGGCCTCCTCCGTTGTGCATCGAATCAGCAAGGCGGTGCGCGACCCCGCCTTCTCAGCTGGCCTCACGGCTGCAATCTCGGCTGTCCGCAGATTCAGGCTTCGCACAAGTTCGAGGTTCTCTCGAACCCGCTCCTCGATTGGCCACGCTTTTCGCAGTACGTGCAGGACGTAGCCGCTGATGGTGCGATCTTCCGTCTGGGCGTTGCTCCGAATGCGGGTCGCCTCGCTTGCGGAACACCGGATCAGCAGGGCGCTGCGGGAGGCATGGCTCATAGCAGAGCAACCGGGCAAATGATTCTATCCGCACGGAATACACGTGACACGAGCCGATGATATCAGTTGATATCTAATCTTTGCATGTACTTTCCCATGTGGCGTAAGCTCCCGCCTCTGAGGTGCCCTGTGGGCCCCGCTTTTGATATTTTCCGGTTGCAAGACGACGGTGTCCTGCTCTGGTGCGATGTAGCGCAGACCCTGGAAATCGCCAAGCTGCGCGTCCAGTCCCTCTCGATCTCCTCAACGGGACGTTACGTCATTCTCAGCCAAAATACCGGAAAACAAGCCGCTCTTGAGCCCGGCTCTGCTGGTGCGCCCAGAGATGCGCAGTAAGGAGGAGCCATGGAGGAGCCGGGGACCGTCCAGTGGTTCAATGCCGGCAGAGGCTACGGCTTCATCCAGCGTCAGCCGCGCGAGAACATCGTTGTTCATTTTTCCTCCGTATGCGCTGAGGGCTACGGCTCACTCCAGGAAGCGAACGCCGCCGAATTCGAAGTCAAACAGGCGCCAAAGGGGCTGCAAGCTGGAAACGTGGTCGCTGCGTAGGCTTGTATGTCAACGCCAGCCAACCGTTCTCTTGGACAGGACTCCGCAACGCGAACCCACGTGGCGCTTATTCGGCTAGCGCGCGCCCCAGACGACCGCGACGCGCTGCACATCTTGCGGGATGCAAATCGCGCCGTCATCCGGGCCGCTCTCCGGCGCTGGTTGGGCAATTCCGAATACCATCAGACTGCCGCGGAATTCGCCATCCTGACCCATATCGCGCGAAGCGCGCGCACCTATCGTCCGGGCCGCGATGACTCCGCCTCGTGGGTGTCCGCGGCGGCCGATGACGTGTGCCGGTCATTGTCCCTTGCCATTGCCCATCTATGCGCCTTCGATGGCGCGTTGGAAAGCGCCTCGCACGCCGCGAGAAAGCATCCTTGATCTGTTGGCGCGTTTACCGCATCCCCTCCCCAAATCGCCTGATTGCCGTATTTGCCTTCCTCAGTATAGTCTGGCGTTTAGCCACGCCTGCTCTCCTTTCAGAACGGAGCAAGCGATGCTGCTTTCCTCTCCCTCGCGCGTGACCGCCTTCGCCGCCGCCGTCGCGGTTCTTTCTGGATCATTGTGCTTCGCGCAGCGCACGGACTCCGCACAAGGCGGCTCTGTTCAAGGCCGGTTGCTTCACGGGGGCTCTGTCGTAAACGCGGCACGGCTTGCCGCGCACGCTAGACAAAACCGGATGCGCCACCCCAGAGTCATCACCAACGACGATCTGCCTGGGGAATCTTTGCCTTCTGCGAAAGTGCCGGCGCTAAGCCCACTCGAGCAAGCGAGTCAGTTAGCCAAGCCGGAGCAGCCTGACCTGCAAATCTATCGTGTTCCGCCCGACGTCGCCCTCGAACCGCAGGAGCCTGGTCCTCCGCCCGGGTTCTTCATCATCTCCGGCGACAATCTTCAGTTGGAACACGTCACACCCGGCCAGCAAGGCCTCTACGTTGGCCTCCCTAGGCTTCAGACTGCTCCGCCTTCGCCCGAAGCAGTGCAACGTCAGATGCGGGCCGATACCTATGCACGGATTTCGCCTCCCGAGAATCCCTTGCAGCCAATAGACCCTCCTGTCATAGCGGCCGCCAAGCAGCAGCTCGCCTCCGCTCTGGTCGATCTCGATTATGCCGAGCGCCTCCTCGCGCTCGATCAGGACGCCTACTATTCTCATCCGGGCTTCTCGAGCTCGCGCTATGCCGATGAGCGCGATCGCATCGAAGCCGACCAGGAGGCTGCCGCTGTTCTCCGCGCCCGCGTCGAGCGTTTGCGTGCCCGCTTGGCGCAACTTCAATCGCAGCGACCAGGGACTGTCCGCTAGGCCAACCTGTTCACCCACGCTTGCCGTTGCCGGATTGGCAGCGCGCTTCGGAGACCGGCATTGCTCGATTTGCCTGCCGGGCGTATCTTCAAGGCACCGGTCAATTTCCGCAGGGGCAAGATTATGTCGCGCTTGTGCCTACATCTTGCAGTGTCGCTCGCCCTCGGCGCCGCGCTTGTGCCTGTTGGGGCCCTTGCGCAATCGCAAAATTCGCAATCGGTAGCCGATGCCGCACGCCGCGCGCGCGAAGCTAAGGAGAAGGCCGCGCAAAGCTCCCAAAAACCGAAAGTCATCACCAACGATGACATCAGGCCTTCCGAGGCCAAGCCGGCGACGGATTCCGCCTCTGGCTCCGCTACGCCCGCTCCGGTGCCCTCTGCGGATGCCGCTCCGGCACGCGCTCCGGTAGCACCGATGGCGGATTCGGGTAGTGCGCCGGCTGAAGGCGTTAGCCCGGCCCAAGATTCAAATTCCGCAGCGCCCAGTCCAAACGATTCTCCCGAGATCGCCCAGGCCAAACGCGCCCTTGCCGAAGCGCAGCAGGATCTGGATTTTCTCAAGCGTGAACTCGCTCTCGATCAGGACACCTTCTATTCAGCCCCCGGCCACGATCGCGATTCCGCGGGCAAGGCCAAGCTCGATGCTGAGCAGCAGCAGATCGACGCGAAGCAAGCGCTCGTGAGTGATCTCAAAGCGCGCCTCGCCAAGCTCCTTTCGGCAAACTCGTCCTCCGGTCAGCCGCGAGCTCCTCAGCTCTGAGCGAAAAAGTCCCTCCGCGAGTGTTCCAACGTTCCGGGCCGCGAGCGGGAACCGTCCGCCGGACCGGCATCCCGGCCCATCCGTAGCCCGGCTGCTCAGGGAAGTCCACCACTAGATATAGTGGTCTTTCTGCTTGACACCCTAGGCTCGCGGAGGCAGAATGCGCCGCGTCAGCTCTGGACCGCCAGGGGTGCCAAGCGCGGAGCCGCCCGGCAAACCGCGAAGGCAAGCGGTCCGATGAGGGAAGCGATGCAGTATCTGCCCGGATTCACCGTGCAATGCATCAACCCGGGGTGTGAAGCGCGCGGACATTGGCTGCGAGCCGATGCCCTGGATCCTATCGCGTCGGAAGGACGCTGCCCATGCTGCGGGGACTTCCTGCGCAACGTTCCGCCTCCGCTCGGGCCGCGCTTCCGGATGCGTCCGCGTCCGCTGACGGCGCGCCCGCCTCTGCGGCCTCGCCCGCGATAATCGTTCTCGGCGCTCTCCTCATACTGCGAAGGATATAGATGGAGACAAGTTGTTTGTAACCACCCTGCTTTTGACTCAAGCGAGGTGCATGCCGCCGTTGACGTTGAGGACGTGGCCGGTGATGTAGGCGGCTTCGTCGCTCGCGAGGAATACAATGGCTGCGGCGACGTCGCGGGGACAACCCATGCGGCCTAGCGGAATGCGCGCCTTGAGATCTTCCTTGACTTTGTCCGGCAGGACCTCTGTCATGGGGGTCTCGATAAAGCCCGGAGCGACGGCGTTGACGGTTATATTGCGCGAGGCGATTTCGATGGCGATGGCTTTGGTTAGACCGATAAGGCCGGCCTTGGCGGCGACGTAGTTGGCCTGGCCGGCGTTGCCGGACTGCGCCACAACGCTCGTGATATTGATGATGCGGCCCGAGCGGGCTTTCATCATGGGGGGCAGCGCCTGCTGGATGCAGAGGTGCGCGCCGGTCAGATTGGTGCGAATGACGGCATCCCAATCCTCCTGCTTCATGCGCATGGCGAGGCCGTCGCGGGTGACCGCGGCATTGTTGACCAAAATATCGAGGCGGCCAAGTTTCTCGAGGATTTGCCGGAAGCCGGCCTTCACCTGCTCGGGATCGGCGACATCCATTTTGACGGCGAAGGCTTGGCCGCCACGGGAGGCAACTTCGCCGACGAGGGCGGCGAGCTTTTCTTCGTTGCGAGCGGCGACGGCTAGCTTGGCGCCGGCCTCGGCGAGAGCCAGAGCAGTGTCCCGGCCGATTCCCTGCGACGCACCGGTGACGACAGCGACCTTATCCTTGAGACTGAACATGGGAGTGAGCTTAGTCTAGTGAGGGCGGGATTTTTTGCAAGGGGGGCGAAGGGGAAGAGGGCGGGTTCGGGATCGCGGGGGCGGTCGCGCAAACAGGCGAACGATTGGACACTACACGGAAGATTTGCGTACAAACCGGCCGTCTGGAAGATTGGCCGCAACGCGGGCGAAGGCGAGAGCTAAGCGGCGTCAGACTTGGAGGCGGCGACTTTGTCGATGGTGGTGGCTAGACTTTTTTCGTCCTCGACGTTGAGAGCGGCGACGGAGCGCTCGATTTGGCGGAGCAGACCGGTGAGCACTCTGCCGGGACCCACCTCGACAAACGTGTTCACGCCTTCGTCGATGAGCAGGCGAACGGATTCCTCCCAGCGGACCGGCATGGCGACCTGGCGAATGAGCGCTTCGCGAGCTTCGTCGCCCGTATGGATGGTGTCCGCGTCCACGTTGGTGACGAGTGGGACGCGCAAATTCGAGAACTGCGTTTTTTTCAAGTCGGCGGCGAGGCGCTCCTCGGCTGGCTGCATCAGCGCGGAATGGAACGGAGCGGAAACGGGCAGAATAACGGCACGTTTGGCGCCGAGCTGCGAGGCGATTTCAACGGCGCGCTTGACGGCGCCGGCGTGACCAGAGATGACGGTCTGCTCGGGGGAATTCAGATTGGCCGGAGCGCAGATTTCGCCGTCCGCGGCGCGCTTGCAGGCATCGGCAACCACGGCGGGCGAGAGCCCGAGAATGGCGGCCATGGCACCGACGCCCTGGGGGACGGCTTCCTGCATGTATGTGCCGCGCTTGCGAACGAGTTGCACGGCATCGGTGAACTTCAACGCGCCGGCAGCCACAAGGGCGGAGTATTCGCCGAGGCTGTGGCCGGCGACAAAATCGGCTTGCAAGCCCCGCTCCTCCAGAACGCGATGCACCGCAACGGAAACGGTGAGGATGGCAGGCTGGGTATTGGCGGTAAGCTTGAGTTCCTCTTCGCTGCCTTCAAAACACATTTTGGAGACCGAAAAGCCGAGGGCGCGGTCGGCTTCGTCGAAGACGGCGCGCGCAACAGCATGTTTTTCGGCAAGCTCCCTGCCCATGCCGGAGTACTGCGAGGCTTGCCCTGGAAACACAAACGCAACTTTGCCCATGGTCGTTCCTTACCAGCTCCCTCACGCCAGAACTGACGCGGCCGAGAGCTCCTCTTCGATTTTTTCGTTCAGACCCGCGCGGGCGAGACCCGCGGCAACGCGAATGGCGTTTTTCACGGCGTTGGCATTGGAGCGGCCATGGCCGATCACGCAAACTCCGCGCACGCCCAGGAGCGGCGCGCCGCCATACTCGGTGTAATCGATTTTCTTCTTCAGACCCTTGAACGCGCCCTGGGAAAGAAGCGCGCCCAACTGCGACACCAGAGAACTCTTGAGCGACTTGCGAAGCACATCAAAAATCTGCAGCGCCAGGCCTTCGCAAATTTTCAACGCGATATTTCCGACAAACCCGTCGCAAACGATGACATCCACGTTGCCGGAGAACAGATCGCCGCCTTCCACATTGCCAACGAAGTGCACAGGACTCTTCTTAAGACGCGTATAGACCTCGCGGGTCAGCTCATTGCCCTTGATTTCTTCCTCTCCGACGGAGAGCAGGCCCACGCGGGGACGGCGATGCCCGAAGGTGGCGCGGTAGTAGATTTCGCCCATGACGGCGAACTGCACAAGGTGATCGGGCTTCGAATCGACGTTTGCGCCGACATCGAGCAGCACGGAGACTCCGCCTTTGGCATTGGGGAAAGGAGCGGCCAGGGCGACGCGGTCGACGGATTCAAGCGTTCCGAGCAGGAATTTCGCCACAGTCATCACCGCACCGGTATTCCCGGCGCTGACCATGCCCTGAGCCTTGGCCTCGCGAACGAGCCGGGCGGCCACGTGCACCGAGCTGTCCTTTTTGCGGCGGAACGCCTGTGCGGGGTGATCGTGCATGGTGATCACCTCGTTTGCTGGAATAACCTCAATTGGCAGATTGGGCGCCGCGTGCTTAGCCAACTCCGCGCGGATGGCAGCGGGTTGCCCGACCAGCAGGACGCGGACGCCGAGTTCGCGTGCGGCCAGCACGCTGCCTGCAACCTCGGGGCGGGGCGCGTGGTCTCCGCCCATGGCGTCAACCGCGATGGTAAGCATTGGATGGTGTGCAGGGCGCTCCGGTGGCGAGCGTTCGGTCCGTTACCCGTTCAGGATGCGGCTTCCTGAACCGCGCGACCTTTGTAGTACCCGCAGTGAGGGCAGGCGTGGTGGGGCTGCTTGGCCTCATGGCAATTGGGGCACTTGGCAAGCGTCGGCTTGGCCAGGTGATCGTGGGCGCGGCGAATGCTGGTCCTGCGCTTCGAGTGCCTGCGTTTTGGGTTAGGCATAACACAACTCCTCTATTCCGCCCTTCCGGGCGGATTGTATGGGCTTTCCGCCCGAAAACCTATTGTTTTTTGAGCCAGTCCTGCTTAAGGCGCGCCAGCGGAGCCATTCGAGGGTCCAAGGAATGGGTCTCGCAGCGGCACTCTTCATGATTGAGGTTGGCGCCGCAATTGGGGCAGAGCCCCCGGCAATCGCTCTGGCAAATCACCTTCATAGGCAGCGCGAGCAGCACCTGTTCTTTCAGCACGTCCGCGAGAAAAATGCCTTCTCCC
>DASRCZ010000276.1:0-9490 GCA_035652855.1 Candidatus Acidiferrum sp.
CGGCAAGATCATCGCGCCGCCGGGTATGACGGAAACGGCGCAGCGCGCGGGACACATTCCCGGTGCCGCGAATATCCCGTGGGCGCAGGCCGTGAACGAAGACGGCACGTTCAAGTCGGCCGACGCGCTGAAGCAGCTCTATGGGTCGAAGGGGATCACGGGCGACCAGCCGGTGATCGCTTACTGCCGGATTGGAGAGCGGAGCTCGCACACTTGGTTTGTGCTGAAGTATCTACTCGGATTGAAAGATGTGCGGAATTATGACGGCTCCTGGACCGAATGGGGCAATCTGATCGGCGCGCCCATTGAAAAGGAAGTGGCGGCCGCCGCGACCAACTGACGTTTTTGCTTTTGTTGCGCTAGCTTGGCTGATTGCGAGGCCCGCAACAGGCCGGGATGGAACAAGGGGCGCCTTCGGGCGCCCTTTTTTTGGGAGAGAGCAGCGGGACGGAGTGAGAACATTGGAGGCCAAAATGGCGGAGCGAGATGGCCTGGCACGAGTCGCCGAATCAGCTAGTCCGAGAGCAACGCAGGATTAAGCAGACGCAAGCCGCAGAAATGCAGGTGGCGGGATCACTCCACCGAAAGGCAGATGGCGGATTTTGCGTTTGAGGAGCCTTTATCGGGGCTGAGAGCAGTGAGGCGCGCCAACGGCGCGACGGTGCCCTTTTTCGAGTCGACCGGCTCCGCATGCAGCCGGCTCTCCGGCAGAATTAACAGGTCAACTTAGACGAATGCCGGGGCGGCGACATTGTGCGTCATTGCTGACGGCCAGCGGGGCGACTTCGTCGGTTCCGTTCACATCCCCCTTGAGAAAGGGACGGAGTAGCCGGTCGTTTCGAAGTAGCCAATGCCGTTGAGAGGCGTTGGCGGAGCGGTCGTGGACGCTTTGCCGGAGCCGGCGGGGGCGATGGCGGATTCCCGGCAGGTGGGAAGGAGGGTGGATCGGGTGGCGGACGATTGCATTGCGGATGAAGTCGTGACGGTTGTCGCGCCGGGGCGCGGTGAGGCGAGTTCTTGTTGCGGCAGCGGTTCTCTTCCGGCCTGGATGCCGCCGAGCGGCAGCGCAAGCTGCGCGCAAATCGAAGGCTTCTGGCGCATTTCCGGGTACGGCTTGCCCGAAAACCCGAGTTCCTTCTTCACGCGTGCGAGGCGTTCCGAAATCCGGCGGCGATAGTCCTCCGGCGCGTAGCCGTTTCGCCCATACCATTGTTCGTATTGTTCGGCAAGCCGCGGAAACTTCTCGCGGAGGAATGGCAGAAATTGTTTTGCCGAAGATGGCATCAAGAACAGCACGCCCGCCCATATCCACTGCGCTCCGGCGCGCTTCGCGGCGGCGGCCAGCTCTTCGATCTCTCCTTCGCGATCGGTAATCCCCGGCAAGAGCGGCGAAGCGGAAACACCCACGGGTAATCCAGCCTCGCTCAATTGGCGCACCGCGGCAAGGCGCAGGTCCGGCCGCGGGGCTCGCGGCTCAAGCAGACGCGCGAGCCGCGCCCGCAGCGTTGTAACCGTGATATTCAGAGAAAGATCGGATCGTTCCGCGATGCGCTTCAGAAGCTCGATGTCCCGCACAATCTGATTGGACTTGGTCGTGATCGAGATGCTCAAACCATCGCGCTTGGCCAGCTCCTCCAGGCACGCGCGCGTGACGCCGAATTCCTGTTCGGCAGGCTGATAAGGGTCGGTGGCGGTGCCGATGGCTATGTGCTCGGGCTTCGCTCCTCCCGAGTTCGCGGAAGCATAGGAGTATTTGCGGCCCACTTCATGAGCGAGCAGCGCAGGCGCGCCCTTCTTTACGAAAATCTTCTGCTCGAATTCTCCGCCATCAATTTCCATGTATTCGTGCGTGTACCGAGCGTAGCAATATTTGCAACCGAATTCGCATCCGCGGTAAGGATTGATCGTCCATTCGAACGGCACCCGCCGCGAATCGCAACGATTGAGAAGCGATTTCACCGGCAGGACGAAGTATTCCGGACGTCTCGCGGACTGCCTCCGTGTTTCAGCCGGCGGAGAAGAGGCGGCGAGGCGGGCAATGCCAGCCAGCGGCGCAGCGGGCGGATTCGACTGCCGGAGACCGGGTCGGCGTGGGCCGCCTCCCGATTCCGGGGCCAGCAGGGGGCAATCCGCCGAACCTTTGGCCGAATCGGCTTCGCTGGGACCGCGGAGCGGGGCAGGCCCCGGGGTCCTCTGCTCAGGGCTATGCACAACAGGGCCATCAGGAAAGAGACTTGCTGAAGGGGGTGAAACGCGGGGGCGCCAGCTGCGAACAGCGGACGCCGGATTGGTGAGAACTGGGGACATAGCCCACCTCGTAGCTCTTTTGGCATATTCGCTTTTTATTCGCTATAGTGTCAAGCATTTTTTCGCCTTTTATTCGCAAGGAAACCGTAGCGGGCCGCCTGTACTCTTGGTCAGTGGCCGATACGCTGCATCTCGTTGCGCCTATTGTTTCAGCAGCTTGGGGCGTATCTATACTTCGAGAATGGGTACCCCTCCCTTCCCCGCTGTCGGCAGCCAAGTGGCCATCCTGGTCCTGGACGACAACGCACAAGGCGCATCCGCCGTCCGCCAAGTGTTGGACTCGGAAGGCTGGCGTGTTCGCACCGTCGACGATGTAAAGATGTTGCTGGCCGAGCTGAAGACGGGCGAATGGTCCCTGTTGATCGCAAACGCCGCTATCACCGGAATTGATACGCCGCTATTTCACACGCTGCGGGAAATTGGCACGGTGCCCGCGGAGGAAGGCGGCCGGCTGCGCGTGCTATTTCTCATTCCAGAGCTCGCCGGTAGCCAATATGTTGGCCCCCTCGAGGCCGCGAGACTGCCCTACGTGGTTCGACCCTACCATCTGCATGACTTCCTGGAAAAAGTCAGTGATTTATTGGTGGAAGTGAAGGCCATCGAGGGGCCCATCCGTCAGGTGCGGCATGAGTTCGGTGCGGCCCGTAAGAAGAAGAAGCAGGCCGGCCGGTCCAATTCGATGTTTGCCGCGCGCGACTCCTTCAGCTACACCGACGAGGAACTCGCCGAATACGAACGGCAGGAATCCGAGGCGCTTCGCGCCAAACGGAACAAGCCGCGAACGAACCTTGGCGGCTCGAGCCGGTAGGCTCGCTTTTTTTTCCTTCCAGGCTGCAAGTTCCTGAAACTGGGCCGTTCAATCCCTGAGTGGGCTGGACCGCATTCGCGCTCAGGAGGTTCTATGGACCGAATTTCCATCGCGGCTCTTTTCAGTGGATTGCTCGGCATCGGCACGCTGGGCAGCCTGGCGTTCGTGGCTTCCGCCTCGGGGCCGCCGTTTTCACCGAGCAAAGGTGAAGGGGATTGGCGGCTGCTCGAGCCGGCCACGTACGAGAACATCACGGTATTTCCGGTCGTCAGCGCCGCTGGCGCGGACACGAGCGCGTTTCTGACCCTCGATGAAGGGCTGGCATCCGGCGACGTGCTGGTGACCGAGCAAAGCAGCGACGCCATGGTGCGTTCGCGCGGCAACCAGCCCATGATGCTTCCCGACTACAACCGCGGCAGTGCATCCGTGAATCAACTGGTGCTCATCAACCGCAGCAAACGGCCGCTGCTCTTGCTCGCGGGCGAGATGGTGAGCGGCGGCAAACAAGACCGGATCATTGGCAAAGACCGCATCGTGCCGGCGGGGGCGCCGCCGCTGCCGCTCGATGTGTTCTGCGTTGAGCACGGGCGATGGTCGGCGGGATCCCAATTCGTGGCGGCAAAGACGATTGTGCATCCGAGCGTGAGGGAACAGGCGGCAGTGGATCAGGACCAGAACAGCGTATGGAATGCGGTGCGCCGCGGAACGACCTCGGCCCGAGCGGCCGAGGCCGCGCCCAGCGCCACGCTGAGCCCGCAAGTGCTGAACGAAACGATCGCAACTTCCGCGCCGACGCAATCCTACGCGAAGATCTACGAAAGCGGCCGCGTGGGCGGCTCGGTCGAGGAATTTGCCGCGGAAGTGCAGCGGCGTTTTGCGCGCGCCACCGCGGGACTGAAAGGCGAGCGCGTCGTGGGGGTCGTGGTCGCTTACGGCGGCGAAGTGGCCTGGAGCGATATCTTTGCCTCCTCGAGCCTATTCGACCACTACTGGAGCAAGCTGCTACGGAGCTATTCCGTGGAGGCGCTGGCGCGGCCGCGGCTCCGCGAAACGGTCTCAAGCGAGGAGGCCGGCCAGTTCCTGCGAGGCTTGACGGGACGCGAAACGCAAGAGACGGACCCCGGAGTCTATCGCTGGCGCGAGGTCACCGACGGACGGCTTGCGCAAATCGAGCTGGATGCGCTCGGGCCGAAGCCAGTGGTGCTGCACCGTCTGTTCTTGCGCCGGACTTCGTGAGGCCTCCGCCAGCTTCATCATCATCGTCCGCCCTTGGGGATGAGCTTGCGGACAACACCGCGGTCAGCCGTACGATCGAGGAGTTGCGACACAGTGGCGCGCCAGGAAGGATGCGCAAGGCTGGGCGCAATTTCCGCGAGCGGCACAAGGACGAAGCGCCGCTCAGCCACGCGCGGATGCGGAATTTTCAGCCCGGGTATGTCGAGCGTAGCATCTCCGTAGAGCAAAATGTCCAGATCGATCTTGCGCGGGCCTTTGGCGAAGGCCTTCTGGCTGTGCATCTCCTTTTCAATGGATTGCAGCGCGCCGAGCAGTTGCGGCGGCGTAAGCTCGGTTTCCCCTTCGAGGACGCAGTTCAGGAACCAAGGCTGATCGAGATAGTCGAGCGGCTCGGTTTCGTAAAAGGAGGAGACGCGGCTCACGCTCACGCCGCCGTGCGGCAGAAGCGCGACAGCCTGCCGCAGATTGGCCTCGCGATCTCCAATATTGGAGCCGAGCGCAAGATAAATTCTTTCGGCGGACATTGCGCTTTGTCACTCCGGTCGAGGCATGGCAGGCCTCGCGCAAGGTTCAGAAGAGGCGCGGCTGGCGGCGGGGCAAATCGCGGCCAAAGTATTCATAGGCGCGCTGGGTGGCGACACGGCCTCGCGGCGTGCGGTCAATCATGCCGATTTGCATCAAGTAGGGCTCGTACATTTCCTCGATGGCGTCCTCTTCCTCGCTGAGCGCGGCAGCGAGCGTGCCAACGCCAACCGGGCCGCCTCCGTACTTATCCAGCAGCGCGAGCATCAGGTTGCGGTCCACTTCATCGAGGCCATTTTCATCCACGCCAAGCATTTTCAGCGCCTCTTGCGCGACGGCTTGTGTGATGCGGCCATCGGCGCGGACTTCGGCGAAGTCGCGCGCGCGGCGGAGCAACCGGTTGGCGATGCGCGGCGTTCCGCGGCAGCGGCGGGCGATTTCCTCGCCGCCGGCCTCATCCATTTCGATATTCAGGATCTTCGCCGAGCGGCGAATGATGATGAGCAAATCTTCCGGCTCATAAAAATCGAGCCGATGAACGATGCCGAATCGCGAGCGAAGCGGCGCGGTGATGAGGCCAGCGCGCGTGGTGGCGCCGACCAGCGTGAAATGGCTGAGCGGAAAAGGATGAATACGCGCGCCGGGCCCCTGGCCGACGATGAGATCGACGCGAAAATCCTCCATGGCCGGATAGAGAATTTCCTCGACGGCCGGCTGCAAGCGGTGAATCTCATCCAGGAAGAACACTTCCCTCGGTTCAAGGGAAGTCAGGACGGCGGTGAGATCGCCTTTGCGTTCGAGAAGCGGACCAGCGCTGGTCTTGATCGGAACGTTCAATTCGTTGGCGATGATTTGCGCGAGCGTGGTTTTGCCAAGACCGGGCGGACCATAGAGCAGAACGTGGTCGAGGGCTTCGCCGCGGCTGCGCGCCGCCTCGACAGCGATGGCGATATTTTCCTTTACGCGCTTTTGCCCGATATATTCTTCGAGGCGTTTTGGGCGGACGCTGGCGTCGAGCCGCGCGTCCTCGTCGCTGGCGGCGCCGGAGACAATGCGGTGAGCTTCGTGTTTGTCGGGTCGGTAGGACATGCGTTTTGTGCTGGCCTCGGGCATTTAACCTTCGCCTCGCCTTATTTCACGGTCCTGCTCGCCGGTAAAGCTGGCCGGCAGAAAGACCGCCCACTGCAAAATCAGAGAGCCCTCAGACGGCTTTCGCCCGTCCCTTCGGCGCGCTGAGCACTTGCAGGGCGGCCCGCAACAGCGCCTCAAAGCTATTTGTTCCGGCTTCGCTCCTCGCATCAGCGACGGCGCCCTCGGCTTCGCGCTGGTCGTAACCGAGATTCACGAGCGCGGAAGCGACATCGGCTTCGGCGCCCGTCGGCGAGGCCGCCGGCTTCTGCTCCGCGGCGGCCACGACGTCGAGCTTGTCTTTCAGCTCGAGAACCATGCGCTCGGCGGTCTTGCGGCCGACGCCGGGAATACGCGTGAGGCGCTCGAGATGGCCGCCGCGAATCGCCGGAACCAGTTCTTCCACGCTCATGCCCGAGAGAATTTTTAGTGCGAGCGAAGGGCCCACGCCGGAAGCGGAAATCAGCAGCTCGAAGAGATGCTTTTCGCGCGCGGAAAGGAAACCATAGAGCGACAGCGCGTCTTCGCGGACGTGCGTGTGAATCAGAAGAGTGACCTGGGTGTGCAGCTCGCCGAGAACAGCGTAGGTGGAGAGCGGAACGGCGACGAGGTAGCCGACTCCGCCAACATCTACCAGTACTTGGTTGGGCCGCTTGTCGGCAAGGCTTCCGCGAAGTTGTCCGATCATGGTATTCCCGGGGTGGTTCTCGCGATTCTCATCGGTTCTGTGATGCGAGTTCTCACGGCGTGCCAGTATTGCCGCCTTGGTTTCGCCTGTCAACGTGCGGCACTGTTGGGGCCACACAAACGGGCGGGCGGTGTGCAAAACATGCTGGTTTCGCTTATCATCACGGGCCATGAGAAAAGCCATAGTCGCGATATTCCTGATGGCCGGCGCCGCGCTGGCGCAGCAAACCCACAATCAATACGAGCCGCCGAATGCGCCCGGGGCGGGCCAAAGGCTGCTGGCACAATTTGCAGGCGACTGGGACGTGGTGAAGACGTTTTTTCCCGCGAACGGCAACCCGATCGTTACAAAAGGCGCGTGCAAGCAGTACATGATTCAGGGCGGCAACTTTTTGCAGTCGGACTTTACGTTCTTCAATCCTGACGGGACGCAGAGCACCGGGACGGGAATTTCGGGCTTTGACAGCAAAACGAATCGCTTCACCACGGTGTGGTACGACTCCCGGCAGACGACCATGTCCATTCGGCAGAGCGACGGCACCTTCGACGGCAAGAACATCGTCTTATGGGCGACGCCGCTTGATACCGAGCATCCGGGACGCAAGACCGTGGCGCGAGCACATCTCGAGGAAGACGGGCGCGTGCTGCTCCATCGTCATTATTTGATCGATGAGAGCGGGCGGGAGCGGATGATGATCGAGCTGCGGATGACGCGGAAGTAGAGCGGGTCATTTCCGCAGCTTCGCCAAAACCATCGAAGAAGACTCGTATTGGGTGGCCAGCGCCAGCGATGAGTCTCGGAGCCTTCTTAGCTGTTCCGATAAGAGTCCCTTCGGCAGCGGACGGATGCGGCGGAATGTGCCTTAGCGGCGGGCGCGGTCCTTTTTTACCGCGTCATCGATGAGGGCTTCGAGTTCCGAGCGAGTGAGCGTAACGCGTTCATTGCGTTCATCGCCATCGGAGGTGATGGGCAGCTCGGCACCGCCGCCGGGGGGCATGGAAGCAAAATAGCGTGCCCGAGCCGCCATGAGCTTGGCGACTTCGCGGCTGGAGAGCAGATTCGGCACGCCAGCCAATTCCGCGGCCAAGGTAATCTTGGCGCAATGCTCGACGGTTTCCATACGTTGAAAGGCAGTGAGGAGATCCGGGCCGCAGGTGACGGCCCCATGATTAGCGAGCAGGAGGGCATCATAGTGGGGAATGAGAGGCTCAATGGCGGCGCCAAGCTCGGGGGTGCCGGGCGTGCCGTAGCGCGCGAGAGGAATCAGCCCCAGGCCAACGATCACTTCGGGAAGCAAGGCGCGGTCGAGGGCGCGGCCGGAAACGGCGAATCCCGTGGCGGTTGGCGGATGTGCGTGACAGATCGCGTTGACGTCCTCGCGCTCGCGATAGATCAGCACATGCATGGCGAGTTCGGAGGAAGCCTTGCGCTCTCCCGCAATTTGGCGGCCTTGCAGGTCGGTGACAACCAGGTCCTCCGGGCGGAGGGAACCCTTGTTCATACAGGTGGGGGTAGTCAAGATGCGGCTGGAATCGAGCCGGACGGAGAGGTTGCCCTCGCAAGCAACGATGTGGCCTCGCTCGGAAAGCCAAAGACCGACGGCACAAATTTCATGACGATGCTGCTCCTCGGTCTTGGCGTGACCGGGCCTGACAGGGCTGGGAAAAACGATATTCTCAGGCATAGTGCGCATGCGCTGGCGGGGGCTCCCACGCTGCGCTCGGGAGGATACACACTTCCCCGGAGCCGCGCCACAGGTAAAAACGTTAAATTGTTGTAGCGCAAGCTGGACGCCGCGGCTTCGTAGACTCGCGGGGCCACTGCGCCCACGCCCTTCAGGCGTAAATGCCGCGTAGTTTCAGTGCGCCCGCAACACGGTCGATAGCAACCATGTAAGCAGCGATCCGGGTATTGACCTTATGCGCTTCGGCGTAGCGGACCACGTTGTCGAAGGCATTTTCCATGATGTCCAGAAGGCGCTCGTTCACTTCGCTTTCGCGCCAGAAGAAGCCCTGGCGGTCCTGCACCCACTCGAAGTAACTGACGGTCACGCCACCAGCATTGCCGAGAATATCGGGTACGGTGAAGATGCCCTTGCTTTCAATGATGGCGTCCGCCTGCCAGGTCGTCGGACCGTTGGCGCCTTCGCAGAGGATTTTTGCCTGCACCTGGGAAGCATTCTTTTCCGTGATCTGGTTTTCGATGGCTGCGGGGATGACGATTTCGCACGGCTGGAAGAGGACGTCTTTGGCGGACATCTTCGTTCCGCCGCCGGGAAAGTCCTGCAAATTGCGCTTTTGCGTGTAGACCCAGTCGATGACCTTGGGAATATCGAAGCCGTTTTCATTGTAGAGACCGCCCCCGATATCCGCGAGTCCGACGATTTTGTAGCCGGCCTGCTGCATCAGGCTGGCGGCCATGGAGCCAACATTGCCGAAGCCCTGAATGATGACCCGCGCGCCTTGCTTCTTCAGGCCCAGCTTAGCCATCGCTTTGTCTACGCTGATCATGACCCCGCGGCCTGTCGCTTCGCGCCGGCCGCGCGAGCCGCCGAGTTCAATGGGCTTGCCCGTGACGACGGCAGTGGTGGCCTGCCCCACGTGCATGGAGTAGGTGTCCATGACCCAGGCCATGGTCTGCTCGCCAGTGCCAACATCCGGCGCGGGGACGTCGCGCTCTGGTCCGAACCAGTTGCTCAGTTCAGCGGTGTAGCGGCGGGTCATTCGCTCGAGTTCACCGCGGGACATTTTGCGCGGATCACAAATGATGCCGCCTTTGGCTCCGCCGAAAGGAATGTTCAC
>DASRCZ010000277.1:0-3658 GCA_035652855.1 Candidatus Acidiferrum sp.
AGGCCGAGAATGTGCGTCGTCGTGAAGCCATACTTCAAGCAGTGCGCGCCGCCGGAATTTTCCGCGACGTTGCCGCCAATGGTGCAGACCGATTGCGAGGACGGGTCTGGGGCGTAGAAATATTCCTGCGCGGCGACACGACTTGTCACTTCCAAATTGATGACTCCGGGCTCGACGACGGCGCGTGCGTTGGGCACGTCGATTTCGAGGATGCGGTTCATCCGCGAAAGCGCGATGACAATGCCGCCTTCGACCGGCAAAGCGCCGCCGCTCAGCCCTGTGCCGGAGCCGCGCGCCACAAAGGGGATCTTTTCGCGATGGCAAATTCGCACGATGCCCTGCACTTCCTCCGCGGAGGCCGGCAAGACCACTGCGCCGGGCTGCGCGCGGAAGTACGTGAGCGCGTCGCATTCGTATGTGCGGAGTTCTTCGGGAGCGGACACAACAGCGCGCGCGCCCACGATCGAGCGAAATTCATCAAGGATGGCGGCAGGGAATGGCATTTGTCTCCCCGGCCCCGGTTTCCTCTCTCATCTCAGCATCGCAACTTCTCGCGATGAAAAGCAGAGCGGAAGCAGAATCAAGCAGTCAAGGTCAGGAGCGGCGGCCTGCCTGAGATCCATTGAAGGCTCACGGAGTAACGGTCACCTGCACGCCTGAGTATTGCACGATTTTATCCGGGGAGGCGGTTAACTCGCCGCCAAGGCCGTGATTCTCGCGCACGAAAACAACATGGAACGTGCGGTGCGCAAGCATGCCCGGAAACTGCCCGGAGCGCGCGCCGATGCTTAGCGTCTGCTTCGCATCATCCCAATGGAACGGAATGGTCGAGTAGACACCTTTCTCGTAATCGTAATTGTCGTTCTCATCTTCGTAGAGCGTGAAATCCCCATCCGCCCCGCGATAAACGCGCAGCTCGATGGGGTCCGCATTCTTCTCTGCAGCAAACTCGACATCGGGCCCCAGCGGTAAGATCGATCCAGCGCGGACAAAGAGCGGCATGCGATCAAGCGGCGCCGGTGTGTCCACCGCCGCACCGCCTTCCTGCATCGCGCCGGTCCAGAAGCCGTACCATTTTGCCCGCGGCAGATAGAGATGCCGGCGATCGGCGCCAGGCTCCGTCACCGGCGCAACCAGAATCGCCGGACCGAAGAGGTACTGGTCGCCAGTGTTTTGCGCTCGAACGTCGGTGCGGAAATCCATCACGAGCGGCCGCATCAGCGTGTACCCGTCGCGGGTAACCCGCCAGGCTATGGAATAGATGTACGGCATGAGCCGGTAGCGCAAGCGGTCGTACGCAGTCAGAATCTTCTGCGCGTCCGGCCCATACGACCAGATTTCATTTTGGTTGGTTGTGCGCGTTCCGTGCGCGCGGAAAATGGGGCAAAACGCGCCAAACTCGAACCAGCGCACATACAGCTCGCGATACGCCGGATCATCCGGGTTCGCCGAAACGAAGCCGCCGATATCCGTCGTCCAGTAAGGCAGGCCGGAAACGGAAAGGTTCAGCCCCGCCGGAACCTGCCGGCGGAACGTCTCCCAATTGGGGTCCACGTCGCCCGACCAGACGGCCGCCGCATTGCGCTGCGAACCGGCATAACCCGAACGCGAGAGAATGAATACGCGCTTCTGGTCCGAGGCCTGGCGCTGGCCCTGATACACGGCCGTCGTCGTCATGAGCGGAAACTCATTGGCATAACGAGCGCCATTGCCGAGAGCGGTTTTGTTCGTCACCAGAATATTCGTCTCGCGCGCCTCGGTTTCGGGCTCCGTCGTATCGAGCCACCAGGCATCCACGCCGATCTTGAAAAGCGCGTCGTCCATTAGCTTCCAGTAGTACTTCCGCGCGTCCGGATTAAAGGCGTCGTAAAGTGCCTGCCCGGCGGGATGAAAGCTCGGCGCGATTGTCCTGGCGATAAAGAACCCGCGATTTTCCATCTCGTCGTAGACCAGCGAACCCGGCCGGAAATAGGGCCACACGGACACCATAAGATGGACGTTGCTCTTGTGCAGGTCTTCGATCATGCCCTTGGGGTCCGGATAGTTCTTGTTCCACACCGGCTCGCCCATGGTGTTCCACCAGAACCAGTCCTGCACGATGTTGTCGAGCGGGATGTGCAGCTCGCGATATTTCCGGGCAATCTCCAGCAATTCCTGCTGCGAATCGTAGCGGTTCTTGCACTGCCAGTAACCGTAGGCCCATTTACCGAAAAGCGGAGCCGCGCCGGTCAGGTCACGGTAGGCCGCGATGATCCGATCGAACTCCGGACCGTAAATGAAGTAATAGTCCATCTCGTCCGCGACTTCCGAGCTGAGATAGAACGCGTGTACAAAGCGATTATTAAAGCGGCTGCGCGAGCCGTTGTTCCAGAAGATGCCGTAGCCGTTGCTTGAGAGCAGGAACGGCACGGAAATGTTTGTGTTGTCCTGCGAGAGGTCTACGGCCTCGCCGCGATAGTTCCAGACGCCGGCCTGATGCTGCCCCAACCCGTAAAACGCTTCCTGCGTCGCCCACATATTGACGAAGCGTTCGGGATGCAAGGTCTTCTCGCCGTTCACTTCCGCCGGGGTCAGCGTGCGGCTGGATTCCTCCGCGATCAGCTTGTCGTCCGCAGTTCGAAACGCCACTGAGCTGTCCTCGCGCTTCACCACGATCTTCAGCTTCGCCGTTGCCAGCGTGATCGTTTTTGCGTCTCGGGTGTCCAGATCGAAGCTCGTCTTCGGCCAGCTCGTTTTCACCACCAGAAAGTCCGGGTGCCGCGCCGGATTCGCTTCGAGTGAATAACGCACCCGGATCATGGACTCGGTGCACACTTCGAAGCGCAGAAAACCCTTTTGGAGCGCCAGCAGCGCGCCGTCCGGCCGCACTTCAGCGCCGGTAACGGGATTCAGCGGAATCCACTGCGCGCGCGCTTCAGGCGCAAAAGCCAAAATCGCAAGATATGCCAGAACAGCGAGTGGCGAGCGCGGCTGGATTCGGGACAACATGACCCTCCGGTCGGTTTCGAAAGTTGTCTGCAATATCGATTTTCCGCGAAGATGGTGCAACGGGCAGAGCGACTTGTCAATCGAGCGGCGGAGCCGAGTCTTCAAATTGCTCCACTAATTTTCAGAGCGACGGCATGCTCGCTGGGTGGTTCCGCGGGAAGTTCCACGCGCAGTCCCGAGGCGTCCTGCGTGAACCTGAGGCGGTCTCCATGCCCGAGGAGCGCCACGTGGTCGATTTTGCCGACTCGACGCCCGCCACCTGGGGCGAGCGATGCAATGGTTGTGGTCCCTCCGGCGGGCCATCCCATAATCAGGGCGTAGAGCGTTTTGCCCTTGGTCGTGAATCGCACATCCGCAGCAGTCAAATCTTTCCTTTTGCTCTCGTTAAAGCTGACATCTCCCGAAGCGCCGGGCTTCTCCGTGGGTCCTTCGCCAGAAACCCTCCAGGGCCGCGTGGCATAAATTGCTTCGCCGTTCACGCTCATCCATTTCGTAATCGAGTCCAGAATCTTCAGCTCGTCTGCATCCAACATGCCGCTGTTCGGCAGGGGAAAGTTCAGCATCAGGTTCCCGTTGCGGCTGACGATGTCCGCAAGCAAGTCCACAATCATTTTCGGCGTTTTGTACTGAATGCCGCGCATGTAGTGCCAGTCGCCGATGCAGGTATCCG
>DASRCZ010000278.1:0-12380 GCA_035652855.1 Candidatus Acidiferrum sp.
GCTCTCCATTTTCGGCGCGCTCTCCTTCGCCGAACTCGGCGCGATGATTCCGGAAGCCGGTGGCGAGTACGCTTACCTGCGCCGCGGCTTTGGCCCCGCCTGGGGCTTCCTCTTCGGATGGATGCACTCGATTGTCGGCCGCCCGAGCTCGCTCGCGTCCATTGCCGCCGGCATGATGCGCTTTCTTGGCTTTCTCCTTCCCGCCATCGCCGCGCCTTTATTCACCGTTCACATCGCGATCCCTGGCCTCACCGGCTGGATCAAGCCATACGATTTCGCCTTCACTTGGGCGCAGCCGCTCGCTGTCGTCTGGATCGTCATCATGACCTGGGTCAACTACCTCGGCGTGCGCCTCGGCGGCGCCGTGCAGGTCGTCCTCACCGCCATTAAAGTTGCCTCCGTCCTCATTGTCATCGGCGTCGCGCTTTTCTCTCCCTCGTCCGCGCACACTGGCGGATTCGGCCCCTTCTGGCCGCAAGCCGGCGCGGGCAGCGGCCCTATTTTCGGCGCATTTCTCGCTGCCCTTGCCGCCGCGCTTTGGGCCTATGACGGCTGGGAAGACTTGAACCTCGTCGGCGGCGAAGTCGCCGACCCAGGCAAAAACTTCCCCCGCGCCCTGGCCGGCGGCGTTATTTTCGTCGCTCTCATCTATTTGCTCTTCAGCGCCGCTTGCCTCACCGTGCTTCCCTTCTCGAGTGTCGCCGCCTCTCCTCACGTCGCTTCCGATGTCGTCCAGCGCGTCTCGGGCAGCGGCGCCGCTCGCTGGATCACTCTGGCCATGGTCATTTCCGCGCTTGGCTCCATGAACTCTTCCGTGCTTAGCGGCGCGCGCCCGCCCTACGCCATGGCCCGCGATGGCATCTTCTTCAAAATCGTGGACGGCATTCACCCAAAATACCGCACGCCCGGCCGCGCGCTGATCTTCCAATGCGTTCTTACCAGCCTCATGGCGCTGACCGGCACGTTCGAGGAACTCACGAATCTCTTTATCTTCGCTGGTTGGATTTTTTACGGACTGGCCGTCGTCGCGCTCTTCCGCATGCGCCGCACGGAGCCAAGCGCGCCGCGGCCCTATCGCGTCTGGGGCTATCCCTGGGTGCCGGGCATCTTTGTCCTCGGCGCACTCGCCCTCACGTTCAATATCTGGCTCGACCGCCCTGGCCGCTCCACCATCGGCCTGCTCCTTATCCTCGCTGGCCTTCCCTTTTATCGCTATTGGTCTTCCCGGCAAAAGGCCCTTGCGCCAGCACACCTCGCCTCGTCAGCGCCAAGCCAGCCGTAGCCGCCGTACCTTGACCCAGGACCTCACGCCTGCGCCGCGCGCGTCGCGCTCATCCCCATCGGCACAATCGCCCCGCTTGATTCCGCCTCAGGACTCACTCGAATCTCTGGGTGAAGCACTTTCGCCAGCGCCTCAACTCCCGTAATCAGCCGCGGCCCCGGCCGCGAAAAGTAGCTGTTCGCTTCGCACACATACACTCGATTCCGCCGCACCGCCGGAATCGCCGTCCAGCTTTCCGGGAGGCTCAGCCTCGCGAATTCCGCCGCGCACTGCGCGGCATTGTACCCGCAGCATGCCACCAGCAGAATCTCCGGCGCCGCTTCCGCGATTTCTTCCGGCGTTACGCGGAACGAAGGCGTCCGCGCCTTGCCGAACACGTCCGTTCCTCCCGCCAGCTCCACCATCTCCGGAACCCAGTGTCCGCCCACGTAGAACGGCTGCAGCCATTCTAGGAATGCCACGCGTGGCCGGTCGCTTTCCGGAATGCCCCGCACTTGTTTCTCCAGCGCGCCGAGCCGCTCCGCGATTTTCTTCACCAGCGCCTCCGCCGCGGGTCCGCGCGCTGTTTCATCGCCAACCAGTAAAATATCCCGCCAGACATCCCCGATGTCCTGCGGATTCAGGCTTAGCACTTCCGGCCGCTTTGCAAAGCGGGTCAGGGCGGCCGCCAAGTCATCCGGCGATGCCGCGCAAACGTGGCACAACTCCTGTGTGATGATCAGATCCGGCTGCAACTCCTCCAGCGCCTGTGCATCGACCGAATACAAGCTCTCGCCCTTGGCCACGTACTCGCGCACCAGCCGGTCAATCTCGAAGGGGGACGCCTCTTTCGGGATTCGGGATTGAATCACTACGCGCTTGCCGTGCGCCGCGGCCGGATAGTCGCACTCATGCGACACGCCTACAACTTCGCGGTCCAGTCCAAGCGCAAACAGCGTCTCCGTGGCCGATGGCAGCAGCGAAACGATGCGCATGTCCTCGACTCTAACACAACCCTCTTGTGCGAGCTTTAGGCTACTTATAGAGGAAGTATTTCCGCCGCATCGCCTCGAACCTCTCCAGCTCCGCCGACCAATTCGCCACGATCTGCTCCGGCGGCACCTTCTCTTTCAACTCGCGAATCGTCTCCTCGTTCCCGATCAGCGCGATCAGCTTCCCCGGATCGAATTCGTGCGGATACAGCCGGTAGAGAATCGCCGCAATCTCGATTCCCAGCCGCATGGACCGCACCGCGCCGCGATCCGTGATGCGAATGCCCACCCCCCCGCAGCGCTGCCCCGCATCCAATCCCGCCACCGGAATGAAGGGGTGCGACGCAAAACGCAGCCCCGGCAAACGCCGCGCGTTCAGCGTTTCCGCAACGGCTTCGCCGTCCATCCACGGCGCGCCGAATTGCTCGAACGGCGTTTCCGTGCCCCGCCCCACTGAAACTCCCGCAGCCTGCAGGATTTCAATCCCGGGATAAACGATCGATGCCTTCGTGGTCCGCAGATTCGGCGATGGCGGCACCCACCGCACGCCGGTGCTCTCGAAAAAATAATTGCGGTGCCAGTTCTTCATCGCAATCACGTGCAAATCCGCGTTGAGATGCTTCTCGCCGTTATAAAACTGCGCCAGCTCGCCGATCGTCAGTCCGTAGCGCACCGGAACCGGGTAGTACGCCACAAAAGACGTCTTGTCCGGGTCCAGCATGGGCCCTTCAACCACATCGCCGTTCAGCGGATTCGGCCGGTCTAGCACATAAAACGCAATGTGACGTTTCGCCGCTTCCTCCAGGCAATAGCCCATCGTCGCCGTGTACGTGTAGAAGCGCACTCCCGCGTCCTGAATGTCGAAAACCAGCGCGTCGATCCCTTGCAGCATTTCATCCGTTGGGCGCCGCTCCTCTCCATACAAGCTGTAGATCGGCAAGCCCGTCGTGGCGTCCTTGCTCGAGGAGACTTTCTCATCCGCAACGCCCATCAGGCCGTGCTCGGGACTGAAAAGCGCCACCAACTGCACTCCCGGCGCATGCCTCAGCAACTCGATGTTCGTGCGCCCCTGCGCATCCAGTCCGGTATGGTTTGTGACCAGTCCCACCCGCTTCCCGCGCAGCGGCGCGAACTTTTCCGCCTCCAGCACGTCCAGGCCCGTCTGCACGCGCCCGGCCCGTCCCCGATGCCCCGCCACGCGTTTTTGCTTGGCCGTCCGTTCTTGTCCCGCAAGCATTCTCGGAGCGCACATTGCCGCCGCGCACGCCAGCACTAATATCGTCAGAACGCAAATCCTCTTGTCCCAAGAAACTTTTCCTGATCGATTCATCCGCTCCCCTGTAAACTGCCATGGTATTTTGGAACGTTTCGCGCCCGGTTTCGTTGTGAGTGCAAAGTGCGTGTGCTACATATAAACGCGAAGCTCAGGCGCGCCGTTCGGGAGACTTCACACGAATGCGAGAGGACCGCGCCCGGTTTCTGCTGCTGATTCCCTGCTCGATCATCATCTTTCTTATGGCCCAGAGAGCGCAAAGCCAAAGCCGCCCGTCTGCCGCGAACACATCCGCCACACCTGTCGTTTCCAAGGAAAACGCCCGGCAAAAGAGCACGAGCCTGAAGAAACTGCCGCCCGCCGCCAGGGCCTGGGTCGAGAAGACCATCCGCCGGATGAGCACGGACGAGAAAATCGGCCAACTGCTCTTTACCACCTATCACGGCAGCTTTACCGCCACCGATTCGCCCGCGTACAAAAAGATGATGCATGACGTGGACGACTTGCACGTGGGCGGCTTCATCCTGGTCACCCAGGGCTCGCCGCTCGGGGTTGTCAAGAGCCAGGCCTATCCCACCGCCGTGCTGGCAAATCAACTGCAATCCAAATCAAAACTCCCGCTGCTCATCGGCGCCGATTTTGAGCGCGGCTCCGCCATGCGCCTTGACGAAGGCACCTCCTTCCCCACCGCCATGGCCCTCGCCGCCGCCGGCAATCCGCCCGATGCCTACACCATGGGCAAAATCACCGCTCTCGAAGCACGCGCCGCCGGCGTCCAGTGGATTTACGCGCCGGACTCCGATGTCAACAACAATCCAGCGAACCCCATCATCAATACACGCTCCTTTGGGGAAGACCCCGCGCGCGTCGCGCAATTCGTCTCCGAATTTATTCGCGGCGCTCAGGAAAATGGCGCGCTGGCCACCGCCAAGCATTTCCCCGGCCACGGGGATACCGCCGCCGATTCTCATATCGATCTTCCCGTTATTCACGCCGATAAACAGCGCCTCGAAACTCTGGAACTCGTTCCCTTCCGGGCTGCGATTGCCGCGGGTGTTGGCAGCGTCATGACCGGCCACCTCTCCATTCCCGCGCTTGAGCCCGATCCCGATACTCCCGCCACGCTCTCCTCGAATATTCTCACCGGACTCTTGCGCCATGAGCTTGGGTTTCAAGGTCTCGTCATCACCGACGCGATGGATATGGGCGGCATCACCGTCCGTTTTGCTCCCGGCGAAGCCGCTGTGCGCGCGGTTCTCGCCGGCGCCGATGCCTTGCTCATGCCTCCGGTTCCAGATGCCGCCTTCGAGTCACTGCAACATGCCGTGAAGAGCGGCCGCATCCCCCGCGAACGGCTCGATGCTTCGGTTCGCCGAATCCTCGAAGCCAAGGCCCGCCTCGGACTCGAGAAGCAACGCCTCGTCGATATCAATGCGATGAACAAAAAGCTCGGCGGCATTGCCTCCCAAGCCGAAGCCCAGCAGATTTCCGATCGCGGCATCACCCTTCTCCGCGACATCCCCAAACGCCTCCCGCTGGATGGCACAAAGCCCTCGCGGGCGTTGCTCCTGGCCCTCTACGCCGATCCCGAGCCTTACCCCGGCGAGGACCTCGAACGCGAACTGCGCGGGCGCTTCGATTCCGTCACCACCCTGCGCGCCGATACCCGCTTCGTCAACGCGAGCAATCTCCGCTTGCCCCCGCCCGATTCTTACGATGTCGCCATCCTTGCCCTTTTCGTCCGCGTCTCGGATCGCAAGGGAAATATCGACGTGCCGCGCGAGCAGGCTGCCCTCGCCGATCAGCTCTACAAAACCGGCAAGCCCGTCGTCACTCTCGCCTTCGGCAGTCCGTACTTGATCGAGCGTTTCCCGCAAGCCGAGACGTGGCTCGCCGCCTTTGGCATCAGCGATGTCGCGCAAATCTCCGCCGCCCGCGCGCTCTTCGGCGAAATTCCCGTGCGCGGCCACCTCCCCGTCACCATTCCCGGCGTCCCCCTCCAGGCGGGTTTCGGCCTCGAAGTCCCCGCCAATCCCATGACCCTGCAGCCGATGGATGTGCGCGGCGAGGCGCAGCTCCGGCCCGCTTACGCGGTCGTCGAAAAGGCTATCGCGGACAAAGCTTTTCCCGGCGCAACTCTCGCTATCGGCTACAAAGGCAAAGTCGCCGTCCACGCTTTCGGCAAGCTCAGCTATGACGCGAAAGCCCCCGCCGTGCAAGCCAGTACGATGTACGACCTCGCTTCGCTCACCAAAGTCGTCGTCACCACCACGCTCGTCGCCAAGCTCGTCGAAGGCGATTTCCCTGTTCCTCTCGACCTCGACGCCAGGATCGAACGCTATCTCCCGGAATGGGCCTCCGGTCCACAGCCTGAATGGCGCCATTCCGTTACCGTCCGCCATCTTATGACCCATACTTCGGGCCTTCCTCCCTTCAAGGAATACTGGCGCACCTCGAAAGGCAAGCAGGACACCCTCGACCGCATCTTTGCCGAGCCGCTCGAATACGAGCCCGGCACCAAAATGGTCTACTCCGATCTCGGCATTATCCTCATGGCCGAAATCATCGAACGCCTCACCGGCCGCACGCTCGACGACCTCGCGCGCCAGTACATCTTCAGCCCCCTCGCCATGACCGATTCGATGTTCCGGCCGCCGAAAAAACTCTGGCCGCTTATTGCGCCAACGGAGGTGGACAGCCAGTTCCGCCACCGCTTGTTGCAAGGCGAAGTGCACGACGAAAACGCCTACGCCATCGGCGGCGTCTCGGGCCATGCAGGCCTGTTCAGTACCGCGCCCGATCTCGCCTCGTTCTGCCAAATGCTGCTCAATGGCGGAGTGTACGCGCATCAACGCATTCTGCGCCGCGCCACCGTCACGCAATTCACCGCGCCGCAGGAGCTTTCCGGCGGCACCCGCACCATCGGCTGGGTCGTTCCCACCGAAGGCAGCTCGAGCGGCCATTTCTTCTCGCCGCATAGTTTCGGCCACACCGGCTTTACCGGCACCTCCATCTGGATTGATCCCGATCGCCAGCTCTTTGTGGTTTTCCTGACCAATCGCGTGAACCCCACGCGAGAAAACCACAAGATCGCCCAGGTTCGTCCCGCGCTGCACGACGCCATCATGGAGGCGCTCGGACTCGCGACCGTGCCTGTGCCGGCGCACTAAACTAGCCTCGCCTTCCGCGCGGCGTTCCCGCGCGCCGCGGAAATGCCGTAAAATCGCGGGCGAGAGCATCATCAATCCTTTCCAGGAGCCACGCATGGCCGCTTACGTTGTCGTCGACGTCGTCGTGAAGGACCCCGTCCGCTACGAGGACTATCGCAAACGCGTCCAGGCCACGCTCGATGCCTATGGCGGCCGCTTTTTGGTTCGCGGCGGCAAAGTGGAAAATCTGGAAGGCACCTGGTCGCCGAAGCGCTTCGTCATCGTCGAATTTCCGGACGTGGCCGCGGCTCGCGCCTGGTGGAACTCCAAGGAGTACGCTGAACCAAAAGCAATCCGCCAAAGCGCCTCGCACACGGAAATGATCCTCGTCGAAGGTCTCTGACCGGAAATCGGGAGTTCGAGTTCCCCATTCGCGCCACGCCCCCATTTTTCCCCGGTTTCGGGGTATACTCTCCCCAGCTTGAGACTGGTTCCGGCCTGTCCCCGGTAGCCCAAGAGAAGCCAGTAAAAACCGATGCGTCGCAAACGCCCATCCCTCCCGGGCCTGTTTCGCGCAAGCGCACTCGCGTCGTGCGCGTTTGGCTTGGTGTCGCTGCTCGCCGTTCCTCGCTCTCCCGCGCAGGATGTCGCGGAAGCTGCTCGGCAGGAGCAGGCCCGCAAAGCCGCGCCGTCGCCCAATAACCAAGCCGCGAACACCCAAGCGCGAGCCGCTGCTTCACAACCTGCCGGTGTGGCTTCCGGGCAGCGCCACGTTTACACGAACGACGATTTGAAACGTGCACACATTCTGACTCCGCGCGATCGCGCCGCGGTCGAAGCCCGCAAGAAAAATGCGCCCGCGCCAAATCCCCAGCCGTCGCCGGCGCTCGATGCGGCAAACGGCGCCACCGAGTCTCCCGATGTTGCCGCTGGCGCTCGGAACAGCCCGGCTGGCGGCGCCCCGCAAAGTCTCGGGGAAATCGCGCGCCGCTATCGCGCGGAGAAGGCCGCGCGCGAGCAGCAGATGCTTGCGCAAAAGCTTCAGCAGCGCCAGCCCTTTCGCATGAACCTGCCGCGCGCCGCGCACGCCGCGCCAAATCCCGTGGCGCTGCCGCCGCTCGCACCCGTAAGGCCACTCGGGCAATCTCATCGCGAGCCCGAGCCGCCCTCCGCCGTGCTCCGCCGCGATCCGTTTTCGCGTCCGCGCCTAGGTTCCGAGCCGCGCAAAAACCTCCGAGCCGCCCCACCGGTGAATCTCGGTCCAGCGAAAAATTCCCCGGCCCTCGAGCCTCCATTCGGAACGAAAAAGGCTTTTTTGTTTCCTCCCGTTTCCGAGATTCGTCCGGTTGTGGTAGCGCGCCCGGCAAGGCACACGCCGGGTCCCGCTATTTCGGCGGGTTCGCTGCGGCCTGACGAATTGCTTCCACTCGAGCGCAAGCAGCCGGGTGCGCCCGAGACTCTCGGCGCGGAGTTTTTCGTCGGCGCGCATTCACCTGTCGAACCTTCCGCCACAGCCGGCGCTTTCCGCCCGAATCCGCCCGCACCTGTGCTTCGCGATTCGCCTCCCCTCCGGCCTTCACTTGGCTCCTTCCACGCCGTACCCGTTCACGCCGGCGATTCGCTCTGGACCCTTTCGCGAAGGTATCTGGGCCGTGGCTCCCGCTGGCACGAGTGGCTTGCGGCGAATCCCTTCGTGGTGGATCCCGCCCGGCTCCAACCCGGCATGACTCTGGTCGTTCCTGCGACCGGCGCCGCTCCAATGGCCAGTCCATCCACCGTTACGGTACGGTCGGGCGACTCCCTCTGGAAGCTTGCGAGAGCCGTCTTCGGTCACGGTGCGTGGTGGTCCTGCATCGCGAGCGCCAACCCGGCGTTGCGGGACGCAAACCGCCTCTTACCGGGCCAAGAGCTGCTCCTTCCCTCCTCCTGCGCGGCCATAGTCCCTGGCCAAAAGCAACTCCAGCGCCCTCAATAACTTAGGCCCCGCCAGCCCGGACACGACCTCCCGCGTGCCGAAACCGTAGCGCAGGACCTTCGGCCAGGACCCCTCCTCACCGGCCTTAGTTAGAGCCCGGTCAGTAAGTGGCCTAGCTTGGATTTTTTGGTTTTCAGGTACTGCCGGGAAATGCGGGAGATGCGCGGCTGGCAGGGCACGCGCTGGAGCACGCGGATACCGGCGGACTCGAGCTGCCGGACTTTTTCGGGATTGTTGGAGAGCAGGCGAATTTTGGTGGCGCCAAGCTGTTTGAGGATTTGCGCGGAGAAATCGTAATCGCGCGCGTCCGCGGCGAAACCCAGGGACTCGTTGGCCTCAACCGTGTCCATGCCGCCATCCTGGAGCTGATACGCCCGCAGCTTGTTCATGAGGCCGATGCCGCGGCCCTCCTGCGGGAGGTAGAGGAGCACCCCGGAAGCCGACTTGCCGATTTTCTTGAGTGCGAGCTCGAGCTGCGCGCGGCAATCGCAGCGAAGCGAAGTAAGCACATCTCCGGTAAGGCATTGGGAATGGACTCGGACCAGCGGCGCGGATTTCGATCCCGAGGCTCCGTTGAGCTTGCCGCGAACCAGAGCGACGGCCTCTTCCTGGGGCCGGGAGCCTTTGAATCCAAAGATTCGAAACCTGCCGTAGCGCGTCGGCAGGTCGGCATGAGCTATCATTTCGATCGCGGCGGACATGGGAGAAACAGTATAGCAAGCGAGCCGGATGTAGAGGATTCACCCCGGCTCCGAAGAACGGAACGGTGCGGGTAAGGATTCGAAGGACAGCGAAGCCGGACGAATCGAAGGCTCGAACCGCCACCGGCGAGCCCCGAACGCGACACGACCGGAACGTCAGTTGATCCCGTGAATGCGAAGGCTCACAAGCTGATCGATCGAGAGATCGTTCATGCCGCGGGACTTCATCTCCTGGATGAATTCGGGCGTCACGCCATGGATGCGCATGGCCACGAGTTGCTCCGGTTCCGGGTGCTTGTAGCCGAGGCTGGCGAGCTTGGCGATAAACTCGGGCGAAACGCCATGAATTCGGAAGGCGATAAGCTGCTGCAATGCCACATGGTCGTAGCCTTCCTGCCTTAGTTGTGTGATCCATTCGGGAGTGGCGCCGTGGATGCGCATGGCCACAAGTGTCTCTTCCCCGGGCTGATAACCGGCGTCGTGAAGGAACCTGACCATTTCCGGCGAAACGCCGTGAATGCGGAAAGCAACAAGATGGTCGGAATCCTCCGCGGCAATTCCGGCGGCCCGGAGGTCCTGGACAAATTTCGCGCTCACCCCAAAGATGCGGAAGGCGATGAGCTTGTCTGTATCGAGCCCGCGCAGGTGCAGCGCCCGCATCTCTTTGGCGAAGGCGGCCGTGATGTCCATGACAGCCATCGTGAATTGCTTGTCTTCATCAATCCCCGTGAAACCGAGCGCGCCCATTTCCTCGGCGAACTTCGTATCGGCAAAAAAATGGAATAGGCCGGCTCCTTCTCCGTTGTTGAGATAGCCTTCGCATTCGAAGCGGCCCGCGTCGCGGGACACGGTGAAATGTACCTCCTGCTTACCGGGCCTCGAGACGTCGAGGCCGGCGAAAACGGAGAGCGGCCAATCGGATTCATGGTGCGACGTTCCGTGATGCTGACGCATGATAAGGCCAAATTCGGCCTTGCCAGGCTCCTCGGAATGGCGAAGAGTCCAATTCCCTTCTCGTGTTTCGGCGGCCCGAACGGCCCAGGCAACAAGCAGCGCTCCAAGAATCACGAAGTAGGTGAGAATCGCATCGCGCCGTTTCATGGGCTTTCCTCCTCCTCAGGGACAACTGTGCTGAAAACCGCGGGACTTTGCACTGGCCGCTCTTCCGTCTGAGCCACGAGCCGCAGACCGGCACCGTCGAGCAGGCGACCGGCTACTGCGGGTCGAGGACGCCGGCGTGCTTCAGCGCCGCCAATTGCTCGAGCGTCGGATTCTTGAAACCGTGGCTGCGGACTTTTTCGATGAACTCCGGTGTAATGCCCTGTGCCTTTGCCCCGATCGCGTCGTCAATATCGAGCCTGAGTCCGGCGTCCTGCATTTTCTTGATGTAGTCCGCCGTGACGCTCTGCACCTTCATGCCGACGATTTCAGCGATGCCGGGATGCAGCCCAATGTCCTGGAAGCTCTTGACGTATTCGGGCGTGACGCCCTGAACTTTCATGCCGATGATGTCGTCGGAATCGGCTTTGAGACCAAGACCACGCATCGCATTGATGTAAGCGGGCGTCACACCCTGCACCTTCATCCCTATCAAATCGTCGCTATCGAGCTTCAGCCCAAGGTCATTCATTTGTTTGACATATTCAGGAGTTATGCCTTGCGCTTTCATGCCGATGAGGCTTTCGCCATCCGCTGCAAGGCCGAGATCGTGCATTTGTTTCACGTACTCGGGAGTGACGCCTTGTACCTTCATCCCAATGATCGTCTCGCTGTCGCCCTTCAAGCCAAGATCGCGCATCTGCTTCACGTACTCTGGCGTTACGCCTTGCACCTTCATGCCGATGATGGTGCCGGCATCTGTCTGGAAGCCGAGCGAGCGCATCTGCTTGACGTAGTCGGCGGTGACGCCTTGCACCTTGAGGGCGATAAGGTCGTCAACGCTGAGATTCTCGAGGCCGGCAGCCTTCATGCTGTCGATGTAGCTGGGTTGCGGCATCTGGCTTGCGTTGCCGGATTGGCCTGAGGTCCAGCCGGGCGCAGCAGGCGCTGGCGCTGGAAAAGCCCAGGCCCAAAGCCGGGCAACGGGAGCTTTCGGTGCGGGTCCTGCCGCGGCGGGCGCTGGAATCACAACGGGAGCGGAAAGTGCGGGACCTTGCGCGGGAGGCGCCGCAACCCGGGGAATAGCAAGAGCGCGCGGTGCGGACGCTGGCGCCGCTGGCTTCCCGCCAATTGGTGCGCGAGCCCGCCGCAAACCCGGAGCAGGCGCGGTGACAATGAACGCGGCGTCAAAGTCCGCGGGCGCCGCGGGTGCTGCGGCGGGAGCTGGCGCGGGAGGCGCGTCGGGCGATTGCGCGCGAGCGGCGTGTGCGATGCCCATCAGGGCGCTGCCCGCAACGAGCGCGGCGGAGAGCCAGAGGATGCCCGCCGACAGGCTGGCGGAGCGCGTTCTCTCGCCTTCGCCCGCCATACCGAGCAGGCGAGCGACTCGCGCCGCGAGCGGACCGCGGTTGGCGGCCATCGCAAGGCCGGGAGCCCTGCGCGATTCCGCCATCCGCGTGAGCGCGTGCGCGTACGTGACCGCGCTGCCGCACACGGCGACTGCGGCGTCATCACAGCAATTCTCGCGCTCTTCGCGGATGCGCTTGCCAAGCCACCAGACGGCCGGGTGATAAAAAAGAAGAGTTTCCACGCCGACTTGCAGCAGATTTACGAACGCGTCGTGGCGGCGGATGTGCGCGAGTTCGTGCGCGATGACGGCCTCGATCTGCCCCCGAGTGAGTCCGCTGATGGCCGAGACCGGAAGCAGCACCACCGGGCGGAGCCAGCCCGCTACGGCCGGCGCATCCAGGCCCGCGGACTTGCAGTAGCGAATGAAACGTCTGAAATGCAAGCGGTCCTGGAGCTCCAGGCACAGTTCGAGGATTTCGTCCGGGACCGGGACGGCGGATTCCCGCCGGCGCAGCCGCTCAAGCACGACGAATCCGCCAAGCGAACGGAGACTCAGCAGGAGAACGCCCGCGAACCAGATT
>DASRCZ010000279.1:0-17337 GCA_035652855.1 Candidatus Acidiferrum sp.
CGAAGAGCACCTGGCACGTCCGCAGTTCGCTTTCCTGGCGAATCCAGCGCACATCCACTCGTCTTCCATGGACCGTTTCTCCCCGGGTCGATTCCGCCAGGGCCGTCCCAAACGGAAAGTCTCCCGTGGCGCAGATCAGGAAGGGAGAATGGGCTGCGCCAAATGCATCATCCGGCCAGTCAACAAATCCAAGAAAATTGGCGATGAGGGCTGCCTTCGTCCGATACTCCGCCGTTGCGGAGGCCTGTGCGAGCCCTTCGACAGAACACCATCCCAGGATCAACACAAGGAAAATGCTGTGTAGGCGCGGCTGCTTGGCGCGGCACAAAGCTTAACCTCCAAAGCCAGGCCTTTCGCTTGCACCTTTGTGGCAAATTCCGAGCCAAAACCAGCAGCCGCAATCGCAACGCACATCACTGACGACAGAGCACTTGTTGCCGAGTACCCAAGGAAAGCGACTCAGATTCAGAACCGCGTTGGGACTGCTCCCGTTTGACGTTCCAGAATGAAACTGCGGCCCATCTTTAAGAAATGCCCTTTCGCCATGCCAAACGTCTACGACGGCCGCGGACACGCGATGCATCGCCGACAGAGAAGCATCCGCCGCGCAGCGTGGATTCCAGCAGCTTCGCTACATACTTTTTGCCCGTGCTGTCGCGCCGTTCTCACCGTCGTTGCTGATTCAAACACGCCGGTCGGAGACTTATCCGCTTCGCTGCACGCCCGCGCCTGTAACGCTGCCGCGCCACTCATTTCGTGATCCGGATGAGCTGCGACCAGCAGGTTGTTCCGGCACAACTTGCTCCTGCGCAGCTTGGTTCGGCAACCCTCGCTCACACTTGGTTTCCTGGCAGCCTCCGCCAAATCTATTCAGGCAGATTCGATGGCGCACCTTGAAAAAATCTGTAGCTCTCTCTGCGCAATTTGCGCATCTACTTACAGCCGGAATGCCGCTTCGCGGGAAGGTTGTGGCGCCGCACCAACTCCCTGCTTGTAATTCCGCTCTACAACTTTCTTCGTACTCCCTTAAACCGTAGCGAGAAAACTGGAATCCCTTTTGTTTTTAGAATCGGTACTTGCGTTGGCCCCTTGTCTCGCCGCATAAGTCTCGCATCCTCAACACAACTTTTCCTTGCGATTTGCCTCGGGCTTGGTATCGCTCTTGCCTTTACTTCTTGTCCCTCCCTTTTCCCAGCCTCACTCGAAGGAGGCGCATTGATGCACCCCATTAAACCCTCATCTGTTCGGCTGCTCTTGCTTGCTCTAATCCTTGTTCTTCCCGCAATCAGTCGCGCGCAAACATCCACCACCGGCGACATCGCTGGCACCGTCATGGACCCCAGCGGAGCCGCCGTCCCCAACGCGTCCGTAACGTTGACCAGCATGGCCACGGGCGCGGTTCGCCAGGCCAATACCAGCTCGACCGGTTTTTATCGTTTCTCGCTGTTGCCGCCCGGCCGTTACGACCTCAAAGTTGAAGCGCAGGGGTTCCAAACCTACACCCAGCCGGTTCAGGTCTCCGTGAACCAAATCACGACTTCCGACGTGCACATGAGCGTCGGCACGGAGAACGTTACCGTACGTGTCACCGAAGCTGCACCGCTTCTCAACACCGAAAACGGCAGCATCTCGACCACGCTCAGCCAAACCCAAGTTCAGAACATGCCCAACCCCGGAAACGACCTCACGTTCGCAGCTCAGATCACTCCCGGCGTGGTGATGAATACGGCCGCAGGCTTCGGCAACTTCGCCGTAAACGGCATTTCCGGCACTTCGAACCTCTTCACCTTGGATGGCATGGACGACAACGATCCATATCTGAATCTCAACAATTCCGGCGCGACGAACCTGCTGCTCGGCTTGAACGAAGTTCAGGAAGTTACGGTCGACCAGAACGGCTACACCGGACAGTATGGCGGCCTCGCGGGCTCCAACATCAACTACATCACCCGGTCAGGCACCAACCAGTTCCACGGACGTGCCGTTTATTACTGGAACGGTCGCGCCATGAACGCAAACGACTTCTTCAACAAGGCCCAGCCGCCTCCCGCCCCCGTTACGCCTCGCTCCTTCGTCAACGCCAATCAATGGGGCGGCGAATTCGGCGGGCCTATCTTCAAGGACAAGCTCTTCTTCTATTTCGATACCGAAGGCCTTCGCGTTTTGCTCCCCACCAACACTTTAACCATCGTGCCAAGTCCTCAGTTTGAAGACGCCACCATCGCCAACCTCTCCGCCAACCATCCGGCATCCGTCCCCTTCTATCAAAACATGTTTAATCTCTATAACGGCGCTTCCGGCATTGAGCGCGCGATTCCTGGCAATGGCAGCACGGATCCGACTGGTTGCAGCGGCGTCAGTTTCGCGGGGCTGGCACCCGGCGCACCTTGCACCTTGTTCTTCCGATCCACAGTGAACAATTTGACGAGCGAACAGATCTTCGCCGGACGTATTGATTACAACATCGGCAACGCCAACAAAATCTACGGCCGCATTCAAACCGACCACGGCACGCAGGCCTCCTTCACCGACCCCATCAACCCCCTTTTCAATCTCACCAGCAATCAGCCCGAATGGCAGGGCCAGCTTTCCTGGAACCACACCTTCGGTCCCACAGCAACCAACCAACTCATCATCGCAAGTCAATGGTATTCCGCCATATTTGCGCCGCCGAATCTTTCGGCCGCCCTCGCCGCGTTCCCCACTACCTTGTCCCTCGCCGACGGCAGCCTCACCACTTTGGGCGGGCTTGACTTCATCGCTCCGCAAGGCCGCAACATCACCCAGGTGCAGCTCTCGGACGATATGTCCAAGGTCGTCGGCCGCAACACGTTCCGTTTCGGCGTGAAATATCGGCTGAATTACTCCACGGACCTTTCCTTCACGATCCTTAGCAGTGGGCTCGTTACCGTTCCCGACCTCACCAGCTTCTTCAACGGCGGCGTCACCAGCGCCGGTGACAATGCTGTCCTCACCCAGAATTTCCCCACTTCACCATCGCAGCGCTTCAAGTTCTACAATCTGGGCGGATATCTGGAGGACGACATCCGCTTTTCTCCGAACTTTACCTTCACCATTGCCCTCCGCGTCGAACACCAGTCCAATCCAACCTGCAAAAACCTGTGCTTCTCCCGAACGCCCGAGACCTTCAACCTCGTCTCCACCAATCCGGTGCTCAACAGCCCCGATACGCCCTACAATCAACTCTTCGTCACCGGCCAGCGCACAGCCCTCCCGGATCTGCAAGTACTCCAGTGGCAGCCTCGAATCAGCTTTGCCTGGACGCCCCGGGGCAGCGGCAGTCACGCCACGGTTCTCCGCGCCGGATATGGCATCTTCTATGACACTTTCCCCGGCACCATCGTTGACTCCTTCTCCTCCAATCCGCCTTTGCTGCAAAGCTTCACGGTAGCCGGACCGGTTTCTCCCGCCGAACCCGGCAACATATTCGCCACAGCCGCTTCGTCCAACCAGGCATTTCTCCAAGGCTTTGCCAGCGGCCAAAGCTTCACCACTCTCTCCTCCACCATTCCCGGCTTCTCTCCGCCAGCCGTGGCCGTCTCGCAAGCTCACACCGAAATTCCGCAATACATGAAATGGAGCTTCGAAATCCAGCAAGGCCTCGGTCCCAAGACCTCCTTCAACGTCCGTTACGTCGGCAACCGAGGCATCCATGAGACCACTCAGATTCCGTCCCTCAATGCCTTCCAGCCGCCCAGCGGCTTCGCTGGCTTGCCCGTGGCTCCTCCGGTTCCCAGCTTCGGCATCGTCACCGGCATCTACTCCGAGGCCATCTCCAATTACAACGGTATGAGCGTCTCCCTGCAGCGTCAGTACAGCAGCGGGTCCTTTCTGATCAATTACACCTTCAGCAAAGCCCTGGATGAGATATCCAACGGGGGCATTTTGCCCTTCATCACTACCCAGTTCGGCTCCACCAACACCAACCCCATCTTCCCGCAGAATCCCAGCGACTTGCGCGGCATGTATGGACCCGCCGACTATGACGTGCGCCACTATTTCAACGCCAGCTTCGTCTGGGGCCTTCCCGTCCACGACATCACTTTCAACCACGGCCCCTCATACCTCATCAACGATTGGCAGGTGTCCGGCAATGTCTTCGCACGTTCCGGTCTTCCCTACACTGTCGTCGACGAAGGAACCACAACTCTTCTTGCCGGCTTCAATTACGGCGGCCTGGGTGCGGGCGGAGATATCTTCGGAACTCGCGTCACTCCCGGTGGCGCCACCTGCTCGGGACCTCCCTCCAACGCCCTGGCGCCCTGCATTCCTACCGGCGCCTTTACCACGTCCCCCGCTGCGTTTGGCAACGTCGGCCGCAACTCTCTGCGCGGGCCCGGCTTCTTTGACGCCGACTTCGCCGTCATGAAGCTCTTCCACATCCCGCACTGGGAACGTGCAGCCCTGGGCCTCGGCGTCCAGTTCTACAACATCTTCAATCACCCCAATTTCGACAACCCGGTTGCTGACGTTTCCGCTCCCACGTTCGGCACCGTTATCCGCACCGTTTCGCCGCCCACAACTCCTTACGGCTCCGCCCTCGGGGGCGACTTCTCGCCGCGCACCATCCAACTCAAGGCTCAGTTCTCGTTCTAAGCGACACGGCAGCGCAAGCGGCGGCTCTTTGCTACGGCGAAGAGCCGCCGCTTTTTTCACCCTGCATTGACAGGGAAAAATGTCGCGCGGCGACGCGCTGAATAACCACAAAGCCTACAGTTTTCGGGGAGTCTTGGAGGCGCGGGTGGGATTCGAACCCACGAATGGAGGTTTTGCAGACCTCTCCCTTGGGCCACTTGGGTACCGCGCCGAATCTTTGAGTATAGCAAATGCCCCGCTTTTCTCGCTGTTCAGCACGCCACTGTGCCGGACTTCCTTCGTTGCAGAGGGCTCCTTCTCGGTGGACTCCGCGGAACGCAAACTGAGAATCGGCGTCACCAGTGCGTCGTGCCCACTTTGTTCCTAAAGCAAGGCGCGAGACCGAAATTCCAATCGTCAGCGAACTGCCAGCCGCTGCCGTTGCCGTTCGGTGCTATTTCTTTGCCGCCGCCGGTGATGTGATCTTCGCTTCGCGCAAAAACCGCGCAGCCTCTTCTGGCGGCGTGGGATTGATGTAGAAGCCCGTGCCCCATTCGAATCCCGCCACTTTCGTCAGCTTCGGAATGATCTCCATATGCCAGTGATAGTGATCGTTGATCTCTTCTCCGATCGGCGAAGTATGAATCATGAAGTTGTAGGCCGGCCGGTCCAGCACCGCGTCAATGCGCATGAGTGTGTCCTTCAGCATGCGCGCAAGGCTTGCGTAAACCGGACTTTGGTTGTTTTCAAACGCCGAGCCGTGAACTTTCGGCAGCAGCCACATCTCGAACGGGAAGCGCGGCGCATACGGCGCCAGCACCACGAAATGCTCGTTTTCGCCGATCACCCGTTCGCCCGTATCGCGCTCCTGCCGGATGATGTCGCAGAAAATGCAGCGCTCTTTCTCGTCGTAGTAGTGCCAGCAACTGTCGATTTCCTCGCGCACTCGCCGCGGCACAATCGGCAGCGCAATGAGCTGCGAATGCGGGTGCTCGAGCGACGCGCCCGCCGCCTCGCCGTGATTCTTGAAGATGAGCACGTAGCGAAACCGCTTGTCATTCTTCAAATCCAGCATGCGGTCGCGGTACGCCCAGAGCACATCTTCCACCGCGCGCTCCGGCAGGGTAGCCAGCGTCGCGGCATGGTCCGGGGTTTCAATGATGACTTCGTGCGCGCCGATGCCGTTCATTTTGTCGAAGAGTCCTTCGCCCTCGCGGTCCAGCTCGCCTTCAATTCCGAGTGCCGGATATTTGTTTGGCACCACGCGGATGTTCCAGCCGGCCGTGTTCGGCCCGCTTCCATTGCGCCCGTAGACCAGAATTTCCGGCGGCGTCTTGAGCTCGGCGCCCGGGCAAAACGGGCAGTTCTTCGGCTCCGAGGCCACCACGCTCTCGCGCAGAAAATCGTTGGGACGCTTCCCGCGCTCGGTTGAAATGATCACCCATCGTCCGGTGATGGGATCTTTTCGCAACTCCGGCAAAGCCTTCCTCCAGACCTGTCGCCAGCAGTCAGAAGCTTGTCAGGGGTCCGGCCTCTGCGGCGAGGCTCCAGCATTCACATCCGGCCAAACGACGTGGCTTGCAATCGTTTATTGTACCTCGACTCGGAGCTTCAAGCGCCCGCGGCTGCCCGAATGGTTCGCCGGCAAGTCTTTCTGTGCCGTGCGCTCGCAATCACCCGCGCAATTGCGGGCTGAACGCGTCCTTGTGCAAGCGCAACCGGGGCGGTCTGCCCGGCTCGTTGTCGATAGCCACCACGTCAAACCGGCAAGGCAATTCCGGCATGTGGCGTTCCGCCAGAAACCGCTTCGCCGTGCGAACAAGCACGCGCTGCTTTTCCTCCGTCACGCTCAACTCCGGCAGCGCGCTCAAATCGTCGCGCACCGTCCGCGTGCGAACCTCCACGAAGGCCAGCGTTGGCCCGTCGAATCCGACCAGATCAATTTCGCCCTTCGCGGAACGCGGCATATAGTTTCGCGCCACGAAAATGTAGCCATGCCGCCGCAGATACCAGTAGGCGTACGTTTCGCCCCGCACGCCGGTCCGCCGCGCAACCTCTTTGCCGCGCTCCGCGGGCACAATTGCGTCCTCGCGCAGCCCGCGCCGTGCGGCCCACTGCACCGCGCCAAACATGATTCGCGAAAATATGGCCATCAGGGTTCGCCAGACCGCAGGTATAGCTGCAATCTCATCCCGCGGAGCATCGCACAGGAGGCACGCTGGATTCCAGCGGCTCACATCGTTTGCCGATTGAATGCGAGCCAATGCCGCGCCTGGCCCATCTTGACTCAAGGCCGCCCTCACCCTCATCTTTTCGTTAGTGGCCGATCTTCGGACCGGCACCGCGTGCTTTCGTCCGCCCCCCGTTACTTCGCGACTTCGCCAAAGCACTGTTCGAGCGTGCTGATCGCGAAATTGGCCTGCTCTTTGTCGATCAACAGCGGCGGCGAGATCCGTATCGTATTTTCGCCTGCGCCGAGAACCAGCAAGCCTTTGTGGAAGGCAAGGTCAACGATCTGGTTCCGAAGGTCCGGCGCTTTCTCTTTCGTGCGCTGATCGCGCACGATTTCAACGCCGATCATCAAACCCCGGCCGCGGACCTCTCCAACCACCGGAAACCTCCTCGTCCAGTCCGTTGTCGCCCCAAGAATGTGCTCCCCCATCGCGCGAGCGTTTTGCAGATACTCCCCGGCAATCAATTCCATCGTCGCCAGCGCAGCCGCGATGCACACGGGATTTCCGCCAAAAGTTGTTCCGTGCGAGCCGGGCTTCCAGCGCATCACGCTCTCACGCGCAATGAATGCGCCGAGCGGCATTCCGCTGGCGATGCCTTTTGCGCTGCACAAAATGTCCGGTTCAATTCCGGCGTGTTCGGAAGCCCACCATTTGCCGGTGCGTCCCATACCGGATTGCACTTCGTCCACGATGAGCATGATTCCGTGCCGCCGGCAAATCCGTTGCAATTCCTGCAGAAAGAATTTCGGCGCGGGCACGTATCCGCCCTCGCCCTGAATCGGTTCAATGATGATCCCCGCAACTTCCTCGGGATCGAAGAGCCGCTTGAAGATCTGGTTCTGCAGCAGCTCGAGAACCTCCTCGCCGCATGTTTCCGCCGTGTGTCCCTGCTCGCAGCGGTAGGCGTAGGGATATGGAATGTGCTCGACTCCGGCGAGCAGCGCGCCGAACCCTTTGCGCTGCGCCGCTTTCGACGCCGTCAGTGAAAGCGAGCCCATCGTGCGCCCGTGGAAGCATCCGTAAAACGCGATCATCTTGTCGCGTTTCGTCGCGTAGCGGGCCAGCTTGATTGCGCCTTCCACCGCTTCCGTTCCGGAATTGGTGAAAAACACCTTCTTCGCTTCGCTGCCCGGCACCGTAGCCGCCAGCTTCGCCGCGAGTGCAGGCATGCTCTCGTAGTAAAAATCCGTGCCGGACATGTGAATCAATTCCGCGGCTTGCTGTTGAATTGCAGCGACGACTTTCGGATGGCAGTGCCCAGTCGAGCAGACCGCTATACCCGCGGCGAAATCGAGGAAGACGTTCCCGTCCACGTCTTCAACCATGGCACCGTGTCCGCGCTTGGCCACGAGCGGATAGTCGCGCGTGTAGGAAGGCGACATGTACTTCGCATCCTGCTCGACCGCTTGCCTTGCTTTCGGCCCGGGCAGCGCGGTGACGAGCCGGGGCAATTTCGTTTCGTGCATGGTGATCATCTTTCCTCCCGGAAAAGCGCGGCGTGCGCGCTGGGTCAGCGGTTTTTGTGGATCGAGGCGGCCGCACGGAGCAGGAGTCCCGTTGCCGCCGGGCAGGTTCGCAGGTGCCATACACCCGTGGCGGACGAGGCCCTGCCGGGAAGGAAGACTTAATCGACGCCGTAGAGGTTGGGGCGCACTTCCGCGGGCGAGCCGGTAAACTGATGCCGATGAAGAGTAAATCTCATTTGCGTTTCCAGCGGACGCTGCCGTCGCGCGAATCTTCCAAAATTATACCACGCCCCGCAAGCTCTTTTCGGATGCGATCGGACTCCGCGAAATCGCGCCGCTGGCGCGCTGCCTGCCGCTCGGCCACACGCTTTTCGATCTCGGCGTCACTGATTTCGCTTTCGGCGCCGTAGCCCAGCCCCTTGAGTTTTGCCGCATCCTCGTCTTTGAGTACGGCGAAGACAGCATCGAAATTGGCGAGCAGCTCCTGCGTGGCGGCCACGTTGCCCTGGTGAAATTCGCCTTTGTCCATCGCAATATTCGCTTCGCGGACAACGTCGAAAACGGCGGCCAGCGCTTCCGCGGTGTTCAGGTCGTCAGCAAGGGCCGCGTCAAATTCTTTCGCGGCGGCGGCAATGCGCTCGGCCATGCCATTGCTCTGTCCGGCGGGAAACTTGCCGGTGTTCAGGCGATCCGCGAAATTGCGCAGCCGCTCGACCGAGCTAGCGGCCGATTGCAGTCCATCGAAGGTAAAATTAAGCTGCTTGCGGTAAGGAACGCTGGCGAGCGCGAAGCGAAGCGCCGAAGGCTTGTGGCCCTTCGCAAAGAGGTCTCGCAAGGTGAAGAAATTACCGAGGGACTTCGACATTTTCTCGCCCTCGACCAGCAAGTGCTCGGCGTGGAGCCAATAGCGCACGAATGGCTTGCCTGTTGCCCCCTCGCTCTGCGCGATTTCGTTTTCGTGATGCGGAAACGCCAGGTCGATTCCGCCGGTATGGATATCCAGAGTTTCGCCGAGGAACCGCATGGCCATGGCGGAGCACTCGATGTGCCAGCCGGGGCGGCCCGGCCCGATTTCCGTTTCCCAGAAATGTTCGCCGGGCTTCGGCGCTTTCCAGAGCGCAAAATCTCGCGCGCTTTCCTTTTCGTAGCGGTCCACTTCAACCCGCGCACCCGCCTGAATGCCGGTCACGTCGATTTTCGAGAGCTTGCCGTACTCCGGAAATTTCGCGATGCGGTAGTAGATCGAGCCTTCGCTCGGATACGTGAAACTCTCTTGCCGCAAGCGCTCGATGAGCTTGACCATGTCGCCGATGTGGTCGGTGGCGCGAACCCAATGCTCGGGCGCTTCGATATTCAGGGTTTTGCAGTCTTCAAAAAAAGCCTGCGCGTACTTCTCGGTGTACTCGCGGATGCCGGTTCCCGTCGCGGCAGCGTTGGCGATGATGCGGTCATCCACGTCAGTCAGGTTCATGACGTGCGTCAGTTTGAATCCGCGGAATTTCAGAAAGCGCCGCAAAATGTCCTGAAAGACGAAAGTGCGATAGTTGCCGATATGCGCGTAGTCGTAGACCGTAGGGCCGCACGTGTACATGCGAACTTCGCCCGGAGTTTGCGGCGTGAAAGGCTCGACTTTGCCGGTAAGCGTGTTGTGCAGTCGGATTTCCGTCATCTCATTTGCGTGCGGCCGCTCTGGCGCGTTTTTTCCGCTGACATGGAACCATTGATTGTAGCCGACGCCGGCGCGCGGTGGCTAGCAAACGGGGCCTTTGCGGTATTCACTTCGATGGCGGCGAAAAAGTTCGTTTTTTGGAGACGAGCCGGGCACAAAACGAACCCGGTCTGCATCGAGTCTCCTGCGATTGCTCCCACTGCGCCAACGCTGCACAGGCAGGGCCGCCTGTGCTACCGTCGGACGTCACGATTCTCCGAGGAGTCCGGTCATGAAGCGCTTTCGCTCTGGTGTCCGTTTTGCCCCGGTCAGTACACCGGCGCTGTGCCTGCTGGTGCTGGCAACGGTTGTGTGGCCGCGATTGGCGGCAGCAGAGGAAGGAAAAGCGCTGACCGCGGAGACGGCGGTGACCCTGCGCTCGATTTCGGATCTGGAGCTATCCCCGGACGGGAACCGGCTGGCCTTTGTGGTGACGGAGCCGCCGACCGACGACGGCCGTGCGCGGCACATTTGGGTCTACGACAAGCGCAGCGGTGAAGCGCGGCAGTTTACCTATTCGGCCAAGTCAGAGAGCGAGCCGCGGTGGTCGCCGGACGGAAAAATGCTGGCGTTCCTTTCCAACCGCGAAGGCGGCGAGCAGCAAATCTATTTGCTGCGCTCGAGCGGCGAGGCGTACGCCATTACCACAGGAAAGCGGAGTGTGCGCAGCTTTGCATGGTCGCCGGATGGCAAGCAGATCGCATTCCTGGCTCCGGATGAGAAAACCGAAGCCGAGGAGAAGAAGCATAGGGAGAAAGATGACGCGCGCGTGGTGGACAAGGATGACAAGCATGCGCGGCTCTGGCTGCTGACGCTGGCAACCGGCGATGCAAAGGCGCTGACCGAGCCGAAGTGGGACATCAGCCAACTCGAATGGCAGCCTTCGGGTGCGGGACTGCTGATCATAGCAACCGATCATCCGGAAGCAGACCAGAACACGGAGCGGATTTTCTTTTATCGCATGGCGGACAACTCGATGACTCAAGTGCTGGCGCCGCGCGGGCCTTTTGGGAACGTGCGCTACTCGCCAGACGGAAGTGCCTTCGCGTATGTGGGATGCCGCGAGGATGGGCCGAATCCACACGACCTGATGATGGCGCGGACCGGCGAGAAGCTGGCGCACAATTTGACGGGGGCAAGCCTGGACCGGCAGGTGTTTGCGTTTCACTGGCTGGGAAGCCCCGGTCCAAAAAACGAATCGGGAATTTTGTTGGTGGCCGAGGATGGGTTTCACACAAAACTCGTGGAGTACGGCGCGAATGGCGAACGCAAGGATTTCCCGCCGATTGCCGGCGTGAACCCGACGATGTTCGCGGTGGGTGATGGCGGCGTCTATTTTGTGGGGCGGAGCGCGGCGCGGCCGGAGGAGCTTTATTTCTGGAATGAAAAGGACGCGCCAGAGCAACTGACGCGCTTGAACGACTCGTGGAAGCAGTACGCGCTGGTAGCGCCTGAATTCTACAAGTACAAGTCGTTTGACGGGCAGGAAATTGAGGCGGCCCTGCTAAAACCGAAGAATTACGATGGCAAATCGCGGCTGCCGCTGATTGCCCTGATTCACGGCGGACCAACCGGAGCATGGGAAGACAGCCTTGATACCTGGGGACAACTGCTAGTGGCACGCGGCTATGCGATTTTTTATCCGAATATCCGCGGATCGATTGGCTATGGGCAGAAATTCATCGAAAGCAACCGGGGTGACTGGGGCGGCGCGGATTATAAGGATGTGATGGCGGGCGTGCACGATCTCGTCGAGCGCGGCATCGCGGACCCCAAACGGCTGGGGATTGGCGGCTGGTCCTACGGCGGCTACATGAGCGAATGGGCGATCACGCAGACGACGGAATTTCGCGCCGCGGTTTCGGGTGCTGGGTTATCGAATCTGATTTCGGAGTACGGGACGGAACAGCATCCTTCCTATGACGAGTGGTTTTATGGCGTGCCCTACGAGCCGGAAAAAGTGACCGGATTTCTGAACAGCTCACCCTTTGTGTTTCTGAAAAATGCGAAGACACCGACGCTGATTTTGCAGGGCGAGGCGGATACAGTGGATCCGCCAGGGCAGAGCCAGGAGCTTTACCGGGGATTGAAGAGGTATGGCGTGGATGCGGAACTAGTGCTCTATCCGCGGGAGAATCATGGGTTCCATGAGCGGAAGCATCAGATTGACCGGCTGAACCGCATTGTGGCGTGGTATGACGCGCATATGAAGTAGGGGCGGTGGAGAGCGTGCGACAACCAGAGCCGGTTCCATCGCGAAGCCTCGCCTCCCCGGAATCTTCGTTTAAGTAGGAGGAAAGGTGGCGCATGCGGCTCTGGGAGCCGCCGGAGCTTCAGTGCGCCATCGCTCCGCCGCTGGCGCGCGGGCGTTTCATCAGAAAGATGAAAGGAAACATCGAGAGGAAGAGCCACATCAGCAAACGGAAGACGTCGTTGTAGGCGATCATCGCCGCCTGGCGCTCGACCATCATGAAGAGCGCCGCGCGCGCCTGCTCCGCCGCCCGCACCGGATCGCCGCTGGCGTGCTGAAACATCGCTTTGAGTTGCGTAAACGTCATCGTTGCCTGAGCGTTCATCGCATTCACGTGCGCTCCGAGCGAATGAATATTTCCCTGCTGCAGGCGTGTTTGAATCGAATTGACGATCGAGATTCCAAAGCCACCGCCGATATTCCGCACCAGGTTGAACAGGCTCGTGGCGTTACCCATCTGCTCCTTTGGAATCGGGTCCATGCTGATCGTCGTCAGCGGAACGAAAAGCAAGCCCAGCGCAAGTCCCATGATGAATTGCGGCCAGAAAAACTCCCAGTACCCCGCGTTCAGATTGAGTCTCGAAAACTGCCACATCGTGAACGCGCAAACGAAGAGCCCGGTGGCCAGGAGCTTGCGCGGATCCAGCTTGGCCATGATGATGCCAATGACCGGCATGGCGATGAACGAACCGATTCCGCGAGGGGCCATGGCCAGGCCCGCACGAACCGCCGGATAGCCGAGCAGCGTTTGCAGAATCAGCGGGATCACCACGGTTGTGCCGTAGAGGCCGACTCCCAGCAGTGCCATCAGGAACACGCCCGAGGAATAGGTCACATTGCGGAACACGCGCAAATTCACGACTGGAGTCGGCGTCAAAAATTCGCGCGCAAGAAACGCGACAAAAACAACCACGCAGATGATCGTGACTACCGTGATCCAGGTCGTGCCGAACCAATCCTTCTCCTGCCCCTTGTCGAGCACAATCTGAAGACCACCGATCCACACCGCGAGCATGCCGATGCCCCAGTAATCCACACGGCTCGAAGTTCTGCGGATATACGCCGGATCGAAAATGAACAGCTTCGTCATAACGATCGCGGCCAGCCCAATCGGCACATTGATATAAAAAACCCAGCGCCAACTGTAGCTGTCCGTCAGCCAGCCGCCGAGCACGGGTCCAAGCATCGGTGCGACTACGATTCCAAGTCCCCAGAAGCCCATCGCTTTGCCGCGATCCTGCGGCGGAAAGGATTCGAGCAACACTGCTTGTGAAATTGGCTGAAGGCCTCCCCCAAATGCTCCCTGCAAGACGCGAAAAAAAATCAGAAAACTGAGGCTCGGAGCAAGTCCGCACAAGAAGGACGAAGCCGTGAACCCGGTCACGGACACCATGAGCATCCGCTTGCGGCCAAAGTAGTTCGCGAGCCAGCCGGTCATCGGCAGCACGATGGCATTGGCCACGAGATACGAAGTAAGCGTCCAGGTGGCTTCATCCACGCTCGCCGAAAGACTTCCAGCGATGTGCGGTAGCGAAACGTTCACCACCGTCGTGTCCAGCACTTCGAGGAACGTGCTGAGCATCACGGCGATCGCGATGATCCACGGATTGATCGCCGGGATGGCGCGCTCGGGCACAGCAGCTTCCGCCCCCATCAGGCGACACTCCCGAGGCAAATTCTTACGACGTTTGCTCGCATGCTGGTTTTTATCTGTCCTGAGCTGATTCTATACCGCGGCGCCCTTCCACTGGCACCCCAGCCATCCTTTTGTAATTTGTCCAGCCATCCGCCAGCGGGCGCCGCTCATCTCCGCAAAACCCATTACAATCAGAATGCGCCAGCGGCTTGCCGGAGCGCGCTTCCATGAGACTTACGGTTCCCATGCTTCTGCTTGCTTCCGCGCTCGGCGTCATCGCGCTCTGCGACGCCCATTGGGCGGAGCAACCCGCCGGCATCCCTGGCCATTTTGCCGACGTCACATCGAAGCTCGGAATCCATTTCCGCAACGTTTCTCCGCATACCTCCAAAAAATATCTCATCGAAACCATGGGCGGCGGAGTCGCTCTTTTCGATTACGACAACGATGGCCGCCTTGACATCTTCTTCGTGAACGGCGCGCAACTCTCCGATCCCACGCCAAAGGGCGCAATTCCGCAAAAATCCGGCCCGCAATACTGGAACCGGCTCTTCCACCAGAAGCCGGATGGCACGTTCGAGGACGTCACGGAAAAAGCCGGCCTGGCGGGCTCGGGTTTCGGCATGGGCGTGGCCGTCGGAGACTATGACAATGACGGCCACGAGGACCTCTACGTTACCGCTCTGGGCGGCAACAAGCTCTACCACAACAACGGCGATGGCACCTTCACGGACGTAACAGAGAAGGCTGGCGTCGGAGGCTCCGGCTGGTCCACGAGCGCCGCCTGGGTTGACCTTGATAACGACGGCTTACTTGACCTCGTGGTGCTGCGCTACGTGCAATGGGATTTCGGCGACATCTGGTGCGGCGAACACCGCGAGGGTTATCGCTCGTACTGCCATCCCGATCAGTTTCAGGCCGTCGCTCCCCTGGTGTATCACAACGAGGGCGGCGGCCGCTTCACCGAGATCTCGAAAAAGAGCGGCATTTCGGTTCCCGGCAAAGGTCTAGGCATCGCGCTTGCCGACTACGACCGGGACGGTCACGTCGATCTCTTTGTGGCCAACGATTCGATGCCGGAATTTCTTTACCACGGCAAGGGCAGCGGCGCCTTCGAAGAAGTCGCGCTAGCAGCGGGCGTAGCGGTGGATGAAGACGGCCGCAGCTATGCCGGCATGGGGGTGGATTTCGCCGACTACGACAACGATTTGCTGCCCGACCTGGTGGTGACCAATCTGGCCACGCAGAAGTACGCCCTTTATCACAACGACGGCAGCGGCCGCTTCACCTACGACACGAACGCTTCGGGACTGGGGCGCATGACGCAGATGCATTCGGCCTGGGGCGTTCGCTTTCTCGACTATGACAATGACGGCTGGAAGGACTTGCTGATCGCGCAGGGACATGACCTGGACACGATTCAGCTCTCTTTTCCGCAGCTTCGCTACCGCGAACCCATGCTGCTGGCGCGCAACACGGGCCGGGGATTCGTGGACGTTTCCGCGGCTTCCGGCGCCGTGTTTCAGCAAGCGTGGGCCGCGCGCGGGCTGGCGATGGGCGATTTGGATAACGACGGACGGCTTGATGCGGTCGTAACCACGAACGATGGGCCTGCCTACGTGCTACGCAACGAGACGCCGGGCCAAAATCACTGGCTCACGCTGAACTTGATTGGCCACAAGAGCAACCGCGACGCCATCGGAGCCGAGGTGGTCGTCACTACGGCGAAATTGCGGCAGAGCGCAACGGTTTCGACGGCGAGCAGCTATCTTTCCGCAGGCGACAAGCGCGTGCACTTTGGGCTTGGAACGGAGACGGCCGCGCAAATCGAAATTCGCTGGCCCAGCGGAGTTGTGCAAACGATTAAGAACGTGCGCGCGGATCAAATCTTGCAGATTGACGAGGAGGAAACGGCGGCAGCAACGAGCGGAAAGAAGTAACCGCGAACTCGCGTTGTCAGGGTTAGACCGTCGCGGGGCTGGGTGTCCAGTTCAATAGCCAAGCCGCTTGTCCACGATATTTAGAAGCGGCTCGCCCTTGCGGAAGCGTGCGTACTGATCGAGAAAAAATTTCATTGCGTTGTCCATCCAGTCCGGCGTGTGGTCGGCGCAATGCGGAGAAAGCAAGACATTTTCCAGGCGATAGAAAGGGTGGCCAGCGGGCAGAGGCTCTTCGTCAAAAACATCCAGTGCGGCGCCCTTGATGCGTCGTTCAGAGAGCGCCGCAATCAGCGCTCGTTCATCGATCACCGGTCCGCGGCCGACATTGATGACCACGGCGGTTTTTCTCATCGCGGCAAATTCCCGTTCGCCGAGCATGCCGCGCGTCTCGGGTGTAAGCGGAGCCGTTACGGCAATGTAGTCGCAGCGAGGCAGGACTGCGACGAGCTGCTCCGGCGCAAAGATTTCCTCGGCGTAGTCATCGCGGCTATCGCGCGGGACATGGCGGCGAACGGCAAGAACGCGCATGCCCATGGCTTTCACGCGCGAAGCCACCGCCCGGCCAATATCGCCATAGCCGACGATGCCGACCGTCTGGCCCTCGATGGGGATGATGTCGAACTGCTCCCAAACGCCAGCCATCTGATTGCGCACCATGCGGCGAAAATCCTTCGCGAAATACAGAATGGCGCCCAGGGTAAACTCGCCAAGCGACGCACTGAAGACACCGGTCCCATTGGTCAGTGGAACGGGGCTAGCGACGAGTTCGGGAAAAAGTGTGCGGTCGACGCCGGCGGCAAAGCTGTGCACCCAACGCAGCTTCGGGCTCATGAGAAACACCTTACGGAGCAGAGGCAAGCTCCCGGACCAATTGAAGATGACGGTTGCGCCGCAGGCGGCTTTGGAAAAATCTTCCGCCGAGTTCCCGACAACAATCTCGGCCTGACGACGCAACGGCTCGAGCCATGTCAACTGCGGAGCTCCAGGAGTCGCCAGCACGAGGATCACGTCCTTGCTCATTCTTCCCTACCTCCCAAACGTGCAGGGTACTAGCCGCCGAAGCTTCTCGCGACTCCTTCGGCGCTCTTACCGCCTCCAACCCCTAGCATGAAATCCGGAAAGGACCAAGCCGGCGATAACCGATCGCAGCCCTCCCGCAAAGGAATGCGTGCCCGAGGAAATCCCCAGGAACGGACCGGCAAAGCTGCCACGATTGCCACATTGCGGGCGCGAGCTGGGCGCGGAAGACAGCCGCGACGGCCGGCATGCCGGTGTTCACCAGCCACGGCGCGATACTGCGCTTTTTGCGTTCCCCCGTGTGGTCCGAATGCCGGCTATTCACCCACTGCCTAAACAGTCCAGCCAGATAGGGCAGCGCAGCAGGAGCATTACGCGCAGGTAGCGGACTCGGCGCTGAACAAAGCAGCCGGAATTCTCGTATGGTTTCGCGGATTCACGCGAGGATGCCGCCATGGGAGCGAGGGAGTTTGGCAACTTGCTCGGGCT
>DASRCZ010000280.1:0-11817 GCA_035652855.1 Candidatus Acidiferrum sp.
CTCTCTCGCACAAGCCGCGCGCACCTCGCGCGTTTTGTCTGGTACGGCGTGGCCGCAGCGGCAGCTCTCAGTCTGGCAGTGGCCGTGATGCTCGAACGCTGGCGCATCAGCGAGGATGGCTTCGAGGGGCTGATGCTCCTGATAGCGTCGGTTTTCGTGATTACGATGATTGTTTGGATGAACCGCGTTGCGCGCCATCTGAAAAAAGAAATCGAGCAAAAAGTGGATTTTTACGCCGGTAAGCTGGGCCGCGCCGCTGGCTGGGGCATTTTCCTTTTTGTTTTTCTCATGGTCTTGCGCGAGGGCGCGGAACTTGCTCTGATTCTGCGCGCCGTCGAGTTATCGACGGAAGGCTTGCAGACCTGGGCCGGAACCGTCGTCGGAATTGCCGCGGCAGTTGCCGTGGGGCTCTTTTTCTTCAAGGGAACCTTGCGCGTGCCACTGCACCGGTTTTTTGCGGTGACCAGCGTAATTCTCGGCCTGGTTGCGCTGCAACTCGCGCTTACCGGCTTGCATGAATTGAGCGAGGCGCGCTGGCTGCCCTCGAGCAAGCAGGAGATGGCGCTGATCGGCCCTATTGTGCGCAACGAGCTTTTCTTCTTCGTCTTTATCTTCGGTGCTGCGGCGCTGCTGGTCCTCCGCGAATGGCAAGCGGCCAGTCATGCGAGGTACGCCAAGAATGCGTCCAATGACGCCGAGCGCCGTTTGCTCGAAGCCCAGAATCGCCGCAGCCGCAACTGGATGATGGCCGCCGCGACGGCTTCGCTCGCCGTCATCCTCGTCCTTACCGCCGACTTTATTTACGCACGAGCGAACTCCGCCCCGCCTTCCGCCCGCGCCGTCGCAGCCGCCGGGAACGAAGTCCGTATCCCTCTCAGCGAGGTGCAGGACGGCAATTTGCATCTTTTCGCCCTCACAAGCGGGACCCACTCGGTTCGCTTCATGGTGATGAAGAAACCAAACGGCTGGGCAACCGCTCTCGATGCCTGCCGGATTTGCGGCGCCGAAGGTTACCGGCAAGACGGCCAAAACGTCGTTTGCCGGCACTGCGGGTCGCCGATTTACGTGCCGTCGATGGGGGATAGCGGCGGCTGCAATCCCATCGGCGTTCCCTCGCGCGTCGATGGCTCCGAAATCGTGCTGGACGTTTCCGCCCTGACCCGCGCCACGTCCGAGATTCCCCAATGAGCAAGGGAGCTGGCAATTTCGCCGTTCGCGGGCCAATGCTTCGTCATCATTCGCCGAGCCTCGCAATTCGCAACCGGCGGCTCGCCCGTTACCAGCCGCCGGTCATGAATCGCCGCTCGCTGGCCATCCATCCCTAGTCGCCACGATGTTCCTGCGTCTCGTCTCCGATTCCTTCACGCGCCGGCCGCGGCGCAAGCTGCTGACCGGCGCGGCCCTGGCGCTCGGCATGGCCGTCGCGACGGCCGCGCTTAGCGTCTCGCTCGATGTCGGCGACAAACTCGCGCGGGAATTCCGCGCCTTGGGCGCGAATCTTGTTGTCACGCCGCAAGCCGATTCGCTTCCGCTGGAAATCGGCGGCGTGGATTATCGCGCCGCGAATGCCGCTGCCTATTTGCCGGAATCCGATCTCCCCGGAATTAAAACGGTTTTCTGGCGCAACAACATTCTTGCTTTCGCCCCGGTGCTCGAGACTTCCGCCCAGGCTTGGTCGCCTGCGTCGAAGACTTGGTCTTCGCCCGGCGTCGTAACCCAAGTTTCCGTGATTGGCACTTGGGTGCGCCACGAAGTCGCGCTCGCGGATGGCGGAAAATTCGTAACCGGAATCGCGAAGACAAATCCGTGGTGGCAAATCCAAGGCCGCTGGTTTTCCGAGAACGCAAACGAATGTGTGGTGGGCGCGAACTTTGCGCGCCGGAGTGGCGTGAAGCCGGGCGATCTCGTCTATCTGAATGGCCACGAGAAAAGTAAGCAAGCCGCCGCGCCTCGCGTTACCGGCATCCTCTCGACGGGCGGCCCGGAGGACGGCGCCATTATTGTTCCCCTTTCGCTTGCGCAGGCGCTCGCCGCCAAGGCAGGCGAGTATCACAAGCTGTACGTTTCCGCGCTGACCAAGCCCGAAGACGATTTTGCGCGCCGCGATCCAAAGACGATGAATGCGGATGAATTCGAACGCTGGTCGTGCTCGCCCTATGTCTCCTCGATTGCGTACTCGATTCAGCGAGTGCTGCCCGGCTCGGAGGTGCGCGTGATTCGGCGCGTAGCGGAAGGCGAGGGCGCCATCCTCGCGCGCGTGCGCATTTTGCTGTGGCTCGTAACCGTTGCCGCGCTGCTTGCCGCCGCGCTTGCCGTCGGTGCGTCTTCCGCCGCCTCCGTTCTCGAGCGCCGAACGGAAATCGGAGTAATGAAAGCGCTTGGCGCGGGTTCCGCGAAAGTTGGACTTCTCCTCGCCGCTGAACAGTTGCTGCTGGCGTTTGTGGGCGGAGGCGCCGGTTATTCGCTTGGCCTGATTCTAGCCCGCATGCTCGGCGAAAGAGTGTTTGGCGCTGCGCCCGAGCCGTCATTCCTCGTGCTGGTCGCCGTGCTGGTCCTTTCGGCGTGCGTTACCTTGCTCGGCAGCGCGTTTCCCTTGCGGCGCGCCGCCCATTACGAGCCCGCGCCGATTTTGCGAGGCGAATGATGTCCGCGCTCCCTGATCGCAGGCCGGGGAACCATAATCGCGCGATGTTTTGGCGTATCGTGCGCCGCCTCCTTTTCGCGCATCGCGCGAGGCTCTTCCTGATTTTGCTCGCTTTGGGCGCGGGCGCCGCGGTCACCGGGGCGCTCCTTAATCTTCAGGCGGATGCCAAGCGCCGCCTTACCTCCGAATTCCGCCGCTTCGGGCCCAATGTGCTCGTCCTTCCGGTGGCTGGCGCGGACGAAAATTCCGCGACGCTGCCTGAGTCCATTGTTCGCTCGATTCCCCTCGAGAATGCGAACTCGAAAGTCGAAGCTGCCTCGTCCTTGTACACGGTGGTCCGCATTTCCTCCGCGCAATCGAAAGGCCCGGTCACAGCGGTCCTGGTAGGGGAAACCCCATTCGCTTTTGTAAGAGCGCTCCATGGCTCCGGCGCAGGCGCCCCGCCGAACGATGTTTCACCAAGTTCCCGCGCTGGGCATGAGTGCGTCGCCGGCGAGCGTCTCCTGCGGAAATTGCAAGCGCAGGAGGAAGCGGAACTGCGGCTCTCGGCCGGGGAATATTCCCAGAGTTGCTGGGTTGCCGGTGTCCAGCAGCGCGGCGGGCCGGAAGATGACCGCATCGCGATGGGTTTGCGCGCGGCGCAGAACCTGGCGGGGCTTCCTGGCCTCATCAGCGCGGTCGAACTAACTGTGCCGGGAACGCCGAAGCAAATCGAGCAATACGCCGCCAATTTGCAACGCATCCTCCCGGAGGCCGAAGTACGCCCCCTGCGGCAGTTCACCGAGGCCCAGGGGGAAATATATTCGCGGATTGCCGGGTTGCTGGATTTCACGGTGGCGCTGGTGCTGATTCTGACGAGTCTGTGCGTCATGGCGGCGATGGCCAATGTCGCCGCGGAACGCCGCAACGACGTCGGATTGATGAAAGCAATCGGCGGAGCCAAGCGGCGCGTTCTGCGCCTCTTTCTCGCGGAAGCGACGCTGCTCGGGGCCGCGGGCGGCGTGATTGGCGCGGCGGCGGGCATCGCGCTTTCCATGTATCTGGGCAAGGCAGTGTTTGGCCTGGCCGCGCGGCCCCGCCTGATTGTGTATCCTGTAAGCGTGGCGCTGACGATGATGGTCGCCATTTTAAGCGCGTTTCCGCTTCGGCGGCTGGCCAATGTCCGGCCCGCTTCCGTCTTTCGAGGTGAATCGTGAGCGCCGAAATGCAAATCGATGCGGCGCTCAAGGCATCCGTCCCGTCCCAGGTGGCGATCGATTCGCTCGTAAAAAAATACGGCGGCCTGCGCGCACTCGATGGTGTCTCCTTCTCGATTGCTCCGGGCGAATGGGTCGCGCTGATGGGACCTTCGGGCTCGGGAAAAACGACGCTCATCAATATTCTTGGCGGGCTCGATACCCTGACTTCCGGGCGTGTGATTGTCGATGGCGTTGACCTCGCGCGGCTCGGCGAAAGCGATCTGGTGCGCTATCGCGCGGAAAAAGTCGGCTTCGTCTTCCAGCAATTTCACCTCGTCCCGTATCTCAATGCGCTCGAAAACGTGATGTTGGCCCAGTATTTTCATTCGGTCACGGACGAAGACGAAGCCGCTGCCGCCCTGCGGCGCGTTGGCCTTGGCGGCCGGCTCACGCATTTGCCCGCGCAGCTTTCGGGCGGCGAGCAGCAGCGAGTCGCGATCGCGCGTGCTCTGATCAATCAGCCGAAGCTGGTGCTGGCGGACGAGCCGACCGGAAATCTCGATGAAGCGAACGAAGCCATCGTGCTCGAAATTTTCCGCGAACTGCACAAGGCGGGACACACCATTCTCATGGTCACGCACGATCCGGATATCGCGCGCCAGGCGGACCGGCGCATCGAATTGGCGCATGGCCGCTTGCATTTCGATACCGCGCAGCATGGGCCGGGGCATCCGCTGGCTTGTCCGCTGGCGGATACGGCCGATTGTTGCACGGGCCCGGGTGCCGGCAAGCCGCCGAGCCCGGAAGAACAGATTCGCTTCGACCACTTGCTCGAGCAAATCTGGATTTGCGATGAAGAAGGCAAATCCGCCATTACCGGGAACCTGCGCGTCGAAGGGCCAGCCGGCCAATTGCCGCTCTTGCCGGAAGAGCCGGTGAGCCGGGTGCTGGCGCGCATGTCCGAGCTGCAACTCATCGAGCTGGAAAGCGGCGCGGCGCGCCTCACGCCCAGCGGCGCGGATCGCGCGCGTGACGTGGTCCGCCGGCACAGGCTTGCGGAGCGGCTTTTCAAGGACACCTTCGCGATTGACGACACCGAAGCCCGCACGCAGGCGTGCAAGTTCGAGCACATCATTTCTCCCGAACTGGATCAGCGCATCTGTACGTTTCTAGGACATCCGAAGACCTGTCCTCACGGCAACCCGATCCCCGCCGGCCCTTGCTGCGACCCCAAGCTCAAGGAATGATTTTTCCCGCGGTATCTCCGCCGGCTCCGGCAGCGCGGACGAAGGCGCCTTTTCCGTTTCCGCCGGCTTCGCGGCTAAACTGTTGTTTGCGGATTCTCTGAACATGCCGATTCCCATGGACAATCGCAAGAAGCCAAGCGCGGTGAAGATCCACATCACGAGCGGCGCCGGCGTGGACATCACCTGGGCGGATGGCCACGAGTCACACTACGACTTCGCTTATCTGCGGGAGGAATGTCCCTGCGCCACGTGCAACGACGAACGCGCGAAGAGGGAAGGCCTTTCGGGCGCTGTGCCGGCGTTCGCGGCGAATCCGCTGCCGATGTTCAAGCCGAAAGCGAAGGCGCAGTCCGCGAACCAGGTTGGAGCGTACGCGATTCAATTTCATTTCACGGACGGGCATAGCACCGGCATTTACACCTACGAGCATCTGCGGACGATTTGTCCGTGCGCGGAGTGCGCAGCGGCGTTTCGAAAGATCTAAAGGCCATCCGAGCGTAGCCAGGGCCGCCTCTTGAAATGAAGGTTGGCAGATACCCTCCTCACCTCGGTTACGAAGCGGAGTCGTTGGCGCGTTACGGTTTTCTTTCCCTCGCTCGTGCTATACACTCCCACTTCCTGAAAGCGTGCGGTTGCGGGTTTTCGGCTGGTTTGCGCAATACGTGCAAAGCAGCCGGAGCGAAATGCTTACGGCGGATAGGAGGTGCGGGTGATGAGTGGCAGGAGATTCGCGGGCGTGCTTCTGGCTGGAGCGGTGATTTTCTGCGCGAATGCGGGCGGGACGCGGGCGCAGGCCGCCGATGCCGCCGGGCCGCAGAGTGCTTCGGAACTCTTCCGTGCGCTGAAATACCGCTACATCGGCCCGCCGGGGAATCGCGTGGCTGCGGTTGTGGGCGAGCCGGGAAACCCGAACGTGTATTACGCCGGAGCGGCTTCTGGGGGTGTGTGGAAGTCCTTTGACGGCGGCAATCGCTGGTATCCCATTTTTGATAAGGAGAGCGCGCAATCGATCGGGTCCATCGCCATTGCGCCATCGAATCACCAAATCATCTGGGTAGGAACGGGCGAGACGTTCGTTCGCAGCAATGTGTCGCTGGGCGACGGCATTTACAAGTCCATCGACGGCGGCAAAACGTGGGCCCATGTGGGACTCGAGAAAACCGGACGGATCGGGCGCATCGTCATTGATCCGAATAATCCCGGCGTGGTGTACGCGGCGGCGCTGGGCACTTGTTACGGTCCCCAGCAGGAACGCGGCATTTACAGGACGCGCGACGGCGGCAAAACGTGGCATCGCGTCCTCTTTGTGGACGAAAACACAGGCGCATCCGATTTGACGATGGACCCGCAAAACTCTGAGCGGCTGATCGCCGGCATGTGGCAGATTGACATTAAGACCTGGGGCCGGAAGAGCGGCGGACCGGGCAGCGGACTTTTTCTCACCGAGGACGGCGGGGAAACCTGGAAAAGGCTGAGCGGACGAGGACTGCCCGATCCACCGATGGGGAAAATCGCCGTGAACTTTGCGCCGAGCGATGGCCGGCGCGTCTATGCGCTGATTGAAACGGGACAGGGAGGCACGCTGTGGCGTTCGGACAGCGGCGGCGCGACCTGGCGCGTCGTCAATTACAGCCGTTTGCTGAATGAGCGGCCTCACTATTACACGCGGATGCTCGTCATGCCGGACAATCCGAACGAAGTCTACTTCCCATCGAACGGGATCAGCGTCACCTTCGACGGCGGGTTTACCACGGACCACATGAGCTGCCCGGGCGACGATCCCGCCCCCCCGGAGGACGACAGCACAGCCAATGAATTCGAGCGCGGCCAGCACCGGTGCGGCGGCGACAATCACGACATGTGGGCCGACCCGAAAGATCCGAACCGCATGATGATCGGCAACGACGGCGGCGTCATGATCAGCACGGAGCGCGGGCGCGAGTGGAAACACATCCGGCTGCCGATTGCGCAGATGTACCACGTAGCGACGGACAACCGGATTCCGTACTACGTTTACGGGCAGATGCAGGACGGAACTCCGCAGCGCGGGCCGAGCAACGTGCCGGGAGAGGGCGCCATCACCGCGAGCCAATGGACAACAACGGCGGGTTGCGAAACCGGCTGGAACATTCCCGATCCGGTGGACAACGACATCGTCTGGGGCGGATGCTACGCTGGCGTGACGGAGCGCGTGGACCTGAAATCGGGCTTCGCGCGAAGCGTCAGCGTCTGGCCTGATCGCACGATGGGATCCAATGCCGGTCAGGTGAAGCTGCGGATGAACTGGACGTATCCGATCGCCATTTCACCCCACGACCACAACGTGGTTTACGTTGGCAGCCAGTACGTGCATCGGACGCGCGATGGCGGGCAAACCTGGGAAACGATTAGTCCAGACCTCACGCTGAATGATCCCGGCATGATGGGCGATTCCGGCGGACTAACGGTCGACAACCTGAGCGTCGAGTACGCGGGCGTGGTTTTTGCGATTGCGGAATCCCCGGCGGAAAAGGGCCAAATCTGGGCGGGAACAAACGACGGCCTGCTACAAGTGACTCGCGATGACGGCAAGCACTGGACAAACGTGACTGGCAACATTCCCGCGCTCCCCGCAAAGATGACCGTGAGCAGCATCGAGCCATCCAAACACGCCGCCGGGACTTGCTATGTGGCGTTTGACGGGCATCAGGTGGATATTCGCGAGCCTTATCTTTACAAGACCAGCGACTTCGGCAAATCGTGGACCCGGATAACGGAGGGCATTCCGAGTTCGCCGCTCAGCTACACCCACGTCGTGCGCGAGGATCCCGTCCGCCGCGGGCTCCTCTACGCGGGAACGGAGAACGGCCTCTATATCTCGTTTGACGATGGTTCTCACTGGGAATCCTTCCAGCAGAACCTGCCGCATGCTCCGGTGCATTGGCTGACGATTCAGCCGCAATTCAATGATCTGGTCGTGGGCACCTATGGACGCGGCTTCTGGATTTTGGACGATGTGACTCCGCTCCAACAGTGGCAAAAGGAGACGGCGGAGGCCGCCGCTCATCTTTTTACCGTGCGCCCGGCGTACCGCTTCCGCAGTGGCATCAAGCGCGATATGGCTCCAGCCAGTGTGCAGGAGGGAAGAAATCCGGCCTATGGAGCGGACCTTAACTACTATCTGCGGTCGGAGACGCCAAAAGAGAAGATTTCGCTCGTCGTTCTGGATGCGAGCGGGAAACAAGTGCGCAAGCTGAAGCCGAGCGGGCACCGCGGCATCAACCGCGTGAACTGGGACCTGCGCTATGAGCCGGTGCTGAAGGTGGCGCTGCGCACAACGCCCCCGGGGAATCCGCACATTTGGGAAGAGAAACGCTTTGCCGGCAGGGAGACGCGGCCGATTTTTTATTATGGCGTGGGCCGCGAAGATATCGAAGCGCCACTTGTCCCGCCGGGTGTTTACATGGTGAAACTCGAAGCCAGCGGGCAGAGCTTTACGCAGAAAGTGACGGTGCTCAAGGATCCGAACACGCCGGCGACGGAAAAGGACGTGCTGGAATCCACCGCGCTCGCTTACCAGATCTACGAAGACACGAATGAATCGGCACGCTTGATCAATCAGATCGAGTGGGTGAGGAAGCAGCTCGAGGACACCGCCAAGATCCTCACGCTCAACAAGGCGGACAAGTCCCTGCTGGAAGCGACCAAGAAGCTGGATGGCCAGTACCTGGCCGCCGAGGATCAATTGATGCATCCGACGATCGCCGAGGGAGACGAAAAATCGTTCCGCGGACCACTCGGCCTGTATCTGAAACTCATCTGGCTGAACGCCGAGGTCGGGACGGGGGGCGGCGACGTTTCCGGCAATTCGGATTATCCGCCGACGCGTCCGGAGATGGAGGTGTTCGGGATGCTGCACAAGCAATTGGCGGATGTGAAGGCCAGCGTCGAAAAGCTGAACAGCGAGGGAATAGCGGCTTATAACGCAACGCTGCAAAAGGGCGGATTCGGCCGAATCATCGCGGCGAAGGCCGGCTAGCCGCGCATTCGCGGATCAATCTTGCGGATGGCCGATCTAAGGATCGGCCACTACAATGGTAAGTGCCGTATGACCGCAGGACGGCACATTGAGGAGCTTATGGCAAGAACAGCAGGAACGTACGCGATTTTCGAAACGACTCAGGGAGACATTGTCGTTCGGTTGCTCGAGAAGGAAGCGCCGAAGACCGTGGAGAATTTTGTCGGCCTCGCGGAGGGAACAAAGGAATTCATCAATGAGAGGACGGGCAAGAAGGAGAAGCGTCCGTTTTATGACGGCCTGATTTTTCATCGCGTGATTCCGCAATTCATGATTCAAGGCGGATGCCCGGAAGGCTCCGGGCGCGGCGGGCCCGGCTATCGCTTTGCGGACGAGTTTCATCCCTCGCTGAAGCATTCGAAAGCGGGGAAGCTCTCCATGGCAAACGCCGGGCCGGGCACGAACGGCAGCCAATTTTTCATCACCGTCGCGGCCACGCCCTGGCTCGATAACAAGCACACGATCTTTGGCGAGGTCGTGGAAGGGCAGGACGTGGCGGACAGGATATCGAAGGTGCCGCGCGATTCGAGCGACCGGCCAAAAACGCCGGTGACCATCAACAGGCTGCGCATCGAGCGCGTGGCCTAACCGGCGGGGCAACGCTCGCGCGGCGGGAAGTTTTCGGCTTCGCAAGGAAGACAGGATGCCTCTAAAACCAGAGCGCGTGATTGCGTTCACGATCGAGCTCATTTTCGTGCTCCTCGGGGCGATCGTGGTGTGGCTCGGGCTCACGAGTCACATCTTTTTCAACCGGCGCGGGCTAGCATGGATTGTTTTGAGCGCGGTAATCGTGCTGTGGGGATTGCGTTCGCTCTACAAACCGGGGCAGTGGTGGTTGCGACGGCAGATTATGACGAGGGGCATATCGCTCGTGCTGCTCGGGATCGTCATGCTGTGCATGGCCTGGGCGCCCTTTGCCTGGGTCGGGAAGCTCCTGGCGGTGGCCGGCCTCATTCTGGCGGCGCGCGGATTCCTGGGGGCGGCTCTGGCGCTCAGTCCTCGATAACGCCGCGTGCATGGAAGCTCTTTCGTTTGCAACGGCTTTGGATATAATCTCGCCGCAAATGGCGGCGGCGCGTTCCTTCCATGGCCGCTGACGCCCATTCCCGCTCAAATCCAAACAAGGAGACGCATGATGCTGAAGGAATTCAAAGAATTCGCGATGCGGGGCAGTGTGGTCGATTTGGCCGTCGGCGTGATCATCGGCGCCGCCTTCGGCAAGATCGTGTCTTCCCTGGTGGACGATGTGATTATGCCGCCGATCGGTCGGCTGGTGGGCCATGTGGATTTTTCGCAGTTGTTTCTAAGCCTCGACGGGCGGCACTTTGACACGCTAGCCGACGCGAAAAAGGCCGGGGCAGCCACGTTGAACTACGGAATGTTTCTGAACACCGTGGTGAATTTCCTCATTATCGCATTCTGCGTATTTTGGATTGTGCGCCTTTTTCACAAATACTTGATGAAGCCCGAGCCGGCTGCCGCCCCTGCTGTACCGGCAACGAGGGAATGCCCGCAATGCGCGATGGTGATTCCCATCGCCGCGAAGCGATGTGGGCATTGCACGTCGCAACTGACGGCAGAGGCAGTGCTGGGCGATTGAGAAAGAGTGGCTTCCCGTCGATCGGCTGGACCTACGAGTACCGCCTCTGACCGGCCGCGCCGGCAGGAGCGCCGCTGCTGCTGGCCGTCCGTAGCCGTTAGAGCCGGTCACTTGTGCGCGCGCCTCGGGCGCGGACGGCTTATTGGTATGTTGCGCCTTGCGGCACGATGATGAAGTCCACGCGCCGATTGTCGCTGGCGCCGGCGGAGCCGAGCGCGGCTCGCGTGCTGACGCGCGAAGCATCAATGCCCTTTTCCTTCACGATGTAGGTCTGCGCGCCCTGTGCGCGGCTCATCGCGAGCTTCTGCGCATTGGGCTCTTTGGGATCGGCATAGCCAACAATCACCAGAGTCGCCGCGGGATCGTTGGAGAGCCGCAAGGCCACGTCGTCGCCAACACGCTTGCAGGCGTTATCGAAACGCGCGGAGCCGGGCTTCGTGTAGCCGCAATCGCCGACCTTCGTGGGCTGCGGCGGCGGAGGCGGCTGCTGAACGTCGACCGTTGTCGATGCCTCCGCTGTACCGCCGCGTCCATCGCTGACCTGGGATTTCACCGTGTAGCTGCCGGGACCAAGTCCCGTGGAATCGAACTGCACCTTGGGACCGCTGCCGATGATCTGGCCGGCGGGAGCCGTATGAGAGTAGGTCAGGGGATCGTTATCCGGGTCGCTCCCGTTGCAGGTGATCGTCGCTCGTTCGCCCGGCATGATGGGACTGCGATCCACCGAGCAGGTGAGCGTCGGCGGGTGATTGGGTCTTTCTTCTACCTTAACGTCAACAGCGCAGGAAGCAGAGCCACCCTTACCGTCGTCCACTTTCACGTTCACGGTGTAGGTGCCCACCGCCGTTCCCGAGGAGTTCCATCTTGCGTCAGGGCCGGTTCCTTCCACGGTTCCTCCGGTTGCCGTGTACGCATACGTGAGCGGCAGGCCATCCGGGCTGCTGGCATCTACGTGCACCGTTACCGTGTCGTTCGAGCCCTGGTAAACCGAAGTGGGATTGGCCGAGCACGCAGCTATCGGCGGCTTGGGAGCGGGAGGCGGCGGGGCCTTCGGGAATCCGAAGCGCACGACAATGCCGGAACCGGCGCGG
>DASRCZ010000281.1:0-2701 GCA_035652855.1 Candidatus Acidiferrum sp.
GATGGAAAATTCCTTCCGCCAATGGACATGACCTGCGTGGAAATGGACATGCGCGAGGCGCTGGCCAAACACTATGACGACCGCATCATGACCATCGGCCGCGCCGCCGTGCTGACCCGCGTGCACAAGGGCCGCGCCGCGTGCCACTACTGCGGAATCTGCCATCGAGGTTGCATCACCGGTTCCTACTTCAGCAGCTTGAATTCGACGCTCCCGGCCGCCGAGAAGACCGGCCGCTTGACCATGCGTCCCTACAGCGTGGTGCATAGCCTGGCCTTCGATTCGAAGACCCGCCGCATTACGGCAGCCCGCGTCATTGATGCGCAGACCAAGCAGTCGCTCGAGTTCAAGGCGCGCATCTTCTTCCTCTGCGCTTCCACCCTCGAATCCACGCGGCTCCTGCTCAATTCCGCCACTTCGGAATTTCCGAACGGACTCGCCAACAGCAGCGGCGAGCTCGGCCACAATTTGATGGACCATCATATGGGCGCCGGCGCCGGAGGGATCATGCCGGGGCACGAGGACAAAATGCCGTTTGGCAACCGCCCAAACGGCATTTACATTCCGCGTTTCCGAAACGTGAAGACGAAGCATAAAGATTTCATCCGCGGCTATGGCTATCAAGGCGGCGGCAGCCGCGAAGGATGGTCGCGCGGATTGACCATGAACGGCTTCGGCGCGGATTTCAAAAACATGCTGAAAAAGACCGGGCCCTGGCAGATGGGCATCGGCGGATTCGGCGAATGCCTGCCGTACCATTCCAACTATGTGGAATTGGACAAGGACAAGGTCGATGCCTGGGGCATCCCCACGCTGAAAATCAATTGCGCCTGGGGCGAAAACGAAAAAATCATGCACAAGGATATTGCCGAGCAGGCCGCCGAAATGCTGGTCGCCGCCGGCGCCCGCGATGTTTCCATGTGGATGGAGATTTCCGCTCCGGGCCTTGGCATTCACGAAATGGGCACCGCGCGCATGGGCCGCGATCCGAAAACCTCCGTGCTGAACGCCCACAATCAGGCCCATGATGTGCCGAACCTCTTCATGACCGATGGCGCGTGCATGACTTCCGCTTCCTGCGTGAATCCGTCGCTTACGTACATGGCGCTGACGGCGCGCGCTTGCGATTACGCCGTCTCACAGATGAAAAAGAACGAACTGTAGCCGGCCGCGCTCATGGCGGTTGCAATTGCCGCGCGAGTGGATTCTAATTTCGTTGCTCTTTCGCTGAGCTGTCGCTCGGCATCCGCCAGAGGGAGATACTTGCATGCTTCAAGTCATGCGTTCGCCAAAAGTCTATGACGTGTGCATCATCGGCTCGGGCGCGGGCGGCGGCATGGCGGCGAAGGTGCTCGCCGAAGGCGGGCTGAGCGTTGTGATGCTTGAAGCAGGTCCGCCGGTCAATCCGGAAAAAGACTTCAAGATGATGATGTGGCCCTACGAACTCCCGCACCGAGGCGGAGGCGTGGGCGGGCGCGCCCGGGAAAATTTTGGCGAATTTCTGGCGCCAAACGGCGCATGGGAGATCGAAGGCGAGCCCTACACTTCCGCTCCGGGCGCGAATTTCCGCTGGTTCCGTTCGCGCATCGTTGGAGGGCGCACCAATCACTGGGGCCGTATCGCGCTCCGCTTTGCGCCAATCGACTTCAAGTCACGCACCCGCGACGGACTTGGCGACGATTGGCCGATCACCTACGACGATCTCGCGCCTTACTACGACAAAGTGGAGGAGTACATCGGCGTCTTTGGCTCCAGGGAAAACGTTCCCAGCGCGCCGGACGGTATCTTCTTGCCGCCGCCGAAGCCGCGCTGCCACGAGCTGCTGATCAAGAAAGCCTGCGACAAGCTCAACATCATCTGCATCCCTTCGCGCCACGCCATTCTTACGCGCTCCGTTCACGGGCGCGTGCCCTGCCACTACTGCGGCCAATGCGGACGGGGCTGTATTACCGCTTCCAATTTCAGCTCCAGCCAGGTGCTCATTCCCCCCGCCATGCAGACGGGCCGCATGACTCTGATCACGGGAGCGATGGCACGAGAAATCGTCGTCGGGAAGGACGGCAAGGCGGAAGCGGTTCTCTATATTGATAAAGCCACCCGCACCGAAAAGCGCGTCAGCGCGCGCGCCGTCGTCGTGGCGGCGAGCGCCTGCGAATCCGCGCGCTTGCTTCTCAATTCCAAATCGTCGCTCTTCCCCAACGGCCTTGCCAATTCCTCGGGCACCGTGGGCCGTTACCTCACCGACTCGGTCGGCAGCGACGGTTCCGGCATCGTTCCCGCCCTCGAAAAAATGCCGCCTCACAATCATGATGGAACCGGCGGCATGCACTTATACATTCCGTGGTGGAAATTTGACCGCCAGAATGATTTTCCGCGTGGCTATCACATCGAGCTGTGGGGCGGGCGCGACATGCCCAGCCTCGGCATGTTCGACGGCCTCTGCCATCGGGAAGAAGGCTACGGGCTTTCGCTCAAGCGGCGCGCGCGCCAAGTCTACGGCACAACCGTCGGCATGTCCGGGCGCGGCGAGATGATTCCCAATCCGGATACCTACTGCGAAATTGATCCGAACATGGTGGACGAGTGGGGCATTCCCGTGCTTCGTTTCCATTTCAAGTGGACGGAATACGAACTGCGGCAGGCCAAAGACATGCAGGAGACTTTCCGCTCGATCATCGAAACCATGGGTGGCGAATACACA
>DASRCZ010000282.1:0-6936 GCA_035652855.1 Candidatus Acidiferrum sp.
GGAGGCAGTGGCGCTCGCGAATCGCAGCGATCTCTCCATTCTGGTGCTCGGCGAAAATGACTTCATGAGCGGCGAGGCCGCTTCGCGGTCTTCGATGCGTCTATCTTCGCATCAGGAGGAATTGCTTGAAGCGGTCGCGGCCACCGGCAAGCCGGTCGTTCTTGTGCTTGTGAATGGTCGCCCGCTCGATATCTCTTGGGCCGCCGCCCACGTTCCGGCGATTCTCGAAGCCTGGTATCCCGGCGAGGAAGGCGGAAACGCCGTCGCCGATATTCTTTTCGGCGATGCGAATCCCGGCGCGCATCTCCCGGTAAGCTGGCCCCGTGGCAGCGGCCAGACGCCCCTCTATTACAATCACAATCTGACTCAGGCCCCGGAGGATGCCCCTGCCTTTACCTCGCGCTACTGGGATTCCTACAGCAAGCCGCTTTATCCCTTCGGCTACGGGTTGAGCTATACAAATTTCTCCTTCGGCCATCTCCGGCTCAGCCAATCCGAGGCCAAAGTGGGGGAGCAGATCGAAGCCTCCGTGGATGTAACCAACACCGGTTCGCGGACTGGCGATGCCGTCGTCCAGCTTTACATTCATCAGCGGGCCGGCAGCGCCTCGCGGCCGGTTCGGGAACTGAAAGGCTTTCGCCGTGTCTCTCTTGCTGTTGGAGCCACGCAAACTCTGCATTTCACGCTGGGGCCGAAAGAACTCCAGTTTTGGAGTCCGGCTACAAAAACCTGGGTCGTCGAGCCGGAGGTCTTCGACGTCTGGGTTGGCGGCGATTCAGCCGCTACTCTGCACTCCGAATTTCGTCTGACCAAGTAGTCGCCAGGATCCGCCTGGCGCCCCTCGGAGAGCGGTAAACCTTCGCGAACTCAGCCGGCCGTGGCCGTCATTGCCTTTGTCGAAAGCAGGGGCACACGCGCTTCGATGCGCGTGCCGCAGTTCGGCCGCGAGTCAATGGCGTCTCCCTGATCACCAGTCAGCAGGCGCTTGCGCATGCTGATCGTGCCGCGAACGGCGGCGCGGCGGGAAGTCGCCCGAAATTATTATGTTGACGAAATAAATTGATTATGGTATAATATTGGCCAAGGGCCCTGCTCTCGCTGCTTGCTGGGGCCTCTGTGGGCCCGGCGCTTGTGCCGAGCGGCTCCAGTCTATGCAGTGACACAAAAAAGGAGCGTTATGACCCCTGAATCCACCGTTCTTCGCAAGCTGTACCTTTTTCCACTCTCCAACGTTACCCTTCCGCTTCCGGGCGGCCGGATGCTCGAAATGGTTTCCGGATGCTATCTCGTGGAAACGAGTGATGGACGGAAAATTCTGGTCGATTCCGGCATGAACGACGATGCTCCACGGCCCGCCGGCGCCCCGCCCGCTCGGAACCACAAGAATGTCTTGCAGCACCTCCAGGATCTGGGCCTCGCACCGCCGGACATCAACATGGTCATCAGTACGCATTTTGACGTGGATCATGCCGGCTATCACGATGCGTTCCCCGATGCGGAGCACATCGTCCAACGCGAGCACTACGAACTTGCGCGCGGCGGCCATCCGCGATTCGCGCAGGCCCGCGCCCACTGGGACCATCCGGCTCTGCGCTACCGCTTGGTCGAGGGCGACACGGAACTTCTTCCAGGACTCACTCTGCTCGAAACCAGCGGGCATGCTCCGGGCCATCAATCGGTTCTGTTGCAGTTGCCTCGCACTGGTCCAGTCCTCCTCGCGATTGACGCTGCAATCCTTCAGAGCACCTTCACGCCGGAACGCAAAACCTCGCCATACGATGACAACGAGGAACAGTTGCGCGCCAGCACGCGCAAGCTGCTGGCCTTGGCCGCCAGCCGGAAGCTTGCGTTGGTAATCTTCGGCCACGATGGGGCGCAGTGGCAAATGTTGAAGAAATCCCCGGATTACTATGATTGATTTGCGGCGCCCGCGAGGCGCGGTGAAGTTCGCGAACTCAGCCGGCCGTTGCCGTCATTGCCTTTGTCGAAATCAGCGGCACGCGCGCCTCAATGCGCGTGCCGCAGTTCGGCCGCGAGTCGATGCGAATCTCTCCATTTACCAGGCGCAGCCGCTCGCGCATGCTGATCAGCCCGATGCCATGCGTCTTCATGGCCGCCTGCGGATCGAACCCCCGGCCCGCGTCGCTCACCACCAGCCGAATCTCCGCCTCGGAGCCGCTCAGCTCCACCCCAAATTCGCATACACCGCTGTTCTTCAGCGCGTTGTGCAGCGCCTCCTGCAAGACGCGGAAGAGGCAAAGCGCGACTTCGCGCGGCACACTGTCTGGAACTCCGCTTTCCTTGAAGTGGATGGTCACTTTCCTCTGCTCCATCAACTCGCGGCAGAAGCCTCGGGCCGCCGCCACGATACCCAGGTATTCGAGCTTTGAGGAATGGAAGCGATGCGAAAGCGCCTGAATATCGTTGGTGATTTCGGAAAGGCGCTCCCACACCGATCGCACGTTTCGCCGGATTTCATGCGTGCTGGCCGGCGGACTCTGCATCAGTTGTTCGAGCTCGATCGCCAGCAGTGCCAGCCGCTGATTGATATCGTCATGCAGCTCCCGCGCAATCCAGGTCCGCTCCTCTTCGTGCGCCTCGATCAATCTCTGGCTCACACTCGCCAGCGCTTCCTCGGCCGCTTTGCGTTCCGTGATGTCCGCCATCATGCCGACCACTCGCTCTAGATTGCCCTGCCCGTCAAAAATGCCCTGCGCGGTCTTTTCCATCCAAATCCAGCCGCCGTCCTGCCGCGCCACGCGGAAGCGAACCCGCACTCCCGGATGCTCGGGGCTGAGCCCTGCCGAGTCACATGCCTGCCGGTCCTCCGGATGAATGCGGCTTAGAACTTCGGTCCGCGTGGTTCGCAGCGGCGTCCCTGGTCCCAGCAACTCGGCGCATTCCGGCGAACGGATCAGTTCGTCCGTGGCTTTCTCCCATTGAAATGCATACATCCTTCCGGCGCGGGTCGCCAGGCGCAGCCGCTCTTCGCTTTCCCGCAGCGCGCTCTCGGCTCTCTTTTGCTCCGTGAGGTCCACCATCGTTCCGATGGACCCGCGGAGCCGTCCATCCTCACCCCAGAGTGGAGCAGTATTCATCAGCACGCTGCGCTCCGTGCCGTCCGCAAGGCGCAGCGTCAGGGGAATCCCGGAAGCTGAGCCTCCCGTTGCGGCGGCAACTTGCATCGGCAGATCTTTCGGAGCGACCTCGCGGCCGTCGCGCATCACTTTTAGCCCGGGTTGCTCATCGCGCGGCGCGCTCTTGGAAACGTTTGTGCCCGGCTGTGCCTTCAGCAGTTCGTAGCCCGCGCGATTCGAAATCATTTGCGTGCAGCCAGGATCAGTAGCGATAAAAATGGCCACCGGGGCAGTGTCCAGTACGGCTTCCAGTTCCTTGGCTAGCGTGCGTTCGCGCGATTCGGAGGCTTGGAGCGCCCGCGACGCCTCATGGTGCTGCTCTACCAGCACTGCCAAAACCAGAAAAGGCACGGTGATCGCCAGCAGAAACAGTTGCAGAGATGCCACATCGTAGAGCGGCCCCGGCGGTCCGCCAAAAGGCCCATGATCGTGAATCGCTCCCCAGATGGTGAACGCCGCAACGATGCAGCAGGCGCTCGCGACTCCCGTCGAGCCAAAGCGCAGCGCCGCCCAGATTAAAAACGGCGCCAGCGAATACATGAGCACCGGCGCCGAAGTCGCGGGGCCCCTGATAAAGATGAAATAGCTGAGAGCGAATGCCCCGGCGAGCATCGCGCTCATCTCCGCGTACCATCCGGCGGATCGTCCGGCGCGCAATTGCCACGCCCAGCCGAGTACGGCCGGCGTGAGCGTTAGAAACGACAGCGCTTCGGCGAGGAATACGATTCCCGAGTGGCGGAGATAGGCTCCCGGCAGAATGACGGCGGCGAACAGGGCGGCGATCAAGGCGGCGAGAAACACGTTAAAAAGGCAATAAATCGCCAGCGCTCGCAGGCTGTTGAGCCTGGGCCGCCCGAGAAATGCGCGCACTCCGAAGACGCCCACCAGAATGGCCGCGCCTTCACCCCCGACAACCACCAGAATGAACCGGAGGGGCAAGCCAATCAGCGCATCTGCCAGCAGAAAACCGGCGAGCCCGGCGGGAATCAGCAATCGCCACGATTTGCGTGGCATCAGCAATAAGACCGAAACTAGCGCCGCGCAACCCGGCCACAGCGGCCATGCCTCCGGGCTGTCGGAAAGCAGCGTCTTGCCCAGCGAAGCCGACGCGAAGGTCACCGCGCCGGCGAGTCCGGCGAGCAGCGCGACGCGCGCGCTAGGAAACGGCCTGGTCGCTTTCCGAATCAGCCGGGCGAGAACCGCCGTCTCCATTGCGCACCTCCGAATTGCGGGAAGTAAAGCAGCGCCTGGTAAAAACAGTCCCCGACTGCCCTCGAACAGGGGCGACAGCCCGTTCCATCTCAGTTTATACCACGGTTGTTTGTTGCCAATAAGCGGTGCCGAGCAGGCGATCGCTGCCCTTGCCGGTAGCGCCGCAGCAAGAATGCCATGTCTGTTCCAAGGCCGATATCGCGTCCGGGAGTTCAGGCTTCTTCGGCGCCTTCGGTTGTCGCGCGGAATCGCAGGTGATACGATGCCGCGCGGCTTGCAACTCTGGACCGCACTGGCGCGAAGCCCACGCGAAATGACGCAAACGAGCAAACTCAGCCGAAGGGAGGCTATGCGCCGTCTGGCGAGCGGGACAGCGGCCGGCCTTGTTGTCCCTTTGGTGAACCCGGCTCATCCTGTTTACGCTCACTTCTTGCGCGATGAACTTTCCGATTTCCCAGAACGTTTGCCTCAAGCCTCGGGCGAAAGCCTGGCCGAAGCCGCTCAATCCGATAGCGCGCCCCACTGGCTCTTTCTGAGCGCGGACCAGGCAGCCGTGTTTGTGCCGCTTGCCGAAGCAATCATTCCTGGTTCCAGCGCGGCGCAGGTCGGCCCCTTTGTGGACTTGCTGCTCAGCGTCGAAAGCAAGCAGCATCAGCAAGGCTTCCTTGCTTCCGTTGAAGCCGTGGACGCTGAGGCCATCCGCCAGTTCGGCGCCGGATTTCCCAAACTCAGCGAGGCGCATCGCCACGAGCTGCTTGAGCGCCTGTCGCAAACGGCTCGGGCTCCCGCTCGCCAGCCGCCCGGATTGCGCGAACATTTCGAAAACCTGAAGGAGTGGGTTACAGGCGCCTACTATTCTTCGGAAATCGGTATGCGCGAACTCGGCTGGACCGGCAACCGGGTTTTCGATGAATTCCCCGCTTGCGAGCACAGCTCGCATTCCGGCGGAGGATTGTGAGGCTGCAAAAAACGGAGGGTCCATGAATTGCAATCGAAGGGAATTTCTACGGCACGCCGCGCTTGCCGGCGCCACGCTGGCCATCGGTGGCCGGCGGCTCCTGGCTCAGCAACGCAAGTCCGTTCTCGTATTCACGAAGTCCTCTGGATTCGAGCATCAGGTGGTCAAGCGCGTGAACGGCCAGCAAAGCATCATGGAAGCGGCTGTGCGCGAACTTGGCAACAAGAACGGTTTCGGCGTCGAGACCTCGAAGGACGGCCGCGTCTTCAATTCCAAGGAATTTCTCAAATACGCCGCCGTAATCTTCTTCACTACCGGCGATTTGACGAAGGAAGGCACGGACAAAAATCCGCCGATGAGTCCCGCCGGCAAGGAGGCTCTGCTTAGCGCCATTCACGCAGGCAGAATTGGCTTCGTCGGCGTGCACGCGGCTAGCGATACCTTCCACACCGAGCCGGACACGCCCGACAACTCCAACCGCTATATCGCGCACGGAGAAAAATCCGACCCGTATATCCGCATGCTCGGCGGCGAATTCATCACCCACGGATCCGATCCGCGCTTGCAGACCGCGGAAGTGATCGTCAATGACCCCAGCTTTCCGGGCCTCTCCGGCGTTACCTCTCCCGTCAGCTTCACCGAGGAATGGTATTCGCTGAAGGACTTTCGCGACGATCTGCACGTGATTCTCACGCTCGATACCAAGGGCATGCGCGGCGCTTGCTACGACCGGCCGCCGTATCCCGTCGCGTGGACTCGCATGGAAGGCAAGGGCCGCGTGTTTTTTACCGCGCTCGGCGACCGCCCCGAAAATTGGCAGAGCGAATTCATGCTCAACCTGCTCGCCGGCGGCATTCGCTGGGCGATTCGCGACGTGGATGCCAGCAGCCAAGTCAACTTGAAGGAGGCCGCCCCGGGCTACGCTACGATTCCGCCGAAGGAGACGAGGAACTAGCGTGGTCCGTTCCAGCGTGATGGCGCCGCGCCTGCGTGTTCTCGGATCACGGCCCGCTAAAGCGCTTCTTTAGAACAGCAGTACGGCGATTTTGTACCGCGTGAACGCATCCCCGGCGCGCGTGCGGCAAGCGCCTACGGCCGCCGCTGAGTAGTGGTAGTGCTTGATGGCGTTTTCAACGCTCTCCGGCAGGGTGCTGAGATCGCTGGTTTCAAAGCGCACAATCGTCATGGATGCGCCCAAGCGCGGATCGGCGCCGCTTTCGCAGGCGCGGCGCGCTTCCCGCTGGTTATCGCTGATGCGCAGGCCGTACACCCCGATGAGCGCGCTCACACGCCTCTCCTGCTCGTCCAGGGTGAGATTCGGAACTTGCCGCGCGAAATCCTCGGCGGCGTAGATCCGGTCGCCCTCGGAGACCACGGCGATGCCGGCCACTGTCATTTCGGGGTCGAGAATGTTTGCGCGATGGCCGGGCGAGTGCATCCAACTGGACTGAATCTCCTCCACGTCCTGGCCGGCGGCGATATTCTCCGCAACCCGCGAAAACCGCGCGCCCGCCTCGTTGGCGCGCTGCTGTAAAGGCGCTTCGCCCGGCAATTGATGCTCAAGTGTTTTGTGCTCCGCCATCTGTTCCGCATGGCGCAGAGCCGCGAGCGCGAGCGAATCGTCCCAGG
>DASRCZ010000283.1:0-2060 GCA_035652855.1 Candidatus Acidiferrum sp.
CAAACGCTCGCAAGCCGATGCTCCACAACGAGGGCCTCACCACGCGCAACTACACCAGCTACAATTTTCAAGTCCTGCGCGACGACATTTTCATGCTTGGCGTCGACGGAACGGTAACCGGCCACCGCATCGCGCCCGCGCGCTCCTCTTGCGCCATCCTCGTCAGCTCGCAAAATGCAAACCGCGAATGGCTCTACTACACGCAGCAGACCATCTCCGCTCCTGGATTTTCCGGCCAGGCCTTCAGCACCTTCGTCCCCCATACCGTGCGTGCCCGCGAAACCAAGCAATGCAGCGATTGCCACGTCTCCGCGCAAAACGATAACAACGCGTGGATGGCGCAATTGCTCCTTCAAGGCACCAATTTCATGAATTTCATGGGTCGCTATATCTACGTGGCCACTGGCGACAAAGGCTTCGAGGCCGTGGCCGTTGCCGAGCACGACGAACCCGAAGCCATTTACGGCAGCGATTTACAGCGCCTGGCGTACCCCTCTGACTACCGGAGCTTCATCGCGTCCGGCCGCTCTCTGAAAACCGCTTACACGCACGCCGGCCGCGTCCTCGATATTCAGGCTCGCGGCGAGTACGCCTACGCCGCGGGCGGCCCTGGCGGCTTTCGCGTCTACGATGTCGCTAATATCGACAACAAGGGCTTTTCCGAGCGCATCGTCACCGCGCCTGTCTCCCCGCTCGGCCAGCGTTTCTACGTGCCAACCAGGGATGCCGTCGCGGTTGCTTCCCCGGCCACTCTCGGCATTGATCCCCTCCGTGTACAGCTTCCGGAAAACGAAGAGCAGCCGATCCATCCGCTCTACGGCTTCCTCTACGTCGCCGATCGCCAGGAAGGTCTCGTCATCATCGGCGACCCCAATCTGAGATCGAAGAGCCCGGGGGTAGGCACCCTCCTCGATGGCAATCCCGCCAACAATTTTCTGAAGCGCGCGCTCGCCTTCAATCCCGGCGGCGCTCTCACGGGAGCGCGCCGCGTTGTCATCGCCGGAACCTACGCCTGCGTGCTGACCGAGAAAGCCCTGGTCGTCGTCGACCTCGACAATCCCCTCCAGCCGCGCATCACCGCCACTATCGGAGCGCCGGCGCTTAACGATCCCCGCGGCCTCGCCGTGCAATTTCGCTACGCCTTTGTCGCCGACCGCGAGGGCCTCAAAGTGCTCGACATAACCAATCTCTCCCGGCCAAAGCCCGTTCCAAACGCGCTAGTGCCGCTCGAGGACGCCCGTAACGTATATATCGCGCGCACTTATGCCTATGTTTCCGCTGGCAGACAGGGAATCGCCATCATCGACGCCGAAAGGCCGGAAGCGCCTAGGCTAGACCAGTTCTTCACCGCGGGCGGCCAGCTGAATGACGTCAACGACGTCAAAATCGGCATGGTCGCCGGCAGTGTCTTTGCTTTCGTCGCCGATGGGCGCAATGGCCTTCGCGTCCTGCAAATTATTTCTCCGGAAGACGATCCCGCGCATTTCTCTGGCTTCAGCCCCCGCCCCATGCCGAAGCTGATTGCCACCGCGCGCACTCATGGCCCGGCCCTCGCCATCTCCAAGGGCATCGATCGCGACCGCGCCGTCGACGAATCCGGCGACCAGCTCGCTGTCTTTGGCCGCCGCGGCGCGCGCCCGCTCAATCGCGCCGAAATGCAGGCTCTGTACATTCATCCCGGCACGGGTGAGTTCTATTCCGTCGAGGATGATGCCGTCGAAGGGCCTCAAGCGTCCGCGCAATCACCTCCCGCCTCTTACATCGCAGCCTGGCTCCGGCGCGCCCGTCGCTGGATGGAAAATATTCCCTAGCCCGCACCTTTCGAGCGTGCCCGGATTGTGCCGCGACTCCTCGGGAACCCCGGCGTTCTCCGCATGGCGCAGACAGTCCGCAGCGTCTGCGTAAAGTCCGCCGCCGGCGCGCCTCGCTGCTGTCCCTCTGGAAACTCGCGCCGCTTCTCCGCTTTGGCAATCTCCCCGTTTCTGAAAAAATGCTTATTGTGACTCCCGAGAAAAAACGTCTTCGCGTTGGCATTCTCTTTGGCGGCCGCTCCGGCGAGC
>DASRCZ010000284.1:0-6653 GCA_035652855.1 Candidatus Acidiferrum sp.
TTTATGAGGACATTCAGACGCGCAAGCAGATGCTCGCCGATATCAGCCAGCATATTTTCGTTGGTCCAGCAAAGCTGCCGCCCGGGATAACCCGCGAGCAATCGGAGCAGGTGCTGGCGGAGCAATTCCGCGCCATGCACACGCAGGACCTTCCCGGGCTCTCGATCGAGTTCTCCAGCGATCCGTTGCTGCTCCGGCGGGTTAGCGGTCCGGCGATGAATGCGTTCACGGGACTACTGCAGGAGGACAAGCGTCTTTCGCTGACCAGCATTCGCGCCGTGCGGACGCCAAGCGGCGAAGTGCGCGTGGTCACGCTGCGTGTGCCGGTCACCGCGGAATTCCTTAGCACGCTTGCGCCGGACCTGGGGGCGATTCAGCTCAGCCTGATGGACCGCTACACCGGATCGCCTGGCGGTGTGATCTACAGCAGCGGGGGCAATCAATACATCACCGCGCGGCGCATCGTCGCGCAAAACCGGGTTTTGCAGGCGGCGGCGTTCTGGATGGATACGCCGGTCGAAGTCGTTTCGCGTCTCGACGCCGCGCACGTCGGCTCAGACGGCAAGGTCAGCGCGCTGTGGCCGGTACTCGCCGCGTTCAACGCACGGCCTTCGCAGTTGAACGCGCGGATCTTCAGCTCGCTTGGCGAGCTTCGCGACTACTACCTGATCCTCTTCGTCGTCCTGGGCGCGATGTTCCTGGTGATCGAACTCGCGGCGCTAATCACCGGGATTGTATTGACCACGCGCATTACCAAGGCTGTCTCAGACCTTTACCACGCGACGCAATTTGTCCAGGCGGGAGATTTTTCCCATCGCGTGCCTGTCGAGAAACAGGACCAGCTTGGCAAGCTCGGCGAATCATTCAATCAGATGACCGAATCCATCGGCAATCTGCTCGAGGAGCGGCAACAGCGCCAGCGGCTGCAGAGCGAACTCTCCATCGCGCGGGAAGTGCAGAATCAGCTCTTTCCGCAAGCCGTGCCGCCGGTTCCAGGAGTCGAGATTGAAGCTGTTTGCAAAGCCGCGCGAATGGTCAGCGGCGACTACTACGATTTCATTCAGGTTGGGCCTACGCAGATCGCGATCGCGATCGCGGACATTTCGGGGAAAGGGATTTCCGCCGCGCTGCTCATGGCCAGCTTGCAAGCCGCGCTGCGCAGCCAGCTTCTTGCGCCCGGAAGCGAGAATCTCAGCACGGCGGAGCTGGTTTCTCGCTTGAATCGCCATATGGTTCGCAACACAGCGGATGATCGTTTCGCCACGTTTTTCGTGGCGATCTACGACAGCGCCACGCGATGCCTGCGCTATACCAACGCCGGCCACTTGCCCTCGTTTTTCGTCAGCAACGGCGAGTCGCAGCATCTCGATAAGGGCGGCATGGTCCTCGGCGTGGTGGAAGACTACGCCTACGAAGAGGGTTTGGTCAGCGTGCCGCCAAACGCGCTTGTGGTTGGCTACAGCGACGGCCTGGTCGAGCCGGAAAACGTATACGGCGAGCAATTCGGCATTAGCCGTTTGCAGGATGCGGCCAGCCGGCTTCAGCGCTCCGAGCCGAAAGTTGTGGCGGAGTCGCTAATGGCCGCCGCCGAGGAATGGGCCGGCACTCCGGAGCAAGCTGACGATATGACCGTTATCGTCGCGCGTCTCCGATAGCCTCGGTATCATATGGTTGAGGGCTTGTGAAACTCAGTTCTTTAGGGGCCGGGAGTTCACAGAGTCAATGCGAAAACCCGCTCTCTAGGAGGCGGGGGCACGCTCAACTCCCGCGCAAGCCGCCGGTTACTGATGCGGCCTTTAGCCGCTGAGGCCAGCTTTTTATGAAAGCACTCACCGCCTTCGAAATGCGCGAAGTGGATCGGCTCACGACCGAGCGTTTCGGCATTTCGGGCCCGCAACTCATGGAGGCTGCCGGCAGGCATGTGGCCGATGCTGTTCTGCGGCGCTTTCCGCCACAACACGATCCTCGCGTCGTGATTCTCTGCGGCAAGGGCAACAACGGCGGTGACGGGTTCGCCGCAGCCAGCCACTTGCGCGACAGCCGCGTTCAACCTGCCGTTTTTCTCTTTGGCGATCCGCAAGACTTGCATGGAGACGCGCGTTTATACCACGACCGGTACCTTCAAGCGGGCGGAGAAATCGCAGCGATTCGAAACGAAGGCGCATGGCAGTCCGCGTGGCCGGCCATCGCTGCCGCTGATGTGATTGTTGATGGGCTGCTTGGCACCGGACTTCGGGGAGCCGCAACGGGACTGGCCGCTCGTGCCATGGAAGAGATCAACCGTCTCTCGCGGAACACGCAGTCGGCTCGCCCTGCGCTGATTCTCGCGATTGATACTCCCTCCGGCCTGCCCTCCGATGGCGAAGCCGCGGCCGGCCCGATCTTGCATGCGCACGAAACGGTCACCTTTACGGCCCCCAAAATAGGCCAGCTCGTTTCCTTGAACGCGGCGAGCGTTGGCCGTCTCACCGTAGCCAATATCGGCTCGCCACGTTCACTGATCGAGGAAATCGGCGGCGCACCGATTCGCTGGGCCGAGCCCCTCGAATTTGCTTCTTTTCCTTTGCTGCGCTGGCCTGATTCCAACAAAGTTCTCTTTGGCCACGTACTCGTCATTGCGGGATCGGTCGGGAAAGCCGGCGCCGCGATCATGGCCTCGCTTGCCGCTCTGCGCGCGGGTGCCGGGCTTGTGACCGTAGCCGTCCCGGAGCCCGCTCTCGGCGTTGTAGCTGCCGCGCATGCGGAATACATGACGGAGCCGCTGCGTGCTACAAGTGACGGCACCATCGCCGCCGTGAATCTCGAGTCCGGCCTCTTCGCCGCCGCAGCCAAGGGCAAAACCGTCTTCGCCGCTGGCCCCGGACTCGGCCAGAATCCAGAGACACAGTCCTTCATCCGCGCGGTCGTCCGTGAATCGGAAGTCCCCATCGTTCTCGACGCCGATGGCCTCAACGCCTTCGCTGGCCGCGCCGTGGAACTTCGCGAGCGCAAGTCCCCGTTTCTTGCCGTCACGCCCCATCCGGGAGAGATGGCTCGCCTCATGGGTTGTGCAGTGAAAGATGTTCAGCGCGATCGCATCAAGGCCGCCGCCGAGTCCGCGAGGCGCTGGAATGCTCACGTCGTCCTCAAAGGGTTTCACACCATCATCGCGTCCCCTGATGGAGCCCTTTTCGTCAGTACAGCCGGAAATCCCGGCATGGCCAAGGGTGGTTCTGGCGACGTGCTCACCGGAATTCTCGCCGGCGTCACAGGGCAATTCGGCACGCAGGATTGGGCCCGCGTCCTTGCGCTCGGCGTGGATTTGCACGGGCGTGCAGCGGATCTCGCCATCCAAGGTACGGACCCCTCCGGCCTGCTGGCCGGGGAAATCGCCGATGCCGTGCCGCGCGCGCGCCATGGCCTTGTTGAGGAGCTTCGTGCCAATGTCTGAATCACCCCTATCTAGGTCAAGCGGCGCAGTGGAGGTGGTTACGCACTCCGCTGAAGAGACCATCGCCTGGGGCAGGGAATTCGCGAAGACGCTTCGCGCTCCCGTTCTGGTCGCGCTCTCCGGCGACCTCGGCACCGGCAAGACCACGCTTACGAAAGGGATCGTTTCCGGACTCGGCGCGGCCGCTGAAGAGGAAGTTACGAGTCCCACCTTCACGCTGGTTCATGTTTACGGCAAATCCGACAAAGTCCATCACGCCGATCTCTACCGCATCGATTCCTTCCACGATTTCGAAACGCTCGGGTTCGAGGACGTTTTCGAGCATCCGGGCATCGCCATTCTCGAATGGTCCGAGCGCTTCCCTCTTCAGGCGCCGTGGCCGGTCATGCGCCTTCGCCTGGAGCATCTCGGCGGCGACTCCCGCCGCATCACCGTGCTCTGATCCTCGGGATACCTCCGCCGCTATCTCCCCTAACTCTCTCGCCACTCGGGCGTCCGGCACCATTGCTCCTGGCCCGGGCGGCTGCTACGTTGGCAGTAAGCCCCTGGCCGTGGCATGTCCAACGAACTCCCATCGCTCACCGCGACAGAATCCGCGCCGATCGAGCTCAAGAGCTACGATGTCAGACTCCCGCTCGCCTCATTGGCCATCGGCGTTGACAATATTCACCATGATGTGTTCCTCAGCCCCAAATTCGTCCAGGGGGCGCGGGAATATCTTTTCGAGCTGATCCGGCAGAACACCAGCGCCACGTACTTTTCGGGAATCGAGCTTCGCAAAGCCAAAGGGCCGGACAGCGGCGCCTTCCGCAAAAGCCTCAGCGACTTCTTGCAAAGTGCGCTCACCCAAGCCAAGTATCAGAAAAATATCGAAATCGATTTGCTCTTCCGCCTTGCGCTCATCAAGTTCCTCACCGAGGAGACCGGAAATCAGTTCGCCAATCTCATCCTGGAAGGCAAGGAATGGATTCGGCAGCGCGGAGAGCACTTCGAGCGAAGCCAGTCCGCGCACGTGATTAAGGCGCGGCTCTCCGAGTTGCAGTCGGCTCGCAAGTCGGTCATCCGCGCAGTTGGCCAGCAGGTTGCGCAGATCCTCGTTGACGTCGAGGAGGCCGTCATCGCCAAGACGCGCCGCGCGCTCTTCGGCGATGACTTCGCGCCTTTCTACGACCTGCTGAAGAATCGCCTCGTTTTTCTCGATGGCGGCAAGGACGACGTCTACTTTCTCGAGCACTACGTCCTGCTCGGCAACTACGTCCGGGACCCCGACCGCTTCGAGGTGATGGACGCACTCTTCCAGGATTTCATGCGCCAAGCTGGTCTGTCCATCGGCCAGGATCCCGCCTTCAGCGAAGCTTGCTCCGCTTACGATTCGATTCTCCGGGAGGCGGAAGCCATTCGCGCGGAAATCGCCAACCTCGAGGAGCAGCGAGAAGCCGCGCGCAGGAAGCTCGAGCGCGGAGATGGCTTTCTCACGAAATTTCTTGGATCGAGCGATCCGGGCAACCTCAAAGCAGCTCTGGCCGATTTTGAGCTGCGCCTCAAGCACCAGCAGCTTAAGCTCGAGGAAATCGGCCCGCGGATTGACGCGGCCAAACAGAAGGTCGATTTTTTCGCGAAGGACTACAGCGCCAAGGTGGGCGACTACCTGAACGAACCGGAAAACGCACGCCGGCTGTTCGACGCCGGCTTCGGACCGGAGTCGGGAGCCGCGATGCGGAACCAGCATCTCGCGCAGCTTGTCGAAAGGCTTGAAGCACAGGACTTGCTGTGGCACATCATCGCAGGGTACGAGATTCGCGCCATCGCCTCGGAATACTGTCCGCCCGTTCACCTCCAGCAGCTTCGGAAAGCCGTGGTTTCTCGCGAGGAGCTCAAGCGCGTCGAGGAAATCATCCGGCATGTTCCGTCACGCCAGCTTTCGCTCAAGGCCATCGACGATCTCGCAAAGAAAATCCGCCGCTACGACCGGCAGGAGATTCAATCCATTGTCCTGCGCTTCGCCGTGGACTTTCTTCGCCTGCGCCGCGACCTGCGCGATGCCGAGCATCTCACCGCCTGCATGGAGCGCATTCATCTCGTGACCACGGAGAAGGCGCGTGAGCTTTCTCGCATCAACAATTGCCTCTACGAATGCGTTCTGCAGGAAGAAGCCAGGCCCGAACGCGACCATGTGGTTTCGCACGTCATCATCAAGGTGGACGTGCGCGGCTCGACGAAGATGACCCAAGACCTTCTCGCGCGCGGCCTCAACCCCGCTTCGCACTTCAGTCTCAATCTTCACGAACCGGTTAAAAAGCTGCTCGACAGATATGGCGCGAAAAAAGTGTTCATTGAAGGGGACGCGATCATTCTTGCCATTTTTGAAACGGAATCCACGCGCGCCTTCGCCCGGCCGGTTGCCAAAGCTTGCGTTCTCGCGCGCCAAATTCTCGCCGTGAGCGCCGCTTACAACGAGCGCGCCGCCGCCAACCATCTTCCGGTGCTCGAGCTCGGCGTTGGTGTCGCTTTTCAGGGCTCCGCGCCCACGTATTGGACGGACGGTGAATCCCGCATCATGATTTCCAAAGCGCTCAACCTCTCGGATCGCCTCTCCGGCTGCGCCAAGCTCGCCAGGCGCATGCTCTCCGGCCAGAAGACGCATTTCTCGCTATTCCAGTTCCTCAACGCGCTGGAAGGCGCTTCCGCCGAGGAACTCGACGAATTTCTCGTCCGCTACAACATGAATGGCGTCGAACTCAATGACGAGGGCTTCCAGAAGCTTTCCGAGGAAATTTCGCTCGATTCGATCCAGACAAAGCTCGATCTCCCCTGGGGCCGCGAAAACGTCACGCTCTTCTTTGGGGAAGTTCCCATGGGCGAAACCGTCGAGCTGCTGGTGCTTCGCAGGGGCGCCGCCCGCCAGCTTCTCCCGGACGGACAAATCGGAGCGCCCTCTTCTCACGTCTACTACGAAATCTGCACAAGCTCCGCTCTCCACGAACTTGTTGCCGCTCTTATCCGCACTCAGCAAGCAGCCCTGGCCTAGTTCTTCCCAAACAAGCGTCTTATGCCGGCCGCCATCCTCTCCCCCGCACACTGCCTCCGCATTTTGACTCCTGCCGCCCCGCCTCTATACTTTTCCCGGAGGCGAAAGGGGTCCGGTGACCTTCCCGGCCTTCAAAGCCGGCGATTCGGTCCTTCGCGGGTCGAATGGTGGATTCGACTTCCACACGCCTCCGCC
>DASRCZ010000285.1:0-7556 GCA_035652855.1 Candidatus Acidiferrum sp.
GTCCATGTCGGATCTCTTTGACGGGCTAGGCTCGAACGGGATTTTTCTGGTGATCGGCGCGAGTCCCGACCCGGTGCAGGTAAGCCCCATGCAACTGATCCGCGGGCGGAAGGAACTGAAGGGCTGGTCGTCTGGAATTCCAACGGATTCCGAGGATACGCTGCGCTTTTCCGAGCTGACCGGCGTACGGCCGATGATCGAAAAATATCCGCTAACGAAAGCCAGCGAGGCGTACGAGCGGATGATGAGCGGGAAGGCGCAGTTTCGCGTGGTTCTGACGATGTGACGCAGGAATGGCTGTGACGGCTGTTAGAAGCCGCTCAGGAGGCGTTGCGCTCGCCGCGTGTGAAGCGGCCCGGTTCGAACAAGTCCTCGGTTACTCTTCCTTGCCGACGTGTACGCTAACCTTCGCGGTGACGTCGCGGAAGACCTTGATGGTGGCGGAATAGTCGCCGAGGGCCTTGATGGGATCGCTCAACTGCACCTGGCGCTTATCCACCTTGAAACCCTGAACGGCAAGAGCTTCGGCGATGTCCGCGGAAGTGACAGAGCCGAAGAGCTGGTCGTTTTCGCCGGTTTTGCGCGCGAAGCTTAGCGAAACGAGGTTCAGGAGTTCGGCTTGTTTCTGAGCGGCATCGAGTTCCGTGGCGGTCTTCTTGGCGAGAGCGCCGCGGATGCGCTCGAGAGCTTTCATGTTACCCGCGGTAGCTTCGATAGCAAGTTTTCGCGGGAGTAAAAAGTTGCGGGCGTAGCCCGGCTTGACGGTCACTACGTCGCCGCGGTGGCCCAGTTTTTCGACATCTTCCTGCAAAATGATCTGCATGATTCTTCCTCGGTTCCTATCCGTAAAACTCTAATGCCTTCACCGGCCGATTCCGGGATCGGCCACTCCCCATCACGAAGCAAGCAAACCTCGAAGCCACGAAGATAGGGACAAGCAGCGGCGGAGAATTTACGGTCCCGCCACTAACCCTTGTGCGCCGCTTCGACGGGCTTGGGCGCGGGCGTGCCGGCCGCGCTGCCAGCAAACGGCAACAAGGCGATGTTGCGGGCGCGCTTGATAGCGACGCCGAGCCAGCGCTGGTGGCGCGCGCAAACGCCGGTCATACGACGGGGCAGAATTTTGCCGCGTTCCTGCACGAACTGCGAAAGAATATCGGCGCGCTTGTAGTCGATGAGGTCCATCTTCTCGACGCAGAACTTGCAAACCTTTTTTTTGCGGAAATACTGGCGCTTGCTGCGCGGGCGTCCGCCCGGACCAGCGGGTCCTCCGGGGCCGCCTTCGCGGCGCGGGCCGCGCCCGGCGCCTCCATGGCCACCCGGTCCGCCAGGACCGCCGTGGCTTCCGGCCTGGGCGTGACCTGCGGGAGCGCCCTGACCTCCTTGCTGCTGAGCCGGCGCTCCCGCGGGTGACACGGGTGCTGGCGCTTGCTTCTGTTCCTCGGACATGCCTTCCTACCTTTCGTTATTCTTCTCAAACCGCGGCTGCTCCGCGGCCCAATTTTCTGGAATCCATTTCAGCCGGCGGCCTGCTGCTCGGCTGCGGGAGCCGCCGTCCGGCGCGGCCGCCGCGCGGCACGGCGTTCGCGGCGCTCGCCAAGTTTCTTCTGCCGCTTGATGTCTTCATCGAGCCGCACGGTCTGATACTTAATGACGGAATCCTGCACGCGGAGACGCCGCTCGAGCTCGGCGATGAGCTCGCCGTGAGTCGTGCGAATCTGCTGATAGAGGTAGATTCCTTCGCGATGCTTGGCGACGCGATAGGCGAGCTTGCGCGTGCCCCAATTCTCCGTCTTTTCGATCTTCGCGTTCTTTTCCGCGCAAGTGTGCTCGATGGTCGAAAGCACACGCTTTATCTCGTCTTCCGGCGTGGCCGGGCGAGTGATGAAGATCAGATCGTACAAACGCTCTTCCATGATTGCCTCGTTTCTTTCCTTTTGCTGCCAAAACTACCAGACGCCGCTAAGTCTCGCTTCCGTTCTCCGGCCTGCCGCGCCGGTTGTACTTCGTCATCGCGGCGTCAATGCCTTTGGTCAGGAGCAGTTCAACCGCGTCGCCTGCTTCGGCCAGCATCTCCGACGCGACTTCAAGCTCCGGACGGCGCATCGGCCGCAGGACAAATTCCTTGCGCGCGGCGAGGGGGTGCTCCGGGCCGCAGCCGAGACGCAATCTGGCGAACTCCTCGGTTTCGATCGCAGTCACAACGGAATTCGCGCCGTTGTGACTGCCTCCGCTGCCGCGCCGGTGAATCCGGAACGTGCCTGCGGGAAACTGCAGCTCGTCCCAGGCCACCAGCAAGTCTTGCGGCCCAAGTTCATACTTGCCCAGCAGCTCCCGCACGGAGATGCCGCTCAGGTTCATGTACGTCTGCGGCTTGGCCAACAGGACGTCCTCGCCGGCGAGCCTGCCGACGCCGACGAGAGCCTTCGCTTCCGGGCGGGAAACGCGAATCCCGCCGCGATTGGCCAATTCGTCCACGAGCATGAAACCCAGGTTATGCGGCGTCCATTGATACTCCGGATCGGGATTGCCAAGTCCGACAATGAGCCGCATCGCCTCGCATCCAGCCGCGTTTACCACCGCGGCCACTGCCCTCGCGCGCCGGCGAGACGCCGGCGCCAACAGCCTTGCGGAAGCCGGCGCGGGCCGGCTCCCGGAAATGCTACTTCTTCTTCTCGCCTTTTTCGGACTTGGCTTCGCCGCCTTCGGCAGATGCCTCGTCTTCGGTTTCCTTTTTGCCCTTCTTGATGACTTCGGGCTCGGCCGGAACGGCTCCTTCCACGGCCGCTTCGGCGGGCTTTTCTTCCTCCTCACGGAGAGCGACGACGTGAGCGAGCACGCGATCGGGCGCGGTAATCAGCTTCATTTTTTCCGCGTCGATGGGCAGATCGCTCGCGCGCAATTGCATGCCAATCATCAAGTGGCTGACATCGATCTTGAATTCCGTCGGAATCTCCGTTGGCAGGCACTCGATTTCGACTTCGCGGGTGACGGTCTCGAAAATGCCACCTTGCTGCTTGACGCCGGCGGCTTCACCGACGGTGTGCACGGGAACCTTGACGCGCATGCGTACGTCCATGGCCACACGCAACAGATCAACGTGCAACAAGCGGCCCGTCAGCGGATCGATTTGCCAGTCCTTCAGGATGGCGGGCTCGTTCCTGCCGCCGAGCTTCACCTGAAAAAGCGTGTTGTGTCCGGTAGGAGAGCGCAGAATCGCGCCCACCTGCTTGGCGTTCACGGAAAGGGTGACCGCCGAGCCCTTGCCGCCGTACAGCACGGCCGGGACCTCGCCGGTCACGCGCAAGCGGCGCGCTTCGTTCTTGCCACGCTTCGCCCGCGGCGAGCCTTCCACTACGATTTGCTTCTCAGCCATACTTCGTTCCTTCCTTGCTCGATACGGACAAAGTCCGTGCACTCTGTGTTTCAGATGAACAATTCGCTGATGGACGTTTCCTCGTGAATGGAGCGAATGCCCCGCGCGAGCAAATCCGCCACGCTCAGCACTCTGATCTTGGAAACTTTTTTCGCCTCATCGCTTAGCGGCACGGAATCCGTCGCCACCACTTGGGAAATCTGCGATTTGGCAATGCGCTCGACGGCCGGACCGGAAAGCACGGCATGCGTGCAGGCCGCGTAGACGTGGGTGGCGCCCTCGCGCAGCAGGGCCTCCGCCGTCTTCACGAGAGTGCCCGCAGTGTCGATGATGTCGTCGACGATGAGCGCGGTGCGGCCGCGAACATCGCCGATCAAGTGCATCACCTCGCTGACGTCCATATCCACGCGGCGCTTATCCACGATGGCCAGAGGCACATCGAGCTTTTTGGCGAAGAAGCGCGCGCGCTCGACGCCGCCAGCATCGGGCGAAACCACGGTCACGTTCGGCAGATTGAGCTGGCGGAAGTGTTCGACGAGCACGGGCGAGCCAAAAAGATGGTCCACCGGCACATCGAAATAGCCCTGAATCTGGGGCGCGTGCAGATCGAGAGTGAGAGCGCGGCTGGCGCCCGCCGTCTCGAGCAAGTCCGCGACGAGCTTCGCCGATATCGGGACGCGGGGCTTATCCTTGCGGTCCTGCCGCGCATAGCAGTAATAGGGCAGCACGGCGGTGATGCGCCACGCAGAAGCGCGCTTGAAAGCATCGATCATAAGCAGCAGCTCGAGCAGGTGGCTATCCACCGGATAGCAACACGGCTGCACGACGAAAACGTCGGCGCCGCGCACGTTCTCTAGAATCTGAAAGTAGATTTCGCCGTCGCTAAAGCGCGCCAGCTTGGCCTTGCCGAGCGGAACATTCAAATGGCGGCAGATGCTCTCCGCGAGCGGGAGATTCGCCGTGCCGCTAAAGATTCTGAACCGGTCGTCGTTCACGCGATGCGTGCTCCTCTGGACCAAACCGCTAGGTCACAGGCGCTGGAAAAGCTCCCGTTTGCCGGGTGCGGAGAGAAGGCGTGCCTAGCACGCGGTTCCCGAGATTTCGCGGACAATTCAAAAACGTCACTGCCAAGCGGACCCAACTCCAGATCCAAAAGTGACCTTATTCCGCGATTTGCGGCCGGTCCAGAAACCAGCCCGCCACGAAGGTGCGCAACGAAGTAAAGAGGAGGCGCTGCGGAGTGGACGGCGAGCGCACATTACAGCGCGCTCAACCCTTGAGCGTACCTCTCGCGCGAAATTGTTTCGCAAACGAAGGTCTCGTCGTCCGGAAACCCGACAGCGGCTCGGCGCGCCTTCGCTGGGCTCGGGAAAACACCAAACACCGCCGAACCGCTACCCGCCAGCAAGGCTTCTGTCGCTCCTCGACGGAGCAGTTCCCGCTTGATCCTGCCAAGGCGGGGATGCCGCCGGAAGACCGCGCTCTCAAAATCATTCGAGAGACCGCCGCCCGGGGCGCTCCAACATAGAGCACAGAACCCCCAAAGTTTAGGGTTAGCGGCGGAATTTGTCAATCTCGGCGCGTTCAGCCAGCGATAGGCGTCCGGCGTGGGCACGTGAATATTGCGCGGTGAAATAACGAGAAGGGCTTGCTGCGCGATGTCGGGAAGCGGGTAGATTTCGTCGCCCTTGTTGACGCCAAGGGCGCGGCCGCCAAAGAGGAAAAACGGGACATCGGCGCCGAGACCGGCGGCAAGCTCGACTAGTTTGGCGAGGGGCAGTTGCTGGCGCGTGAGGCGGAGATAACCGAGCATCGCCGCGGCGGCGTCGCTCGAGCCGCCTCCGAGGCCGCGACCCGCGGGAATGGCCTTCCAGAGCTCGATTTCGACGCCAGGCGTCTTTTTTGTTTCGCGCCGCACGGCTTCGACGGCGCGATAAACGAGATTTCTTTGCCGGGGCTCGCCGGCAAGGGACTGGTTACCTTGTACGCTCAGCGAAATGCCGGGTTTGCGCGAAAGGCGCAGGCGAATTTCATCGTGGAGCGAGATGGTCTGGAAAATGGTGCGCAGTTCGTGAAAGCCATCTTCCCGCTTGCCCAGAATTTGGAGGCGGAGGTTGACTTTCGCGCAGGCTGGGACGCGAATCTCTCGCATTGTTCGGATCAGGGCTTAAGTTCGCCGGGGGCGCTCTTCTGTGCCACGCGATGCCTGGTTTGCGCGAGTTTCTTCTCGATCTCAGCGACTTTATCGGTTTCCAGATCGGCGGGAAGCGAGCGCTTCCATTCGGCAAGGGACTTTTCCCATTCCGCGGCGGCAAGGTCATTGCGGCCGGACTTGGCGTAAACGTCGCCCAGATGCTGGTGAATGGTGGCATCGTGGCTTTCGCGCTGGACGGCTTTGCGGAGCGTAACCTCTGCGTCGCCGAGCTTGTTCTGTTTGTAGTAGATCCAGCCGAGAGAATCGAGGTAGGCGCCGTTATACGGGTCTTCCTTAACGGCGCGCTGGACGAGATCTTGGGCTTCATCGAGCCGAATGCCGCGGTCGCCAAGCATGTAGCCGTAGTAGTTCAAAACGGGCGCGTTCTTGGGATCAATGCTGAGGACTTTTTTGAACTGCTCCTCGGCGCGATCGAAGAATTTCTGCCGCTCGTAGATGGCGCCGAGCAGGAACCACACCATTTCGTTATCGCGGGGCTGGCCGGGCAAAGCCTCAGCGGCACGCGCGGCCTGCTCGGCTTCGTTATAGCGCTTGCCGCGCTCATAGACCTGGGCGATGTTGAGGTAGACGTCGCGGTCCGCCTCGCCGCCCACGAGCTGGGCACGGAGCATCTTCACCGCCTCATCGGTTTGCCCGTTTTCTCCGAGGAGCAGCGCGTCACTGGCCCGGATGGCGGGATCGCCCGGGTACTTGGCCAAGGCGTCCTTGCCGGCCTGGAGGGCCTTGGGCAGGTCCTTGGCCGCCCGATAAGTGTCCATGATCAGCAGGCGCGCGCGACGGTCCTCGTCCTCGCCGAGATGGCCAAGCTCCTCGTAGGTGTAAATGGCGGCCTGATAGTTCTGATTGTCCCGGTAAAGCTGACCGAGCTGCTGATAGAGGATCGCCAGTGATCTGCGCCGGGAGGGCAGGGCGGGTGATTCCGACTTCACGCCAGTGACTGCATCGGAGAGCACCCGGATGGCATCATCGAATCGCCCTTGTGCCTGGTAGAGCATCGCTTCGTTGTACATGACTTCGAGGCTGCCGGGCGCATACTGGCGCGCCTTCACCAGATTGTCTTCCGCCTTATCGAGGTCGTGGAGTTCGCGGTAGATCTGCGCCATGCGGAGATAAATGTCCGCATCGTCGGGCATAAGGTCGGAAAGCTTCTCGTAAACTTTGAGCGCTTCGGCATACTTCTCTTCCGCCATAAGCGTCTGGCCCAGGCCGCGCTGATGGCTGAGTTCGCTGGGATCGAGTTCGACCGCTTTGCGATAGGCTTGCTCTGCTTTTGCGAGATCGTGTGACTGGGTGTAGGCGTCTCCGAGCAGATCCAGTGTGGCGGCGGAAGGCGAATGCGCAGTCATCTGCTCAAGCAGGCTGACCGCCTCGGAGTTCTTTCCCTCATCCATCAGGAGCTGCGTGAGTTGCTCGGCGGCGGCTTCATTATCCTGGTCCGTTTTCAGGATGCCGCGAAGCACGGCTTCGGCTTTGTCGTGATCGTTGTGGAGCCGGTAGAGCCGCGCCAGCCAGAGGGCGGACTCTGCATCGGAAGGATCGAGCCGGCTGATCTCCTTATATTGCTCGATGGCCTTCACAACGGTTTCCGACTGGCCGTTGCCGCCGTTGAAATCGCCAAGTTGCCGCAGATAGATCCGGCCGAGCAAACGACGGGTTGCCAGGTCGTTCGGGTCGCGCTGCAGAATCTGGCGCGCTTCCGCGACAGCGTCCTGGGCGCGCTGCGCCTTCCAATACATTTCCGCGAGGCGCTCGCCAATGATGGGCGATTGCGGGTCGAGGGCATACGCCTTCTTGTAGGCTTCGATGGCTTGCGTGGCGTAATCAGCGCGGCTCGTTGCTTCGTACTGTTGCTCGAAAATATGCCCGATGGTGTAGTTGTAGTAGGCGCCGGCGCGGGCGGAATCGCCCTTCGCCGCTTCGGATGACGCATTCTGCGGCGCGGGCGCCGGCTTTGCGGCGCCTGAG
>DASRCZ010000286.1:0-18971 GCA_035652855.1 Candidatus Acidiferrum sp.
GCAGGCGCTCCGTATCGCGCAAGACGGCGCGCTTGCGGCTCACGACGGGACACGTGTGCGGCTACGCGCTGACACCATCTGCATTCACGGAGATACGCCGGGCGCGCCGCAGATTGCAGCGGCTGTTGCCGAGACGTTACGCAGGGCGGGCGTGGCATTGGGTTCTGCGCGGCCAGCCTCGCGCAAAAACGAAAGCGGCGGATAGCCTGGGCCGTCCGCCGCAAATTCAGTGAAGAACCAAATTCAGCGAAGAATAAGGTTATTCAAACTTTTCGGTCATCACCGGAAAGGTGAGATTGGCCTTGGCGAGCGACTTCACGACCAAGCCTTCGGCGTTTTCCGCGGTGGTGTTCTTCGCGGTGGCCATTTCGCTGACCAGGAGATACTTGGCGCGCTCGAGCATTTTCTTTTCGCGGAAGGAGAGGGGCTTGCTGCGGCTCAGGGAAACCAGGCTCTTCAGCACGACGGCGACTTCGAGCAAAGAACCGGTGCGCATGCGCTCGGAATTTTCCTTGAAGCGGTGCTTCCAATCGTGATGCGAGTTGAGCTTGCCTTTTTCGAGGAAACCCAGGACCTTGGTTGATTCATTGGAACGAATCACCGCGCGGACACCGACGGTCGCGGCGTTCGATTGCGGAACCATGACGCGCAACCCGCTGGATACGATACGAATCATGTAGTAGCGCTCGGTCCTGCCATTGAGAACACCATAATTAATTTGCTCAATTACCCCAACGCCATGGTTCGGATAAACTACTTTGTCGCCGATTTTGAAGTCCATTGCTTTGGATTCCCCCCTGAGCTACAGAGAAGAGTGTAAGGTTCTGTGCTGCAAGAGTCAAGATATATCCTCTGGAATCAGCGGCTTAGGGAAGGAGGCTCGGAAATTTGGCATGCAAATTGCTCTCGGGCGGCGAATGCACGGCTTAGCCTCTTTGAGCTAGAATCCTAGCGAGCGATTCGAAATGCTAATTTTGGCCCTGGATACGGCGGATGCCCGTGGCAGCGTGGCGGTGTTGCGTGACGACGCCGTGGTTGCGACGCTAAGGCATGATGGGGGGGAGGACTATTCGAGCTGGCTGCTCCCCGCTGTCAACAAATTGGCAGCAGTGGCGGGCATCGGGATGGCTGATGTGGATTTGTACGCGGTTAGCGCCGGCCCGGGTTCGTTCACAGGTTTGCGAGTTGGGCTTACGGCGGTGAAGGCGTGGTGCGAAATCCACCAGCGGCCTATCGCGGCGGTCTCCCGGCTGGAGGCGATTGCAACGCACGTTGCAGAGCCGAAGGCTTGGGTAGCGGCCTTTTTTGACGCGCACCGAAACCAGATTTTCGGCGGGCTTTACCGGCATGAGCGAGAGGGGGGCGGCCTGGAACTAGCTGGGGAAGAGATGGTGATCCGGCCGGAGGGTTTTTTGGCCTGGGTTGGGGAGAGAACGCAAGGCGCAGAGGTGTCCTGGGCTTCGCTTGACCCGCATCTGGTACGGGGAAATGCTGCCTGGAGCGAATTTGCGGCGAAAGGCGGGGCGATTGCGGAGGTTACGCCAGAGCTTGCACCCTCGATAGGCAGGGTGGGGCTAAGGATGGCGCAGGAGAACCGGTTGACGGATGCACTGCGGCTGGACGCCAATTATGTCCGGCGGTCCGACGCAGAACTTTTGTGGAAGGGGCCTGCCGCACCGAAGCCAGAGCCGGCCCACGGAACCCATGGCAAGTAAGCCGGCCGCCGCCACCCCTGTTTTGCGCGGATACCGTGCCCAGACGGACGCGAGCGGGGTCGCGGAGATTCTTGGCGACTCGGCTGAGACCGCGCAGTGGTCACCACCGAGCGAGGCGGAGATGAGCGGGACCGGCCTTGTGCACATCCTGGTCAGTGAAGTGGGCGACCTGGAATCCGCGTCCCAATTGGTGGGGTATATATCCGCCCGACAAGTGGCCGATGAGGGGGAAATTCTAAATCTTGCCGTGCGGCGATCATGGCGACGCCGTGGCGCCGGGGCGCAACTTCTGCGGGGAATGCTGAGGAGACTGCTCCTAAACCAGGTCACTCGCGTTTATTTGGAAGTGCGCGAATCCAATGAACCGGCCATATCGCTCTACGAAAAGCACGGGTTCCATCGCACCGGCCGGCGACGGGGCTACTATCGGGATCCGGTGGAAGATGCGCTGCTCTTCGAGCGAAAGCTGCCGGCGGGTGGCGAACTGCCGTGGCCTGAGTGCTGAATCCACGAGACAGGCTAGTACCGAACTACCACTCGTTTCCGCTTGACTCCGGGGCCCCCGGTGCTATCGTTCGGCTCATGTAGCGCGCATACCCCACCTAAATCCACGTCATGAGGAGGAACGCATGGCCAGTTTCGCGCGGGCGCCTCGGGACATACTTCTCGAAGCAGACGCTGACTACCAGCGTCTGCTAGAGCAGCACCAAAAGTACGAAGCAGAACTGCAGAGAATTTCGAAGGCCCCCTACCTCAGTTCGGAAGACCTCCTGGAAGAAATCAAGCTGAAAAAGATGAAGCTCCACTGCAAGGATGAGATGGAGCGGATTGCCTCGCGTATCCAGCGCTTGCGGGCGCAAGAACAGCGGTAGCCCGCGTTTCCCGCCAATTCGTTATCGCCGGCGCGTTCAGCGCGTGGGGTGTATTCTCCGGTTGTGGTATCGTCAAAAGAATGGTGAAGGAAGGCTACTATTTTGGCCTGCCGCCGGCAGCAATTGGAGCGGCAGCGCTTGCGTTCGGGTGGCTGGCAGCCGGAGCCGCAGGATTTCTTCTGGCAGCTTTCGTTTTTTACTTTTTTCGAGATCCGGAGCGCGTGATTCCAGAGGAAGCCGGCGCGGTTGTTTCTCCCGCGGACGGGCGAGTCGTGGTGGTAAAAGACGAGCCGCTGGATGGCCGGCCTGGACAACGGATTTCGATTTTCCTGGCGATCTGGAATGTTCACGTGAACCGGTCTCCGGCGGAGGGCCGGATCACGGCGCTGAACTATCGGCCGGGCAAGTTTCTTGCGGCGATGCGGGAGCGCGCGTCGCTGGAAAACGAGCAGAACGTGTTCGTGCTGGCCACGGAAGCGGGCGAAATCGTCTTCAAGCAGATTGCGGGCCTGATCGCGCGACGCGTTGTGTCCTGGAAAAAGCCCGGCGACAGGGTAGCGCGGGGAGAACGGGTGGGCCTTGTGCGATTCGGCTCACGCGTGGATGTTTGGCTGCCAAAGGAGGCCGAAATTCTGGTGAAAGCAGGCGAGAATGTGAAAGGCGGATCGAGCATACTTGCGCGCTGGCAGCCCCGGCCCGGCGCAGCGTTACGCGACGACCTGGCGGGGGCGAACCAACAGGCGCGGTGATGGGCGAATTAGTGCAGCACGAAATACCGTTTGAAGGCCGGCCGCTACGCAGGCATCGCCTGCGCCGCGGAATCTATTTGCTGCCGAGTCTCTTCACCGTGGGAAATCTGCTGTGCGGCTATTACGCTTCGGCGGCGTCGCTGGTGGGGGGGCCTGAGGATTTTGATCGCGCGGCGAAGGCCATTGGACTGGCGATCTTGTTCGATTCACTGGACGGCCGGGTGGCGCGGCTGACGGGGACAAACACGGAGTTTGGGGTGCAGTTCGATTCGCTGGCGGATGTGGTGAGCTTCGGGATCGCGCCGGCGCTGCTGGCCTACGTGTGGGGCGTGCGGCATTTGCCGGAGATCACAAGTTCGCAGGCGATCCAGCAGATTGCGCATTTTGGGTGGTGGTTTGGGCTGGCGTTTGTGGTGTGCTGCGCGTGGCGGCTGGCGCGCTTCAATGTGCAGGGAATGGCGCCGGGCAGCTCAAAATTTTTTGTTGGCATGCCGACTCCGGCGGCGGCGGGCATGATCGCGGCGGTGGTGCATGCGTTCAAATCGCCGCTGCAGGAAGCCGGATGGGCGATTGCGTGGATTTTGCTGGTGTTATGCCTTGCGGGTTTGATGACCAGCACGATTCGTTTTTACAGCTTCAAGGACATTCCTTGGACGAGGAAGCAGCCATCGGTGGCGATTGTGGCGCTGGCCATTCTGGGGGCGGCAATCTGGCGGTGGTCGGAAGTGGTTTTGCTTTTCCTTGCCACGACGTATGCTGTTACGGGTGTGACGCTGCATGTTGTGCGCTACGTGCGGCGACGAACGACGACCCGAAGCGCGTGATTCATGCCATCGCTACAGCGGGACCCGAAGAAAATTGTGATTGCGGGAGCATCGTCGCTCCTGGGCGCGGAATTGAAGTCGCTGCTCGAGGAAAGCCGGCTGGCGGACCACGATGTGCGCTTGCTCGATGAGGATATTGCGGCGGGAACACTCACGGAAGCCGGCGGAGAAGCCGCGGTAATCCAGCCGGTCGAAGAGGGCAGCTTCGAGAAGGCGCAATTCGTTTTCTTCACGGGCTCCGCGGATTTCACGGTGGCAAATCTTACCGCGGCTATTCACGACGCAGCGTTCGTGATCGATCTTTCGGGCGCCTCGCTCGCGATTACGGGCGGGAAACGTGGGGTTGCGTGGTTTCCGAGGCTGGATGCGCTGCTGGGGCGGGAGTTTCCGAAGAGCGAAAGCGTTTTTGCGATCCCCTCGGCATCGGGCGCGATTACGTCCGCGCTTACGCTGGCGCTAGCGAAGCTCGGGTTGCAAAGGCTGGTGATGGTGCACTTCCGGCCCGTATCGGATTCGGGCCGGGCGGGCATCGAGGAGCTGGAGAGCCAGACGGGGCAATTGCTTTCCTTTCAAGGAGTGGGGCAGCCGGTCTTCGACGCACAGGTCGCGTTTAACCTGCTGGACCGGTTTGGGGCGAAGAGTTCGCAGAGGCTGTCGGCGGCGAGGGAGCGCATTGGGCAGGAAATCACGGCGTGCATTGGCGGGAAGGCGCAGGTTCCCGCTGTGCAGGTGTTGCACGCGCCGGTGTTTTATGGCGCGGCCTTCAGCGCGTTCGCGGAGTTGCAGACGCAAGACGCGGCTGCTTTGACGGCGGCGTGCCGGGACGCGGGATTCGCGGTGGATGCGGCGGACGCCGCGCCAAGCAACGTGAGCGCGGCGGGCGAAAGCCTGATACACGTGGCCGCGCCAGAGCCGGACGCGGCAAGGCCCGGCGGCTGGTGGTTTTGGGGCGCCGCGGATAATATTCGGCTGCCGGTTGGCAACGCCGTTAAGCTTGCGGAGATGCTCGCCTAATGCTCAGCTTGACCGTTCGAGATTCGCGTGACGCCAGGGAGACGCCATGTGGCCCGGTGTCAGCCGGAGCCTTCCGGGGCGGGCTTCGCTTTTGGGTTGCGACTCTTGCGATTGCCATGGTGGCGACGGGCTGCGGGTATCACGTGGCCGGCCACTACAATGCGCTTCCCAAGTCCATTCACACGATCGCGGTGCCTGCTCTGGAAAATGAAACGAGCACCTACCGGATCGAGCAGCGCCTTACGGAGGCGACAGTGCATGAATTTCTGGTGAAGACGCCGTACCGCATCGTTTCGAACGCGAACGAGGGAGACGCCGTTCTGCGGGGAAAAGTGCTGAGTATCGAACTTCTGCCGCTGCTTTTCCAGAACACGACGACGGCCACGACAACGACGACGCGGGCGACGACGATGCTGATTACCATGAAATGCGAAGTCAGGCTGGAGGACCGCGAGTCCGGGCGAGTGCTCTATCACAGCGATAATTTTGTGTTTCGCAACGAATACGAACTCTCGACGAATGTGCCGAGCTTTTTTGACGAACGCGACCCGGCGTACGGCCGCATGGCGGCGGATTTCGCCTCGCGGCTGGTGGCAGCGGTGACGGAGAACTATTGATGCCGCGCATCGCCGCAGGGGATTTGCTCACGCGTTTGGAGAAGGGCAAGATGGTGCCCGCCATCCTGCTGCTGGGAGATGAGCCCTACCTGCGCGATGCCTGCCGCGCGCAGCTCATTCAGAAATTCGTGCCGGAGGCGGCGCGCGAGTGGGCGGTTTCGCGTTACTCCGCGGGCCGCGGCGAAACGGAAGCGGCGCTCAGCCAGGCGCAAACGCTGCCGATGCTTTCTCCGCAGCAGATCGTCTTTCTGGAGGACGTGGAGGCGATCGAAAAGCTCGGGGAGAAGAATCGCGAAGCAACGGCCGCGCTCCTCGATAGTTATCTCGAAAATCCCGCTACATTCACGATGCTTGTTTTGGAGGCGAGCGGACTGGACCAGCGCATGAAGCTGGCCAAGCTGCTGGCGGAGAAAGCGCTGGTGGTCGAGGTTGGGCTTGGGGAGAACCTCGAGAGCAACATCGGGACGGCAACAACGCTGGCGCGGGCAATGGCCAAGGAACATGGCGTACAGTTCGAGGCCGGCGCGGCGGAAGACCTGGCCGAAGCGGTGGCGGCGGACTTGCTGCGGCTAAAGACGGAAATCGAAAAATTGACGGCGTTCGCGGGGGAGCGGAAGCGGATCCGCCGGGAGGACGTGAGGGCGATAGTCATCTCCGAGAAGGCAGCCACGGTGTGGGAGATGACGGAGATGCTGGGCTCGCGCAATTCGCGGCAGGCGCTGGAATTTCTGGACCGGCTTCTGCGGGAAGGCGAAGAGCCGATTCGGATGATCGGGGCAATCGCATGGATGTTCCGCAAATTGATCGAGGCGAGTGAACTGCGGGGCGTCAGCAATGGGTACCAGGCGGCTCGCGCGCTGGGGATGAATCCGCAGCAAGCGGATCTTGCGCTGCAAGCCGCGCGGAGAATTTCGAAGCCACGGCTGCTTGCCGGCCTTGGGGCGCTGCAGCGCGCGGACGACCGGCTGAAGGGCGCCGGCGCCAAGAACGAGCGCGCGGTGATGGAGTTTCTCATCACCGAACTGACCGCCAAAGCGGCCTCGAGCACCGCTTAGCTTCCTGTTTGGCCGCGTTCTTCAGAGTAACTTCTGTATTTGGCGTTTGATCTTTGTTACGCTCACGGCGATTCCCGCCTGGAAGGTGCGCATGTATTCCGCTTCGATCGTGAGATGGATTTTTGCCGCGGGCCTGCTGTTCTTTGCGGCGGGGCAAGCGGTTCCGGAAGGGAAGCCGCCGGCGGAGCCGGATGCGTCCGGCGAACTGCGGTCTGGCTTGGAGCAAGTCGCCAAAGCAAAGCAGCGGCTGGACCGCGATTGGGCCGCGTTGCAGGCCAGCACCGGAGGGCCCGCGGCTGAAAGCAGCGATTTTGCGACCGAGTGGATGCGGACCGTCGCGCCGAACGGCCCCGGCGCAACGCCATTCTATGCCGGCACCGAGGAGATTCTGGCCACCTGGATTTCCGCGATCGAAAGCGGAGAGGAAACGAATCCGCGCGCGGACGACATTCGGGCGGCGCTGCAAAACTGGCAGGAAACGCACGCGCGCATCCTTGATTCGCTTGAGCAGTCGGCGAAGCTCGAGAAGTCCGCGCGGGCGCTAGGGCTTAGACTTGCGAAACTGAAGCCTGAATCCGATGCTTACAACTATTACAAGGCCCAGCTCGATCAGCAGCAACTGACAATCCGGAAGCTGCTATCGGATGCCGGGTCGGACCTTGCTTCGCCCGCCGCGCTTCCGCATCCGAATCGCGATTCCGATCGCAGTCCCTCTCCCTTCGGCGGGCCTCCGACTCCGGGTGAGCCGGACCGCTTGTGGATTTATCTCCGCAAGCTTTCGGCGCCTATCGGCGAATCGATTCCGGTGGAAATCGGGCTGGCAAACGATCGTGGTCCGAACGTGACCGCCGCGCAGAGCTACACGGTTTCGCTCACGTGCGACGGCTGCCGGGTCAGCTCCGAATCGGTGATCATACTCAACGGAAAGCGCTTCGCACCGGTGGAACTTCGTGTAACCGCGGCGACCGCACACCTGCGCGCCAAATCGCCCGGATTGGGCGCAGCGGCGCAAGCGAACGCCTATGGCTGCTACCCGGCGCCTTCGGTCTCGCTCGCGTCCGAGCAGGACCGCTCCTTTGGGCCCGCTGACGGCGCGACGCCGATCCCGTTTCGCTTCGCGTTTTACGATTCGCATGGGCAGAGGGCCACGGATGGGCGGCGTAAATCGATTTCACCGCGGCTCACCGGAGTGGGCGAGCGCGTCTCGATGGAGAAAGCGGCGGGGGCCATTCTCTCGAAGGATGGCAGCATCGTGGTGCCGGCCAATGAATGCGTCGCGGCACAAGGAGTGGTTTCCGACCTGGCCGGCGCGGCCAAAATCGAAGCGGCTTCCGGAGGACAGAAGGCGGAAGCGCTCCATTTCACGTTTCAGTACGCATTTCCGTGGCTCGACCGGCTGATGATTCTGCTGGGCGTGCTCGCCGGCTTCATCGCGAATTATTCGATCACGTTGCGCAAACAGATCCACTGGGCTTTGGCGCTGCTTTCGAGTGTGATCGGCGCGACGATTTTCGTTGCCGGCGGGTACGTGGAATTTCTGAACGTATCGAGCCTGCACGATACCTGGCTTGCAGCGCTGGGGCTGGCGGCGGCGGGAGGCGTGTTGGGCGTTTCCGCAGCGCGTTTTCTGGCGCACAAGATGGCGCCTGCGGGGAGCAAAGAAGAAGTCACCGAGAGCGCGTAGAAAAGCGGGGGATTCCCGGTGAAGAGCTCGCGGGGAAAGGGGCAGCCACGCTCGCATGGGACCAAAACGGGCCGCTTAGAGCAGTTTTAGCCTGAAGGACAATACGAATTGGCGGGGGAGCGCCGGAAACTACTTTGCGGCCTTCGCGCGCAATTCGTTAAAGGCCAGATGAAGCCGCGACTTGTAGCGGTTGGCGGTATTTTCGTGCAGCACGCCCTTGGTGATGGCCCGATCGATGGCCGACAGGGTGGGCGTGAGCAGATTGGCGGCGGCGGTTGCGTCACCGGCTGCCAGGGCGGTGCGGAATCGCCGGATCATGGTGCGGACGCGGGTGCGGTTCGCGCGGTTCACCTCCGCGCGTTGACGAGCTTGCGCCGCGCGCTTTAAAACGGACTTTTTCCGCTTTTTGACTTTGGTAGGCTGTCCTTGAGCCATCTATCGCTCCTCAGGGTCTGAATGCAAACAAACAAGTCTAGGGGACGCAGCGAAGTGTGTCAACGAGCCAATGCAGCGGCGCACAGGGCCTTAGGGGCATTGGGATCAGAGCAAACCGCGGCAGGGAGCGGGTGGCGGAGAGGCCCGAGCCGCGTCCTTGCAGCGGCTGAGCGATCGCGAGTTGCCCATGGGTAGCAGTTTGAGCGGCAAGAGAGACGAGCTGCGGCTCCTGGTAAATTCGCACCACCCGATTATCACGGTCGAAACCACAGAGGAGGACCGTTTCGAGTCGCTGCTGGCGGATGTTGCACTGGATATGGACGTGCCGCTGTTTCGCTGGAGCGTCACCTCCGGTCTGGCGCGCTTCCATGGTGAGCCGATCTACAACACCGATAACCCCGAATCGGCGCTCTCGAACATGGCCCTCATCGCGGGAGACGGCATTTTCCTGCTAAAGGACTTCGCGCGGTATTGCGAGAACGACAAAATCTGCCGGCGACTGCGCGATCTGGCCGCGCATTTCCGGGTCGCCCGCAGGTCGATTGTCATCACGGGCGCAGTCATCGAGCTTCCGCCGGAACTGGAGAGCGATGAAGTCGCGTTCCAGTTCGCCCTGCCGAGCGCCGACGAACTGCTGGGGGGAGTGAAGCAGGTGCTTGCGGAGCTGCGCTTGCCGACTGAACTCGACAACGCCGGAATCGCGCAGATTGCCCGCAACCTGCAAGGCATGGCCGAACAGGAAGGGCTTCGGGCGCTCCGCATGTGCGCGCTTTCGCGGGGCAAAATCGATGCCGGTCTGGTGGACGCGGTGCTTGAGGCCAAGCGTCTCGCGGTACGCGGAAATGGCTTGCTCGAGACCATTCGGCGCGAAAAATCGTTCACGGAGATCGCCGGATTGAATCACCTGCGGGATTGGGTGTGCAAGCGCAAGAGCGCGTGGACGGCTGAAGGGCGGAAATTCGGCCTCGTTCCCCCAAAAGGCGTGCTGATTACGGGGGTCCAAGGCTGCGGCAAGAGCCTGGCTGCGCGGTCCATCTCCGGCGAATGGGGATACGAGCTGGCGCGGCTCGATGCAGGCGCGCTTTACGACAAATACGTGGGTGAAAGCGAGAAAAAACTGCACAAAGCGCTGGAACTTGCCCAACGGCTCTCGCCGCTCGTGCTATGGATCGACGAAATCGAAAAGGCTTTCGCCTCCGCGGGCGCCAGCGGAGAGGCGGACGCGGGCCTTTCGCAGCGGCTTGTGGCGACGCTGCTCACATGGATGCAGGACCGCGAACCGGGCGTGTTTCTCGCGGCCACGAGCAACAATATTTCCGCGCTGCCGCCCGAGATGCTGCGAAAGGGCCGCTTCGATGAGATTTTCTTTGTGGATTTGCCGGGACCCGAGGCGCGCCAGGCGCTTTTCGCGTTGCATCTGCGCAAGCGCGGCCGCGAGCCCGCGGAGTTCGATCTTGCAAAGCTGGCGGCGACGAGCGACGGCTTCAGCGGCGCGGAAATCGAGCAGGCGATCGTTTCAGCGCTCTATACCGCATTCCATGCCCGGCGGGAGCTGTCGACGGAGATTCTTGTGGCCGAGCTTCAGGGCACGCAGCCGCTCAGCGTTACGCGTTCGGAAGACGTCGCCGCGATCCGTGAATGGGCGCGTACCCGTGCCACTCCGGCTGGCTGATCTGGAGCGTTTGACCAGGCTGAACGCTCCCGCTAGAAGCGCTTTTCTCCGCCGCTGGCACCCGCACAACCGATGCCAAGAATCCTATCCATGGCGGGTGAGGCGAGGAGGCACAGATGGCGCAATCGGTTTGGAAGGGCTACATCTCGTTTGGGCTGGTCAGCGTGCCGATTCGCCTGATGGCGGCCGCGCGGGCGGAGCATGTGCGGTTTCACGAACTGCACCGGACGTGCGGCACACGGCTGAAGCAGCAAATGTATTGCCCGCGGGATGAGGTGGCGGTTCCGCGCGACGAAATCATTCTCGGCTATGAAGCAGCGAACGATCAGTACGTCACCGTGGACCGCGAAGAGCTGAGAAGATTCGCGCCGCGCACTTCGCGAGCGATGGACATCCTGCAATTCGTGAAGCTCGAGGAAGTCGACCCGATTTATTTTGAGACCTCCTACTACTTGATGCCCGAGGAGCCAGGCCGGCGGGCCTACGCGCTGCTGCTGGACACCATGGAACGCCTGAAACTTGCGGCTGTGGCCAAGGTGACTTTGCATCAGCGCGAGCGTCCGGTGATTCTCCGCCCTTTTGAAAATGGCTTGACCCTGCACACGATTTATTACGCCGAGGAAATCCGCCCCGCGGCGGAATATGGCAAGAACCTGCCCAGAGACCTGAAAAAGGAGGAGGCCGCTCTGGCCGAGCAATTCGCCAAATCACTCACGAAGCCCTTCCATCCCGAGGAATTTCACAACGAATATCAACGGCAGATTCAGAAGCTGCTGGAAACGAAAATGAAAGGCAAGCCTTTGCCCGCTCCGGAAAAACCCCCGAAGCTCGCTCCGGTCATCGATCTTATGGACGCCCTCAAGAAAAGCATGGCCGGGCGTGGCGCATCCGCACAAAGGGCCGGCGCCTCGGCTCATCCGGCCAGGACCAAGCACCGCAAGCTTCGTAAAACGGCTTAGGCTCGGGGCGAATTCTGCCGCGCATGCGCGCCGAAGCTGCGGCGGTAGGCGCTGGGCGAGAGTCCGGTATGCCGCTGAAAAAGCGAGCGGAAAAACGCTGCATCCTGATAGCCAACGGCATCGCTGATTTCCTGGATGCTGCGATGATCGCTTTCCAGGAGGCGCTTCGCGGCGGCAACGCGGAGTTTCTGCAAATAAGCCAGCGGACTGTCGCCGGTCGCCTGTTTGAAGCGCCGCACAAAATTGCGCAGGCTCATTCCGGCGCGCCGTGCGTGAGCTTCGAGCGGAAGATCGCGGTGAAAATTTTCGTGCAGCCATTCCTGAGCCGCGGAGATGCTGGCGTCGGAATGTTCGGTTTTGAGGGGCACGATGGCAAAGCCCGCCTGCCAGGAACGCGGCGTCTCAATGAGCAGCGCTTTGGCGCTCTGGATGGCGATTTCGTGGCCGCAGTATTTCTCGACGAGATACAAACTCAGATCAAGCGCGGCATGAACGCCGCCACCGCAGTAGAAGCCGCGGTCCTCGGTGACCATAAGTTCCGGCATCCAGCGAACCCGGGGATATTTTTGGCGGAAGGGTTCGGCCAGCGCCCAGTGGGTGGTGGCGCGCTTCCCATCGAGCAGTCCGGTGGCGGCAACGAGACCGACACCGGAGCAGACGCTGGCAATCGGTACGCCGCGTTTGTTCCAGCGGCGCAGCCAGGGAACTACCGGGGCATTGCGTTCCAGCACGTCATCGAAGCTGAGGCCGGTGGTGGGGATAAAAATGAGGTCGGTATTGCGAATCTCGTTGAGGGCGGCTTGCGGGCGTATCTGGATTCCGCCGTCGCAATGCACGGCGCGTCCGTCCGCGGAAGCGGTAGTGACCCGAAAGCGCGGAGCCTGGCGCTTGCCGGTGAGGATATTCCACAAGCTGCCGGCATGGCGAAACACTTCCATGGGACCAATGGCCGTGGAGGAAAAGGTCTGGTCGAGGAAGACGATCGTGACTTCGAACATAGGAGCCTCGGATGGGCGGCCGAAGAAAGGATGGCCTAAATACCTATGCAGGATGGCATATCTGCCATCTTGGCGCAACCGGCGTGGCCCGCTATCCTGCGAGCGTAGTGAATCCAAGCTGTCATGCAGGAGAGAGCAAATGAAGAAATACATCATCGAGAGGGATATTCCGAAGGTGGGGACCCTGGAACGGGAACAACTGAAGCAGGCGGCATGCACGTCGAATCAGGCGCTGCGGCAGCTGGGGCCGGATATTCAGTGGCTCGAATCGTTCGTCGCGGCGGACAAGACGTTCTGCGTTTACCTGGCGAAGGACGAAGCGATCATCCGCAAGCATGCCGAGATCAGCGGCTTTCCGGCGACGAGAATCACGGAAGTCGGCAAGACCATCGATCCGTCCACGGCGGGCTGATCCAGCGCGCGGGGAGCAATCGCTCGCAAGCCTTGCTTCTCGCGCATCGATTCACATCAAGCCGCTCTGCCGCGCGAGCTTCAGGGCCTCGATGGCGGCGCCGCGGGAGCCGGCGGTGTCTCCGTTCGGCATGACGTAAATCGGGATGCTGGCTTGCTCTTCGCGCTGCGCCGGCATTGCCGCGCGGACCTCCCGCACGAACCATTCCTGAAAGCCGCGGCCGGCCTCGAGGGCGCCGCCGCCGATGATAAGCGCGTCTGGATCGAACGTATTCACCATTTCGTCGAAGAAAAGGCCGAGGGCCTGCGCCTGGATCCGGAATACTTCCTTGCACAAGGCATCGCCTTTGTCCGCGAGGCCGCGCACGAGCTTCGCGGCATGATGACGGTCCATTTTTGCCAGATGGTGAGCCGGATATCGTTCCAGGAGATGGGGCAGAAGGTTTCGCTCGATGGCGGTGAGCGAACAAAGCGATTCAAGGTCGCCCGTGCGCCCGCAGTTGCATTGCGGTTTCAAGCCGTCCGTTCCGGGGATGCTTTGATAGGGCAGCAAGACATGGCCAAGCTCTCCGCCAAAGCCGTTTTTGCCCTTAACGACGTCGCCGCCGAGAATGACGCCACCGCCGAGGCCGGTGCCGATGATCGCGGAAACCGAAGTCTCGCGGCTATTCGCTCCGAAAATGGCGTAGTGTCCCCAGAGGGCGGCGGCGTTCCCGTCGTTTAGATACGAGACCGGTTTCCCCAGCTTGTGCGCCAGTCCTTCCCGAATGTCGTAGCCGGCCCATCTTGGGTGTACGAAGTTTGTTGAGCCGCGCGCACTGAGCCGGCCGGCGGAACTGGCGGGTCCAGGAGTATCCAAACCGACGGCGGCCACATCGGCGAGTTGCACGCCCGCCCGGCGGACCGCGAGCTCCAAACCATCGGCAATCTGCTGAAGGCAAATCTCCGGGCCCTGCGTCGAGAGCGCGGGATGTTCGCACAAATCCTCAATGAGAAAGCGTTCATTCTGATCCATGAGGGTGTAGTTGATGGCGGTTCCGCCTAGATCCACTCCCGCGACGACGGGCACGGCAGGTCTCCTCAGCGCGATTTGCGAGAGCCAGCGTAGCAGATCGGTAAAGGCGAGCCAACGCGGACGAAGAGATAAAAGGTAAGTGGTCTGAAGCGGAGGCGCGCCGACAGCGCGCAAGAGCAGCGGAAGCCCGGATCCGTGATCAGTCCGCAGCGCGGGAGGATGCGGATGCGCGCATCACGGAGGCGCGCTGCTGCCCGGATGCGTGCTGCGGTTCAGGCACTTCCACGGAAGGGGGCGCGGCATTTGCGGAAACCGGCCGCGCCCGCTGCCTCTTGTGTTCGAGCGCAGCGCCAATGAAGGCGGCAAAGAGGGGATGCGGTTCGAGCGGCTTGGACTTGAATTCCGGATGGAATTGGCAGCCGAGAAACCAGGGGTGGCCGGGCGCCTCGATGATTTCGACGTAGTTGTCGTCGGGTGTCCGTCCCGTGATCCGCAGCCCGGCGGCTAGCAAGGTCTTTTCGTATTCGCGATTGAATTCGTAGCGATGGCGGTGGCGCTCGCTGATTTCGAGCTTGCCGTAAGCCTTCGCGGCAAAAGAGCCGGGTTCAAGCTTGCAGGGCCACGCGCCGAGGCGCATGGTGCCGCCCATTTCGTCCACGCCGAGCAGTTCGCGCAGCTTGTAAATGACGCGGTAGGGCGTTTGCGGATCAAATTCCGTGCTGTCCGCGTGGGTCAGGCGGGCCACGTCGCGCGCGTATTCAATGGTGGCGCACTGCATGCCGAGGCAAATTCCGAAAAACGGCACTTTGTGCTCGCGCGCGTACTGGATGGTATGGACCATTCCTTGAATTCCGCGTTTGCCGAAGCCGCCGGGAACCAGGATGCCGTCATAAGCGCGCAGGCGGTTCGCGGCGGATTGCGGCGAATCGATCTCCTCGGCTTCGATCCATTCGAGCACCGTCTTGTGATGATGCGCCAGGCCGCCATGCATCAGCGCTTCGCGGAGGCTCTTGTAGGCATCTTCGAGCTGGACGTACTTGCCGACGACCGCGATACGCACGTCGCCCATGGGGTGATGCATGCGATAAATCAGGTCCAGCCAGGGCTGCAAATCCTGCGGCCGCTCCTCGAGATGGAGGAGGCGTAGAATCTGCTTGTCGAGGCCCTCGCGCGCGAGTTCCGCGGGCACGGCGTAAATCGTGTCGACGTCCTCCATGGAAATGACGCAGGATTCCGCGACGTTGCAGAACAGCGCGATTTTCTTTTTCAATTCGGAGGGGATGTGGCGGTCGCTGCGGCAAAGCAAAATGTCCGGCTGGATTCCGATGCCGAGCATTTCCTTCACGCTGTGCTGGGTGGGCTTGGTTTTTTGTTCGCCAGCGGCGGCGATATAGGGGACAAGGGTGACGTGGACAAATAGTGTGTTATCGGCGCGGAGCTCAAGGCGCATCTGACGGATGGCTTCGAGGAAGGGAAGCGATTCGATGTCGCCGACGGTGCCGCCAATTTCGACGATGACGACGTCCACGCCCTCGGAAACCTTCTTGATGATGTTTTTGATTTCATCGGTGACGTGCGGAATGACCTGCACGGTTTTGCCGAGATAGTCGCCGCGGCGCTCCTTGGCGAGAATGGTTTCGTAAATGCGTCCGGTGGTCCAGTTGTTGTCGCGAGTCAGCTTGGCGTGGGTGAAACGCTCATAGTGCCCGAGGTCGAGATCGGTTTCGGCGCCGTCCTCGGTCACGAAGACTTCACCGTGTTGAAACGGGCTCATCGTGCCGGGGTCAACGTTGAGATAGGGATCGCACTTTTGAAGGGTGACTTTGAAGCCGCGACTTTCAAGGAGACAACCGATGGAGGAGGCTGCTACGCCTTTTCCCAGCGAGGAAACAACGCCGCCCGTAACAAAGATATATTTTGGCGCCATCCGTGGAGCCCGCACAACGCACCGGGCTGATCAACCCTCCGCAGGAATGGACGTACGAGCAATTATGTCTGGAGAGACGGGAAGAGTCAAATCAAAGTGTTGGCCGGCATGAAGCGCGATTTCGCGAGGACAGCTTGCCGCAACTTTTTTCGGCGCCCGGTGTTTCCATCCGTGGAGAACTCCACACGCTGGCGGATGTGATTCATTGCGCACTTCGCGCGATGGCGGCTTGGCGCGTGGAGTCGGGCGGTCATCTAAGCTGTAGAAAAGCGGTTATCGAAGAGGGCGAGCGGGCCTGAGAAGCGGCTCTCAGAAGCCGGGGCGCCGAGCGATTCGGTTTTTTGGCCGCGTGCGCGGCCATTCGGAACTTTTTTCGCGCGAGTGGGGAATAGGGGACAAAACGACATGAAACTTGGCGTGTGCAGTGTCACTCTCATGTGCGCAGCGTTGCTCGCGAACTGCCTGTGTGTGCGGTCCGCGGAGGCCCAGCAGGCGAACTCCGCAGCCGCCGCTTATGACGTCAGGCGCGAAGCGATTTTGCAAGGAACGGTTGTCAGATTCACGTCCCATTCCGACGCGGCTCCTTTTGGGGCGCATGTTGTTTTGCAAACGGCAGCGGGAGAGGTGGACGTTGAGCTGGGCAGCGCACACTTGCTGGCGTCAAAGAACTTTTCGCTGAATCCGGGCGATGCCGTGAAGATTACCGGAGAGACCGTGGCGCTGGGGAATGGAACGCAATTTGTCGCACGGGTGGTGCAGAAGGGTGACCAGACGATTGCCGTGCGGAGTGTGCGCGGCTTTCCGATAAGACCGCTGACCAAGCCGGCGGGAGGCGCGCTGTGAGCCGCCGCCTGCTGCTGGTCATTTCCGCCGCTCTCGCGTGTTTCGGCGCAGCCTGCGGGGGCGGCTCGACGCCGCCGCCTCCGCCGCCGACGGGCGGATTCACGCTGGCGAGTCTGAAGGGGAATTACGCGTTTTCGATGACCGGCCAGGATTTGAACCTGAATTTCAAGCAGCGTATCGGGAGTTTCATTGCGGACGGCAAGGGCAACATCACGCAGGCCATTGAGGACGTGGACACGGGAGGCACGTTCAATAACGGCGCGGTGTTTTCGGGAACGTACACGATCCAGTCCAACGGAAAAGGGCAGATCGTGCTGAACTCAGCGGTGGGCGGCGGACTGATTTTCAGCTTCGTCATGTCCGCAGCAGCGCCAGCCGGACAAGGTTTCCTCATTGAAACGGATCCGAATGCGTTTGAAACGGCCAGCGGCTCCTTCACGCAGCAGGACATTACGAGTTTCGCACAGCCATTCCAAAGCGCGAGTTATGTCTTTGATTTCTCCGGCCTGAGCAGCGGCACGGCGGGAGCGCTGCCGCTTTCGATTGTGGGCGAATTCACGACGAACACGGGCGGGAACATTACCGGCGGGCTAATGGACATCAATGACGGGAATCAGCCGGCGCCGAGCGGGCCGGTGGCGATAGGTCTCGGGCAATATCAATTGGACGCGACGAACAGCGCGACGTTTGGGCGCGGGACGGCCACGTTTGCCGGCCTGAGCTTCGTTTTCTACACCGTGGACAATACTCACGCGAAATTCCTCGAGGTGGACGGGGCGGGGCTGACGCTCGGCGATGCGCTCCTACAGTCGGCCGTGATTCCCCAGAATACAGCACAGTGGAATGGCGGGAATTTCGCCTATTTGGTGGCTGGGGCGGGGCTGAGCGGTCCGCTGGCGAATGCCAGCGCGTTTCAAACCGGCAACGGCAACTTGAGCAACATCGTCTCGACGGACGACAACGCCGGGACCATCACGCAGACATCGAGCGGCCTGACGGGGACCTACGCCATCGACAGCGCGAACGCGGGGACCGGCCGGGGCACCTTGACGATCAACGTGAACGGCCAAGCGAATCCGTTCACGGCGGTGTTTTACCTGATCTCGCAGACACAAGGCGTGATGCAAGACACGAGTAATGGGGTGATCGCGGACGGCTCGTTGGCTGCGCAAGCCGCGCTGAACGGGACCAATTTTGCATTCAATTTAAGCGGCCAGAATCTTTCGGCTGGTTTTGAAGAAGACTACGTGGCACAGTATTCCACGTCGAACACGGGCCAGTTCAACGGCGTCGCGGACTTCACGCAGCTTGGCTCATCGGGCAGCCAATTCATCTTCCCCAACATTCCTGTGAACGTTACGGCGTCATTTCCCGCGAGCGGCAAATCGGCGTTTCAAGCGGTAACGGGGAATACGCCATCGACGACATTGAAATTCGACGCCTACCCGACAACGCAGGGCGTTTTGCTCATTAGCACGCAAAACACACGGGTAACGGTGGGCATCGTTTCGGCGCAGCCGTAAACGCAGCGCGCGAACCGAGAGCGGGCCGCCCGGACCGGAAGGGTGCAGGGGGGTCATTTTTGCAGGAGCTTTTCGACGCGGGCGACGTCTTCCGGGACGTCCACGCTGACCGCGTCGTGCTGGACTTCGGCGACGCGGATCTTCCAGCCATTTTCGAGCCAGCGGAGCTGTTCGAGCTGTTCGATGCGTTCCAGTTCCCCTTGCGGAAGAGTCGGGTATTCGAGCAGCGCCGCGCGGCGGAACACATACAGCCCGAGATGCTTCCAGTGGCGGACTTGCATTTTGGCATGGGTGTCGCGAACCCAGGGGACGGGCGCGCGTGAAAAATAAAGCGCGCAGTCGTCGAAGTCGAGCACTGCTTTCACGACGTTTGGGTCCATGATGTCGGCGGGGGTACGAACAGGCGTGACGACGGTGGCGATATGGGCGGAGGCGTCCTCGATCAGCGCGGCGATGGCGGTATCGACGGCCGCCGGATCCAGGAGCGGCTCATCTCCTTGAACATTGACGAAGACGTCGCCTTCGAGGTGAGCGGCGACCTCGGCGACGCGCTCGGTACCGGTCCGGTGGTCGGAGCGGGTCATGCGCGCCTCACCGCCAAATGCCTCGACAGCTTTGACAATGCGCTCGTCATCGGTGGCCACAACGACGTGCTGCG
>DASRCZ010000287.1:0-3118 GCA_035652855.1 Candidatus Acidiferrum sp.
GCTTTGCTGTTGCCAACGAAGGGGAACTTTCCCGTTTTTACCTTATAGCCGGCTTCGCGCGCCTGCTTTTCGGTCAAGCCAATCGAGCCGATCTGCGGCTCGCAATAGGTCGCGTTCGGAATGCGCGTCTTCACAATGGGTTGCGCCGGTTTCCCGGCGATGTGCGTAACAGCGACGATGCCCTCCATCATCGCGGCGTGAGCAAGCTGCGGCAGACCGGCAACGATGTCGCCGATGGCGTACAAGCCCTTCTCGTCGGTTTCCATAAACGGTCCCGCGTGCACGAAGCCGCGCTCAAGGCGAGCTTTCGATTTTTCGAGACCGCAATTTTCGGTCATCGGCTTGCGGCCAACGGCCAGCAGCAGCTTCTCCGCTTGCAGCGTTTGCGCCTTGCCGTCCTTGTCTTTGAACGAGACGGTCACGCCCTTGGCGTCTTTCTTTACGCTCTCCACCATGCAGCCAGTCTGAATCTGGATGTTTTTCTTCCGGAAGCTCTTGTCGAGTTCGGCGGAAATTTCCTCGTCCTCGACGGGAACCACGCGCGGCAGCGCCTCGAGGATCGTCACCTGCGTGCCGAACGAGTTGTAGATGGACGCAAACTCGACGCCCACCGCGCCCGCGCCAACCACAATCAGAGTCTTGGGAATCTCGGGGAGTTCGAGAATGGAGCGATTGGTCAGGATGGTCTTGTGGTCCGGCTCGATTCCCGGCAAGGACCGCGCCTCGGAACCGCTGACCATTAAAATATTCGCCGCCTCAATGGTGGTCTTCTTGCCGTCCTTCTCGACGCTGACCTTCCCCGGACCTTCGTAGCGTCCCCAGCCCTGTACAAACTCCACTTTGTTTTTCTTGAAAAGGAACTCGATGCCTTTGGCGTGTTTCTTGACGATCTTATCTTTGCGAGCCAGCACGTTCGCCCAGTTGACCTTGAGTCCGCTCACTTCAAAGCCAAGTTCCGCGCCGTTTTTGATCTGATCGTACACGTCGGCATGGTGCAGCAGCACCTTGGTGGGAATGCAGCCGACGTGCAGGCACGTGCCACCCAGAAACGCGTCCTTTTCAACGACGATGGTCTTGAGCCCCAGCTCGCCGGCTCGGATCGCCGCCACATAACCACCCGGACCGCTTCCGATGATTGCCACATCGTACTTTGCCACTCGTCATTCTCCTTCGGAGGGCTCCGCCGCTTTCGAGGATTCCGCTCCTACAAGGTCCAGTGGATTGGATGAACGGCAAGCGCCGGGTCGTTCCCTTGCACTACGTTCGGCAAACGGACAAAAGCCGTCCGCGCCCCTCAGCGCGAACGGCCGCCTCCCGGCAAATTGTCGATTTTAGCAGCGGAAACATGAGCCCGCAACTTGCTCATCTGGCACATCAGCGGAGAAGAGCCTGCCAGATGGTATCCCGCGTGAACCTCACTTCGGAACTTCTGAGTTTTGCTTCGCGAACCGCCTGAGCCGTGTTGCTGCCCGGTTCTGCCGGACACGTTGTCTCCGCCAAACCGCAGATGCTGTCCATGGAGGCGACGGCTCTCGGCCGCCTATTATATTTACCGCTCTGCAACTTGCATCTGCTAATATTCTAATGTAAAGTGCCAGACCGTCCGCGGATGACCGGCTCGAACGTTACTCTGCGGTACATCCATCCAAGGAGGCTCCCGCCATGAAGATGAATCCAGGCGAGCTCTGGCGCTGCTGCAACCAGAGCTGCCTCTCGGAAATCCATATTCACGCTCCCAGCGCTGACGGAGCAAATCCGCGCTGCGCTTGCGGCTCGCCCATGAAAAAGCACTATAAGCCTCCCGTCTTTCGGTATCTGGAGTTCCTGCGGCTTCAGGACCCGGACCGCGTCCCTGCGCGCCGTGAGGACTGAGCCATGCCTTCCAGGCTCATTGCGGCTCGCCCCGGGCACGGCCATGCAGCGCTAATCGCTCGCGGCGGTCTGGCGCGAACCTTCGGCAGCCTCGCCGGATTTCTTGGTTCCATGCTGCTGGGAACCGGTGTGTATCTGATTGCGGATGCCTGGGGGCACCCGGTGCGCGCTCAGGCCGGCGCAGTCATCGCCGGAGCGTGCGCGATTGCCCTGGGAATCACTGTCCTGGGTTATCTCCTCAAGTCCCACAGATCGCCCGCTCTGCGCGGCGAAGACAACCGTTCAGCCAGGCGGCAGCCCCTGCAGAGCCAGCAGCCGCGCGAGCTCAGGCGCGCCGAAATGGTCCCGCATCTGACCTTCCAGCGCACCTATGCTGACAAGTGTTGGATCGAATCGCCCAGGGACCGGCATCCATAGGCCGGTCTGGAGCACGTCCCGCTAAGCGCGCGGAATCGCGGCGAAATACCGCTCTTCCAGAATGCGCCGATGGTGCAGCTCGTGCCCCGCAAGAATATAGGCCAGCGCGCGAACGGTAACCGGAGCATTGCTCGCGACACCCTGCCTCGCCCAAGCCTCTGGTCCGAACGAACGGAAGAGCAGCACGCTTGCGCTGCGGATCGCGTGAAATTCTTCCGCCAGCTCCGCCAGCGTCCTTTCGCCAAAGCCGCCCGTCTGCACATAGCCGTCCTGCTCGAAACCCGCTAACGGTGTCGTGTCTCCGCGAGCGATGCGCAGCGCCCGGTAGGAAAAGATTCGTTCCGCGTCGTTGATATGCCCGATGACTTCCTTCACGCTCCATTTGCCGGCGGCGTACCGGAAATTCCCCTCGCGTTCGCCTCGGCCGGCGAGAAGCCGCCCCATCTGCATGCGCTGCGCTTCGATGATGTCAAGCACATCATCGCCTTGAATCAGCGAAACGTACTTCTCGTAATAAGGCGCATATTCGCCCGCGCCCGGCCGCATGCGCGCTGTTCTGGGTGCCGTCATGCCAGCATTATACTTACCTTCCAGCGTGCCGGAAGTTGCCAAGCACACAGCGAGCGGCAGGATTCTGTGACAAAATGGACCTTAGGTTGATCTCCACCAAGAGGAATGCTTCTGCCGCACACGCCACAGGATCAGCTCGCCAATTCGCGCATCGCGTTTCAGGGAGAACCCGGCGCTTTCAGCGAGGCCGCCGCGCTGAAGCTCCTCGGCCGCGCCATCACCACCATCCCGCGTCCCACCTTTGACGCCGCGTTTCGCG
>DASRCZ010000288.1:0-3464 GCA_035652855.1 Candidatus Acidiferrum sp.
GTGAGCACCGTCGTCGAAATCTTGTCCAGGCCCGCTCCGCCATACTCTTCCGGAATTCCTCCGCCCATCAACCCGACTTCGGCGCCCTTTCGCACCAACTGCGCCATCAGGCCCGGCTTCTTGTTTTCGAGGTCCTTGACAAGCGGCAGCACTTCCTTCACGACGAACTCTTCGGCAGTCTGCCCAATAAGCCTCTGGTCATCGCTCAGGTCCGCTGGCGTGAACACATCCTCGGGAGCAGGCGATTCCAGCAGGAATCCGCCCCCCTTTGCTGCGGTCCGGTTCAGCGTTGCTGTCGCCATGGGTTCTCCTTGCAATTGGCGCAATTGGCTGGCGCAAAATTCCTCTCTCGAGCGGTGGAAACAGCTTTATATTACGCTGCCGCTCCAAGCCCAGCAATCGAGTCAAAACCGGCTGTGTCGCGCCGCTCGCTCCGGGCTTGCCACGTCCGCAGCCGCAGTCGAGCCGCGATTCGCGCCGGACGATCGGAAGATCCGCCACTACAACATACCTGAACCGAAGGACTCTGTGTAAAGCTCACGCTCGCGCGCAGGTTCAGGCCTGCCCAAACAGGCTGTAACACAGAAGCCCAAGCACGATCAGTGTTATGATTACGTACTTCCAGTCTTTCTGCGCTGCGAAGGCTGCCACGGAATACACGACTCGCGCCACCGGCGTTGCAATCAGCACGAGCAATCCCAATTGAATCAAGCCGGGGCCATTCAGCGCTTTCGCATTCGCGAATATGCCGCGGATACTTCGCAAATCCTGCGGTTCGCCGTGAAATTGCCGGTAGTTCATGGGCATGGGATGCCGCAGCAGATAAAGGATGCCCCCTGCCAGCACCAGCGCGGCCGCAAGCGTCACGCCGCCCTGAAGCAGCCGGCCCATCCACTCGTCCATCCGTTGTTCCGCGCTGCGAACCACTTCCGTTGCTTCGAGATCGCTCATCCGCGGTTCTCCGGTCTGTTCAGCAACGTCGTCCTCCGGAACAGCCGCTTCCTTTGCAACTTCAAATCCTTCCGCTCAGCCCATTGAAAATCATTTCGACCGCAAGCGCCGCAATCACCACGGCAAAAACGATACGCAGCACTTTCACCGTGGCGCCGGTCAGGAGGCGCGCGCCGAGCAGCGAACCGGAAAGGACGCCGAGCATTACCGGCATCGCGAGTCCTGGGTCGACATATCCGCGGCTCAGATAGATTCCTGCGCTTGCGGCGGCGGTCACGCCGATCATGAAATTGCTCGTCGTGGTCGAGACTTTGAAGGGCAACTTCATCGCCTGATCCATGGCGAGCACCTTGACCGCGCCAGAGCCGATGCCGAGCAGGCCGGAGAGCACACCGGCGATGTACATCAATCCGAATCCCTGCGGCACATTGCGCACGTGATAGGCTTCGCGTCCGTTTGCCGTCGGATAGCTCCCGTCCATTTGGAGCCACAGCGCTAGCCTTCCGGTTTCCACCTGGCCGCGAGCGTGCGGCTTCTGCCGGTACGAAAGGAACGCGGAATAGAGCAGCACCGCGCCAAAGATTACCGCGATGACGGGCGCGCGCAGATAAAGCGAGATGACCGCGCCGCAGATCGCGCCAATCGTCGTCGCGATTTCGAGGAACATTCCCACGCGGACGTTCGAGTACCCTTCGCGAACGTACGCCGCCGCGGCTCCCGATGACGTGGCGATCACCGAAATCAGCGCCGCGCCAATCGCGTATTTGATATCCACGTTGAAGAGCAGCGTTAGCATGGGCACAATCACCACGCCGCCTCCAAGCCCCGTGAGCGCACCGAGAAATCCGGCGAGACACGATCCAACAAAAATGAGCGCGCTGAACTCGGCGGTGTTCAACGCGGCTCCTTCGCCACCAGCAGCATGAGCCAGAGCGTGGCGCCGTACGCGGCATACCAGAGCGCTTCCTGCGCCGGTGTGACCCCGAATGGGCCGAAAACCACTAACGAGCCGGTGGAAGCGCTGTGTATCAACTGCGAAAGCAAGATGCTGCCCGTGGCCAGATACGCCTTGGCGATCAAGACGCGCACGGCCGTGAGGATCGACGCAAACGCCAAGAAGAACGGCACAAAATCTTTTCCGTGCGGACTGGCCGCGCCGAGGAAGTCGGCCACCGGAAGATGCCAGAGCGCCCAGAGAATTCCGATGAGCAAGCTCGGCCAGCCCGGGTTTTCCCGTGTGACGAGTTTGCGTGTCGCAAAGCCGGTCCACCCGATTTCTTCCAGCAAGCCCGCCGGAAGCCCGAAAAACACGCCCATCCAAAAATGGTTCGGCGAGTATGCGGGCGAAACAAAGCCTTTTAGCAAGTAGAGGACGGCGAGGATCGCTGCGGGAAAAATCAGGAGGCTCGACCACCAAAGCGCCGGAACACGCGGCCAGAAAATGCTTGCGAAAAGCGCGCGCACCCCCGCTTTGCCGTCGTAGAAGCGCGTGAGTGCGATTCCCGCGAAGCTTGGGCCCAGCAGCATCACCGGAAACATCAGGAGGCCCGCAACCTTTGGCACGGGTTCCTGGCGCAGCCAGTGTGGCGCGGCGACGGCCAACGCTCCAACCCACGAGATCGCGAAAGTCAGAACGAAATAGTTTGTCAGCTCGCGGCGAAGCATTTGCGGGCGCCGGGCCGTAACACTCAATCGTGTGGACATGGTGAGTTAGCCAGTCGTTCCGTTCGAGCGTGCCTCCTCTTCCGGGATCGCTTATGGCATTGCTGCCCGTGCCGCGCGCGGTTCAGGTGAGCCGCTCAAAAATTCCGGCGGCGCCCATGCCTCCCCCGACGCACATCGTAACCATGCCATAGCGCGCGTTTTTGCGCTGCAAATCGCGGATCAAAGTCGCGGTGAGTTTCGCGCCCGTGCAGCCCAGCGGATGGCCGAGCGCGATGGCGCCGCCATTGGGATTCACCTTGGTGGGATCAAGATGCGCCTGCTGAATCACGGCGAGCGACTGCGCGGCAAAGGCTTCGTTCAGTTCAATCACGGCCACGTCATTTAGCGAGAGCCCGGCGAGTTTGAGCGCCTTGGGAATAGCGAAGACCGGGCCAAGGCCAAATTCTTCAGGCGGGCAACCCGCAGTCGCATAGGCAACGAAGCGCGCGAGCGGCTTAATCCCAAGCTCTGAAGCTCGATCGGAGGACATGATGATGGTCGCCGCGGCGCCGTCGCTCATCGGCGAGCTGTTGCCTGCCGTGACCGTGCCCTTCCGGTGAAACGCAGGTTTGAGCTTGGCGAGAATTTCGAGCGAAGTATCGGCGCGAGGCAATTCTTCCGTTGCGAACTGAAAGCTCTCAGTTGTTGGTTTCGGCGCAGACTTGAATCTCGGCGAAGCTCCGTTGCCGTTCGGCACGGACGTGATTTTGACCTCCACGGGAATGGTTTCGTCCTTGAAGTTGCCGGCTGCGATGGCCGCCAGCGCCTTCTTGTGCGAGTTCAGCGCGAATTCATCGGCTTGCTCGCGC
>DASRCZ010000289.1:0-23069 GCA_035652855.1 Candidatus Acidiferrum sp.
AGCGGCGATGGGCAAATACAAAATGAGGATCCTCTACGAACTGGGAAAAGGAGCAAGGCGTTACGGCGAATTGCGCCGCTCGGCCATCGTGACAGCCATGGGCAAGGAGGTGACTCCTCGCGTCCTCAGCCGCGAACTGAAAGAATTGCAGGCGCGCGGGCTGGTGAGCCGCAGGCAGTATCCCGTCGTGCCGCCCAAGGTCGAGTATCGACTCACCAGGCTGGGACGCAGCATTTTGCCCGTTATCGAGGGTATTGTTCGGTGGGGAATGCGAGCGAGATGGATTCCGTCGCTGTACCGGTAATTGCATGCGCGTCCGCCGGCCTATGGCGCCGTGGTTCTTCGGCGATCCCGAATGGCGCGCTACCTTGGTTTCTAACGTATACTGCGGGAAGATGGCTTCGCTTCTGCAAATTCGAAACCTAACCGAGAATTCGCGCTCGCTGGCGGAGAAGGAAGAGCTGCTGCTGGCGCGGCTCGCGGAGCTTCCGTCGGTCATTGTGGCGCTTTCCGGAGGGACCGACTCCGCTTATCTAGCGTGGGCGGCACACCGCGCTCTCGGCGGGCGGGCGCTTTCGGTGAGCGCGCTTTCGCCAAGCTATTCCGCGCACGACCGAAGAGTTGTGGAGAGCTTTGTGCGCCAGTTCGACTTGCGCCACGAATTTATCGAGACGCATGAGCTCGAAAATCCCGCCTACCGCGCAAATGCCTCCGACCGCTGCTATTTCTGCAAGGACGAGCTGTTTTCCGTGCTCGATGCCCTTGCCAATGAACGCGGATTCGCGGCCATCGCTTACGGCGTGAATGCGGACGATACGCTGGATTTCCGCCCGGGCCATCGCGCCGCAACGGAGCATCGGGTGCTTGCGCCGCTGCTTGAGGCTAATCTTCGCAAGGCAGAGATTCGCGAATTGTCGCGACGTGCCGGATTGCCGACCTGGGACCGCCCAGCCTCCGCGTGCCTTTCCTCGCGGATTCCTTACGGGACCGAAGTGACGCCCGAGCGGCTCGCGCTAGTCGAACGCGGCGAGGCCGCGCTCCGCGCGCTCGGCTTCCGGCAGTTTCGCGTGCGTCTGCACGAAAAGCTGGCGCGAATCGAAGTAGCCCCGGAGGAGATGGCGCGCGCGACAAACGCGGAGATCGCCGCCGCGATTTCCCGCGAGCTGAAACGCGCGGGTTTTACCTACGTAGCGCTGGATCTGGAGGGTTACCGGCAGGGGTCGCTGAATGAGGCGCTGCCTGAGGCCGCTGGGAGATCTAGCGGCTCCTGAGGAAGTGGAACCGTTTTGCAATTTTGGGGCACATCCGCGGAGAGGCTGGTCCCGGCTTAAGCCGCTCATTCCGCCACGGAACTTCGCCTCCCGTTTTCGCGTACATGGGAATAAGATCGGTGCGATGCTTTTCTCCTGCATCTGGATCGGTCTGACGGAGGATGAATGCTTCGCCATCGCGAATTCCTCTTTGGGGCGGCCGTGTGCGGAGCCCTTGCGCTGGGTGCGTGTGTTTCGGGTCCTCCGGCCGAAGGCTCGTTTGACCGGACGCTGGATGTTTCCGCGCCGGTGGTGCTTGATCTTTCCAACGTTTCCGGCAACGTGGATATCAGGGGCAGCACCGATGGCAAAATGCATATTCACGCGGAAGTCCGCGCCTCGGGATTCGGGTTTGAATCGCCGCGCAAACGCGTGAACGAGGTTCTTGCTTCGCCGCCGGTGGAACAAAACGGCGGCCGCGTTCGTGTCGGCAAAGAGTTGCACAGCATGCGGAACGTGTCCATTTCGTACGATATCGAGGTGCCGCACAACACGGAGGTGGACACTTCGCTGGTCTCCGGCTCGGAAACCGTGCGCGATGTGCGCGGACCGGTGAAGAGCAACAGCGTTTCGGGTTCGGTAAGCGTTAGCGGGGTGGAGCGCGACACGCAACTGAACACGGTGAGCGGCTCGCTGGATGTGCGCGACGTGGGCGGCGAGGTGCGCGCGGGAAGCATATCGGGTAGCGTCAACATCTCCGCACCAAAGGGTGATGTGCGGGCGCACGCGGTTTCCGGGGTGATTCACGTGGTCAAGCCCGGCGGTCGCGTCCAGGCGGATTCGACGAGCGGCGTGATCGAAGTGGAAGGCGCGGCGAACGACGTGAAAGCCAGCGCGGTCTCAGGCCGCATCAGCATCCATGGGAACCCGGTGGCGACCAGTTACTGGGATTTGCATACGACTTCGGGAACCGTCGAGATCGCGGTACCGCCCGGCGCTAACCTGCACCTTTCGGCGCAGGCGACTTCCGGAGAAATTCGCGCGGATCTGCCCATCCTCGTGGAGGAGCAGACAAAGCACTCGCTGCGGGCGCGCATCGGGCAGGGGGGCGCGCGCATTCAGATTCGGACGGTTTCTGGCCAGATTGAGATTGGGCCCTTGCCCTAAGGATTCGAGCAGTCTCGGCTGGAGGAGCATAAGTCGGCGGCGCCGCGCACAAAGTGCCTAATTTGGCGGCGGACTTGCCAGCGCGCGAGCCACGGCGGCTGCCAGATTCTCCTCGAAGTGATCGTCGCCGAACCCCTCGGACCGATAGGAGATTTTTCCCGCACGGTCGAGCACCACAACGGTTGGAAACGACTCAACAGCAAGAGCGCGATCTAACCCGTCCGCAAATACCACCGTAGTCGCGGGCTTTTCCGCTTTGAGAAAGGGAGCGACCAGGGATTCATCCTCGTCGCAATTCGCGGCCAGAAAAGTGACGTCCGTTTCCCCGGCGAAATGCGCGGCCACGCGGTCGAAGAGTGGCTCGAGAGCGCGGCAGGGGCCGCACCAGGTGGCCCAGAAGTTCACAACCAGCACTTTGTGGCGAAACGCCGCGAGCGGAAAGGGAGTCGCGTCCGGAGCTTTGCGCAGCGTGAAATCGAGCGGCGCGCGCGCCGAGAAATTTTTCGGCTGAGAAGCCTTCGGCGCGGCCGAGGACATCTCGTCGAAAGTCGCGAGCAGATAGTCGCCGAGACCTTCTTCCGAGCCGTGCGCCAAACGCCAAACGTTGCCCAGCTTCTGGCGTATTTCGCGGCGAGAAGGCGCCGAACTCGAATCCGCGAGCGCAAACGCGCGGGCGTATTCCGTGATGGCGCGCGCTTGGTTATTCTCGAGCTCCGCAATTTCGCCAAGCTGTTCCGCGGCGGAACTCGACGGAGCAAGCGCGTAGCTTTGCTCGAAATCGTTTCGCGCCTCCGCATCATCCTTCAGTTTGCGGTGCAATCGCCCGCGAAGGCGCAGAACAGAGCTTTGGTCGCGGAGCTTTTGCTGTTGCCATTCTTCCGGAGAGACACGCGGCGATTTCTCCTCGAGCGAGCTTCGCTGGACGTAGTCGAACACGCGCGAGCAATAGGAGAGCGCGCGGCGCACTCCGGCCTCATCGCCACCCTGTTCCAGCAATTGAATGGCGATGAGCGTCATGGACATATCGTCGGGCTTGAGCGCGACGAGACGCTCCGAGTAGTCGGCAGCGCGGGTGTTGTCGCGAAGCTGGAGGCTTGCTTCGACGAGTGCGCGATAAATCCGCGCCCGTTGCTGTGACTCGGGATAGCGCTTCAGATAGTCCTCGAGATTACGAACGAGGGCGGCTCGGTCGCCGCCCGCGGCGTTCACGGCGGCCTGCAGCTCTTCATCGGGTGTGGGCGCTGAGGCGCGCTGCTTCACCCCGCCCTGCTTGCCGGATTTGCTTGAATCGGATTGCTGCGGCTCTTCCACGGCACCCTGCGTGCCGGCATTCACGAACGCGAGCATCAGAGCGAGCATGCAGATGGCCGCGATTCCGAGCGGGTTCATTGCAGCATGGCGAATCATAACCAGCTTCGTCGGTTTCTTACGGCTTTGCCGGGCACCGATGGGACGTCCAGCATGAGACTACATTTTTTCCGGCGCTTCAATGCCGAGCAGATGCAGGGCCTGAATCAGTTGCCGCTCGGCGAACTCCGTCAGAGCAAGCAAAAAAGCGCGCTTTTGCTCGTCGGCTTCCGAGAGAATGTGATGCTTATGATAGAAATTGTTGAATGCTTGCGCCAACTGGAAGGCGTATTTCGCGAGAAATGCCGGCTCCTGCGCGCCGATGGCTGCCTCGATGGCGTAGTCGAGTGAACCGGCAAGGCGGAGAAGCTCCCAAAAACCTCCTCCTTCCGGGCCATTCAGGAACGCATCGAGCTTTTCGGGCTGAACAGCGATTTTCGTGGCGCCGGTTTCCATGCCCTTCCGGCGAATCCCGCGAATGCGTACCACGGCATACTGAATGTATGGGCCGGTCTCGCCCTCGAAGCTGAGCGCATCCTCGAAGTCGAAAGCGATGATGGTATTGCGCGTAAACTTCAACAGAAAAAAGCGAAGCGCCCCGATCGCGATGGCGTGCGCCGTCTGGCGGCGCTCCAGGACGCTCATTTCCGGATGACGTTTGCAAACTTCCTCGTGCGTGGCGGATTCGAGCTTGTCGATTAAATCGTCGGCTTTCACGCCAAGCCCCTTGCGGCCGCTGACTTCCACGTAGGGCTTTTTCGCTTCATCGGGAGAAAGCTCATAGCCTAGTTCTCGGGCGCACCGGGGTGTAAGGGCGACGATATCGTAGGAGAAGTGAATCGAGTGTTTGGCCGCGTCCGCGTGGCCGAGACCGCGCAGCCCTTCGGCGACGACCTCCTGCAAATACGATTGGCGCGTGTCGATGACGTTGTAGACGACAGCGGCAGGCTCGCCAAAATGCGGCGCGGCCGGATCGTGACCTCGTGTGGTCGTGGTCCAAAGGCCGTGGCCTTGAAAGGAGTGAACGGTTGCCGGGGCACGCGGAGAGGACGGCAAAGCGGCGGGCGGCTGCCATCTTCGGTACAGAAAATCCTTCCCGAGCAAACCAAACTTCCAAAGCTGATAGGCAATGTCCTTGCCGACATAGGTGACCGTGCCATTTGAGCGGACGATGATCTTGTCCTGAATATTTTCGTCTTCGGGTTCAGGGGAGCCGGGCTGCGCAGTTTGGGACTTTTCCTTTGCTTCGGTTACTCCCGTTGCATCCGGAATTCCCTTCTTCCACGGCATGATCCAGCAGCCCGCCATTTTGCCCGAGGTAGCGAGTTGGATGGCGCCCGATTCTTTGAGCTTGGCGAAGGCCGCGTCCCAGAAATGAAGATGCAGAATTTCGCTCTCCCGAGCGAGCAGATCATAGTGGATGCCGAGGCGTTCCATCGTGCGGAGATGCGACGCGACGATGGCTTCGGCTACGATGTGCGCGACTTCGGCTTCTTCGCCGCGGTCTTCTTCTATGGCGCGCAGCGTGTCGCCGCGGAGTGAGGCGGCGCGCTCCTGATTTTCAGCGAAGAACTGCGTGGTTTTGGCGTAGAGGTCCCAGCAATAGTAGTCGAATCGCGGTTCGGCGGCGAGCATCTTGACGCCAACCGGGGTGCGCTTTTCCATTTGGAGAAAGCCGATGACCACGTCAGCGACTTGAACGCCGGTGTTGTCAATATAGTTCTGCACCTGCACGTGCTCGCCAGTGTAACGGAGAATACGGGCGATCGTGTCGCCGAGGACGGCGTTCCGCAAATGGCCGATATGTGCGGCTTTGTTCGGGTTAATGCTGGTGTGTTCGACAATCACCTTCTGTTTGCTGGCCGGTTTGTGACGCGCCGCAGCTTCCTGCTGGACGGCAGTCCAAAAGGCGACGCGGTCGAAATAGGCGTTAAGATAGCCGGCGCCGGCGACCTCGATGCGCGCAACTCCTTCTATTTTGCCGATGCCAGCCGCGATTTCCTGGGCGATCTGGCGTGGCGCGCGCTTCAGACGTTTGGCAAGCTCAAAGGAAACGGGAGATGCGGCTTCTCCCATTTCAATTCTGGGCGGCCGTTCAAGAACAATGGCAAGGTCCGAACCATAGTTTTCTCGGATGAACCGGGAAAGGGCCTGGCGGAGCTGGTTGGTCACGAACTGGTACACGGTTTTTGCTTTCTTCGGCCGCGAGCAGCTTCTCTGGGCACGACTTAAGAACAAGCCAGTATAGAGACGGCTTGGGGAGAGGGTCAAAGAGAGGGCCGGTGCAGGAAGCGGAAGCTTTGTTGGCAAGCAGTCTGGAATGAGTGTGGCCAGCCTAGCCAGGCAGGCAACGGAGTTCTGTACAGGTGCCTGGCCCGAGGTTCTAACGGAATAGTACTGGCGAACCATTGGAGGCGGCAGGAGCCGCCGCTTAGACTTCCGCCTTCCAAGGCAAGACGAAAGCTTTGATCATAAGTCAGGCTTAAGGCACAAACAGCGCCGGTACAGCGCAAGCGGTTTACCGCCGCTGGTTCGGGCTGGTACTGACATTCAACGGAGTGGTCCCCGCTCAGGGATGTTGCAGAATCTGACGAACGCTGCTCGGACGGCCCTAGGAAAGCTATCCCTCCGCACGAAGTTTCTCCTGTCCCTCGCGCTGACCATCGCGGGGTTAACCTTTGCAACGCTGCTGGTAGTGCGCAACACCGTGCAATCGCAGGTCTGGCAGCGCGTCGAGGAGGATGCGCGCAACGCCACCCTGGCGTTCCAACTGATGCAGCACCAGCGCCAGTTAACGCTGAACCACAAGGCGGACCTTCTGGCGACGCTGGCCTCGATGCGAAACGGGGATGCCACCGCAATCCAGGACGCGAGCCAAGACCCGTGGCAATCCGAGGATTGCGATCTCATGGTGTTGGCGGACGCAAACGGCAAGGTCGTGGCGATGCACGCCATGAGCCAAGACCTGCCCATAGAGGACGCGCAGGCGATGCTGCGGCGCTCCTCTCACCGCGAAAGCAGTTTCACGTGGTGGGTGAGCGAAGGCCGCATTTACCAGGTCGCGATCCAGCCCTTTTATCAAAACCCGCCAATGAACACCGAATTGCTGGGTACGGTGGTGGTCGGGCGCGAAATCGACGCCAAGCGAGCACGGGATCTGGCTGGCATTTCCGCCAGCGACATGGTATTCCGCGCGAACGGGAAAATCGTCCTGAGCACATTCTCGCCTTTCGCGGAACATGAGTTGACCAGCCAGATGCAAGGGCCAGCAGTGCCCAAGCAGATGCGACTCGGAGAAGAGCGCCTGTTTGCCAGCACTGTGGACCTGATGACCGGCGCCCGGGGAGCGCTAACGCTTACCGTGCTGAAATCCTACGACAAGGCTATGGCCACCGTGCGCACTCTGAATCGCGTATTGCTGGGCCTGGGCCTCTGCGGCGGATTGATTGGCGGCGCCCTTGTCTTTGTGATTGCCAGCACCTTCACGCGACCCCTGGCGAACCTCGCTGCCGGAGTCCGCGCGCTGCAATCGGGAAATTTTGACTATCCCCTGGAAGCGCACGGCGGAGACGAAGTCGCGCAAGTGACGCGAGCCTTCGCGAACATGCGTGAAACTCTGCAAGCCAATGAAAACCAAAAGCAGGAGCTTGAAGAGCAACTGCGGCAATCGCAAAAGATGGATGCGCTCGGGCGCCTCGCCGGCGGGGTCGCGCACGACTTCAACAATTTGCTCACCGTGATCAAGGGCAATAGCGACCTGATGCTGGAGCGGCTCAACCCAGCCGCTCCGGAACATGCACGCGCTCAGCAAATCCAAAAGGTGGCCGATCGTGCTGCGGCCCTAACCCGCCAGCTCCTGGCCTTCAGCCGCCGCCAGGTGCTGCAGCCCAAAGTCGTGGATATGAACGAACTCATCGCTGAAATGAGCCGATTGCTCCGGCGGCTTGTGCGCGAAGACATCGAGTTCCAACTGCGGCTCGGAGAATCGCTTGGCCGTGTGAAAGCGGACCCGAGCCAGCTTGAGCAGGTGCTCCTGAATTTAACGGTAAACGCCTGCGATGCGATGCCGCACGGGGGACGGCTGACGATTGAAACGCGTAATGTCATCGCGGATGAGGAATACGCGCGCCGGCACGCTACCGTCGAGCCGGGCGAATACGTTTTGCTCGTGGTCAGCGATACCGGTGAAGGAATGGACGCGGAGACAAAAGCGCGCATCTTTGAGCCGTTCTTCACCACAAAAGGCGCGGGCAAGGGCACCGGCCTGGGACTAGCGACCGTCTACGGTGTCGTGAAGCAGAGCGGCGGATACATCTGCGTCGAGTCCACTCCAGGCGCCGGATCAGCCTTTGAGGTCTACTTGCCGGTGACAGAAGCGCGGCCGGAGTGCTTGCTGGAGGAAAGTCCGGCGTCTGTGCGCAAGCGGCACAAGGGCACGGTGTTGGTGACCGAGGACGAGGCGGAAGTGCGAACTTTGACCTGCGAGTTTCTGAAATCGGCAGGCTACCAGGTGTTGACCGCTCAGGATGGCGAAGAAGCGCTGGCCATCATGCAACGTCTCGGCAAGACGGTGCAGGTGCTGCTCGCGGACGTGGTGATGCCCAAGATGGGCGGACCGGAATTGGCCAAGCGGCTCGAGCGCCTGGCACCCGATCTGAAAGTCGTATACATGTCCGGCTACCTCGAGAACGGCCAGGAACACTCGGAAGTGATGGAAAGTCCCTTCTTCTTGCAGAAACCATTCTCGCGAGACGCCCTTTTGCGCCAAGTGGCCGAGGCCATGAAAAACGAACCGATGAGGGCTTGGAGCGTGACGAACTAGCCGCGGTAGTTGAGCTTTTCGCGCATCATCTCCCCCAAACGGCGGCATCCAAACCAGGAGGCCTCGGCGCTCCCTCCGACTCGGTTCGGACGGTTCGCTGCCTCCATGCGATGAAATCTTGCCTGCCGCCCACGCAGGCACGAAGCCGCGGTTGGTTTCCCTTTGGCCGAGCAGCGTGCTATTGTGCGGTTTCCTGGAGGGGGGTAAACAAGAGCGCTATGTCTGTAAACAAAGTGATTCTGGTGGGACGCCTGGGGCGCGATCCGGAAACGCGGTATACCGGCGGCGGGCAGGCAGTTGCGAATTTCTCCCTGGCCACTGACGAATCGTACAAAGACCGCAACGGCGAACGGCAGAAGCGAACCGAGTGGCATAAGATTGTTGTGTGGGGCAAACAAGCCGAAATCGCTCAGCAATACCTAAAGAAAGGCTCGCTGGTTTTTGTCGAGGGCCGCATCCAATCGCGGGAATGGCAGGACAAGGAAGGACAGAAGCGAACAAGTTTTGAGATTGTAGCGAATAATTTCCGGATGCTCGGCGGACGATCGGAAGGGGCTGCTGCGGGCGCCGGGGGCGGAACAGGGCGCGGCGCGGAGGACTTCGAGCCGCACGGCGGCGGCGAGGAATCATTCGGGAACGGAGGAGCGCCCGGCGCGGGACCAGAGATTTCGGACGAGGATATTCCCTTCTAGTAGCCGGCACTCTAGCACCGCCTGATGTATTCGTGGCGACCAGCCCGTTTGCGGAAGCCGCCTGCAGGGGCACCAGATCCCTCTCAGCGAGGAGCCCTTGCTTGGCTACAATCAACCTGCAACGGATTCTGACGACGCCAGGCCATACCATGCGGATTCTGTACCGTATGCGTTGCCAAATGTCCCAGACTGAGGTCGGGACGCTTGTCGGCGACAGCTTGCATTATCGACATGCCGAATCGCGTGGCCCCTGCCCCGTCCTCGGGAAAAGAAGATGACATGCATGTTTTTTTTCGAATTTCCCGAGCAGCGAGCCGTCTAGGTCACGGTCCGGCCTTTCTCACGGCAGCATTCCTGGCGATCACTTTGCGGACTTTATCCGCCAATATTCTGAACCGGACATCCTGAGGTCCCCAAAACGTGTTGCTTTTCGGAGGCATCCGTTCGGAAAAGAAGCTTTTCACTGTTCCCAGGAATTGCGACGTAAGCCACGTATTTCTCGTCGACGATCACTCCTTCGGAGTTCGTGTATGCTCCTTCAACCATATAATCTAACGCCGATCCCGCCGCCCCTGCCAGCTTTCTCACAAAATCCTTATTCCCGATTGATTCTTTTCTACGTGCGGGACAAGTAGGCTGATCTTCGCCAAGGAGGATGCGTGCGGGATTTCGCTTATTTGGCGGTGACGGTGCTTTTCTTTGTCATGGCGGTCGCGTATCTGCGCGGCTGCGAGCGGCTGAAATAGCGGATGGCTATGCTTGAGGATTTCGTCTTGATCATCGTCTGCGTTTTGCTGCTCGGATACCTTCTGGTGGCGCTCTTGAAGGCGGAAAAATTCTAACCATGACCGCTAACGGCTGTTTTCAGATACTTCTCTTTATCCTCGCCGTGTTCCTGGTCACCAAGCCGCTGGGAATCTTTCTTGTACATGTGTTTGAACGGCAACGAACGTTTCTGGACCCCGTCTTGCGGCCGTTGGAGCGTTCGCTTTACCGCGTCTGTGGCGTGGATGAAACGCATGAAATGAAGTGGAGCGAGTACGGCGTGGCCATGCTTCTCTTCAGCGGCGTTTCGATGATTCTGCTCTACGGCATTGAACGCGCGCAACACTGGCTTCCGTTGAATCCGGAAAAGCTTCCAGGCATCGCCCCAACACTCGCCTGGAATACGGCGGCCTCCTTCACGACAAACACAAACTGGCAAGCGTACACGCCGGAAACCACGATGAGTTATCTAACGCAAATGGCCGGGCTTGCCTACCATAACTTCGTCTCAGCTGCCGTGGGCATCGCGCTGGCCGTGGCATTCGTACGCGGGATCGCGCGCCGCGAATCGGAAACGATCGGCAATTTTTGGGTGGACCTGACGCGGTGCCTGCTCTGGGTACTGCTGCCAGCCTGCCTGCTCGTTTCGATGGCGCTCGTATCGCAGGGCGTGGTGCAAACGCTGCATTCCTACGCCGTTGCGCAGGTGATGGAACCGTGGAAAGTATCGGTCCAAACGGAGCGAGGCCAAACGGTAACGAAAACCGTTGCGCAGCAAAGGATTGCTCTCGGTCCGGTAGCCTCACAAGAAGCCATCAAGATGTTTGGCACCAACGGGGGAGGATTTTTCAACGCCAACAGCGCCCATCCTTATGAGAATCCCACGCCGTTCACGAATTTCTTGGAGATGTTCCTGATCTTCGCAATCCCGTCTGCGCTGACGTATCTGCTCGGCCGCATGACAGGTTCGCAATGGCACGGCTGGGCGGTTTGGGCGGCGATGGTGTGCCTCTTCACGGCGGGCGCGGTAACGGCGTACTGGGCGGAGTCTCGAGGAAACCCGCTACTGCAGGGAGTGAGCCAAAGCGCAAGCGCGACGCAACCCGGCGGAAACATGGAAGGCAAGGAGGTGCGGTTCGGAATAGCAGGTTCCGCGCTCTTTGCGACAGTAACAACGGACGCAAGCTGCGGCGCGGTGAATGGGTGGCACGATTCGTTCACGCCTCTCGGCGGCATGGTCCCGCTCGTCAATATCTTGCTGGGAGAAGTGGTTTTTGGCGGCGTCGGCTCCGGCCTCTACGGCATGCTGGTCTTTGTGATTTTGGCGGTCTTCCTTGCCGGCCTGATGGTGGGGCGAACACCGGAATACTTGGGGAAGAAGATCGAAGCATACGACGTGAAAATGGCGGCGCTCTCGATACTGGTGTTTCCGGTGACTGTGCTGATCCTTTCGGCAGCAGCCTCGGTTTCAAGCTTCGGGGTATCCAGTATTTCGAACTCCGGGCCGCACGGACTGACCCAGATGCTGTATGCATACACTTCAGCCGCGGGCAATAACGGCTCGGCTTTCGCTGGCCTAAATGCGAACACGGACTGGTACAACAACTCGACAGGAATCGCCACATTGCTGGGCCGCTTTTTTTCCGCTATTCCCGTGCTTGCGATAGCTGGCAACCTGGCGAGGAAACGGCCGGTACCCGAGTCAGCGGGAACCTTTCCGGTGACTACTCCGCTTTTTGCGGCGCTGCTGGTTTCCACGGTGATCATCGTCGGCGCGCTCACCTTCTTTCCCGTGCTCAGCCTTGGCCCAGTGCTCGAACACCTGATGCTTTACTCGGGGAAGGTTTTCTAATGGCAGGAGATGCGCAAAGCCGGTCGCTCGCAGACAGGAAACTGCTGGCGCGAGCGGTGCGGGACTCCTTCGCAAAGCTGAATCCCCGCCAGATGATGAAAAATCCCGTGATGTTCGTTGTAGAGACGGGGGCGGCCATTACCACGGCGGCGTTAATCCGCGATTTCGCGCGCCATACGCCGGATCTTTCGTTCAGGTTGCAAATCACGCTTTGGCTGTGGTTCACCGTGCTGTTCGCCAACTTTGCGGAGGCCATGGCGGAAGGACGGGGCAAGGCACAAGCGGAAGCGCTGCGGAAAACACGCGCAGAAACCCTGGCCCGCCGCGTGAAGGCCAATGACGAAATCGAGGAGGTCTCGGGGTCAAAGTTGCGATCCGGCGACATTGTGATCGTCTCCGCGGGAGAGACTATCCCCGGTGACGGCGAAGTCATCGAGGGCATTGCCTCGGTCGACGAATCTGCGATCACCGGCGAGTCCGCCCCTGTCATCCGCGAATCCGGCGGCGACCGCTCGGCAGTGACGGGCGGCACCCGCGTGCTGTCGGATCAGATCAAGGTGCGCATTACGTCCAACCCCGGAGAAACATTCCTCGATCGGATCATCAAAATGGTGGAAGGGGCCGAGCGGCAAAAAACACCGAACGAGATCGCCCTGAACATTCTGCTCGCGGGCCTCACTATTCTCTTTTTTCTGGCGGTGGTGACACTGCAGCCGTTCGCGGTCTACTCGGGTGCGCCCCAGGACGTGTTTGTGCTGGTTTCCCTGCTGGTGTGCCTCATTCCCACAACCATTGGAGGGCTTCTTTCGGCCATCGGTATTGCGGGAATGGACCGGCTGGTGCGACGAAACGTGCTGGCCGTCTCCGGGCGGGCGGTGGAAGCAGCGGGAGATGTGGACATCCTCTTGCTGGACAAAACGGGAACGATCACGCTTGGCAACCGCGTGGCAACGGCATTTGTTCCAGCCCCTGGCGTAACCGAAAAGGAGCTAGCGAGCTCGGCGCAACTGGCTTCGCTGGCGGACGAAACACCCGAGGGGCGCTCGATTGTCGTGCTGGCCAAGGAGAAATACGGCATCCGCGGCCGGGACCTGGCGCCATACGAGCCAACCTTTGTGCCGTTTACGGCACAGACGCGAATGTCCGGGGTGAATCTTGATGGACTCGAGGTTCGCAAGGGCGCCAAGGATGCCATTGCGAAATATGTGAGCGAGCGCGGGCAAAAGGTGCCGCAAGAAATTGAAGATGTGGTTGCACAAATCTCCCATTCAGGGGGTACGCCTCTGCTCGTCTGCCAAAATTGCAAGGTTATGGGCGTGGTCGCACTGACCGATGTCGTGAAAGGCGGGATGCGCGAGCGGTTCGAGCACCTGCGGACCATGGGCATTCGCACGATGATGATTACAGGTGACAATCCGCTCACCGCGGCAGCGATTGCGCGTCAGGCCGGGGTGGACGATTTTCTTGCGGAAGCAAGGCCGGAAGATAAGATGGCATTGATTAAGCGGGAACAAGCCAAGGGACGACTCGTGGCGATGACGGGCGACGGCACGAACGATGCACCGGCGCTGGCACAAGCCGATGTCGGCGTAGCCATGAACACGGGCACACAAGCCGCGAAAGAGGCTGGGAATATGGTGGACCTGGACTCCAACCCTACGAAACTCATCGAGATCGTGGAGATCGGCAAGCAACTGCTGATTACACGAGGGGCGCTGACGACTTTTTCGGTTGCGAACGATGTAGCGAAGTATTTCGCGATCATCCCGGCCATGTTCGCGGGAGCCTTTCCCGTATTGGGCGCGATAAACATCATGCGTCTGGCCACGCCGCAATCGGCGATTCTGTCGGCGGTCATTTTCAACGCGCTGATTATTATCGCGCTGATTCCGCTGGCGCTGCGCGGGGTGCGCTATAGGCCGCTGGGCGCGGCGGCGCTGTTGAGACGGAACGCGCTGATTTACGGCGTTGGCGGAATCGCCGCTCCATTTGCGGGGATCAAGCTGATCGATCTAGCGGTCCGGTATTTCCACCTGGCGTGAGGGGAAATGAGACGGCAACTGCAAATCGCAATTTTAATGACAGCGCTCACGACTGTGATTTTCGGCTTGCTCTATCCGCTGGCGGTTACGGGGCTCGCGCAGCTCTTCTGGCCCGCACAAGCCAATGGGTCGTTGATCAAGCGCGATGGCAAGATCATCGGTTCGGCGCTCCTGGCTCAGGCATTTTCCTCGCCTGCTTACTTCCATCCGCGGCCCTCGGCGGCTGGGGATGGCTACGACGCAATTAATTCCGGAGGTACGAATCTAGCGCCAACCAACCACGTCCTGATTGAAAGAGTGAACAGGGAGGCGGCACAATTGCTACAAGATGGATCCCCATGGGACAGAAAACAAGGGGTGCCCGTAGACCTGGTCACCACGTCCGCCTCCGGGCTTGATCCAGACATTACTCCGGCGGCGGCGGACTTCCAGGTGCCGCGAATCGCACGAGAGCGCGGCACGACGCAGGCAGAGTTGCGCCGCCTGGTAAGGCGATACACGAGAGGCCGCCAGTTCGGAGTCTTCGGCGAGCCGCGTGTGAACGTGTTGGAACTCAACTTGGCACTCGATGCAGCATGGCCCGCACGCTGACTGCTCTCCAGGCATTGGTCTCTCTCCGCCAAGAACTCCTCTCGTGAGACACTGTTCTCGTTGGATCAGCTTCCTGAATTTTCCGAGGTAACCCTTGCCAGAGCCCTGGTTGCGAGGAACATTGACCGATGTGCCAGCCGTGCCGCGCGGAACGCTGCACGCACTCGAACTGGCGCACGAAGACATCAAGAAATGGTGCGGCGGACTAGCCGACGATGAGTTGAACGCTACTCCTCTCGGGCTCGCCCCTGTTGCGTTCCATCTGCGCCATATCGCGCGGAGCCTCGATCGCCTCCTGACCTACGCGGAAGGCCGTCAGCTCGATTCCCGGCAGTTCGCGGCGCTGAACGAAGAGCTTGGGCCAACGGCAACGCGAGAAGAGCTTTTCGGCGAGCTAAACGGAGCCTTTGAACGCAGCGCCACCCGCCTGCGGACACTGGCGACACAAGATCTCGAATCACCGCGAGTGGTTGGAAAGAAGCAGCTCCCGACAACGCTCGGAGGACTTCTCGTGCATTTGGCGGATCACACCCTCCGGCACACCGGGCAGGCCATTACAACCACAAAGGTGGTTGTGGCTTTGCGGGTAAACCGGGCAGGATGATGGAGCGGTCACACCAGGCGCGGCAATTCGGGACCACGATTGCCCGTGGGCACGGATAGCGGATAGAATTTTGAACGAGCCGCTTTGCACGCCAAAGCGGCGGGCGCTCGGCGATATGCCGCGTATTTTATGAGATAGAACGAGGAGAGGTTTGGACGTTGTGCGGCATCGCCGGATTCACGCATAAGAACTGGGTCCCGCCGCCGGAGCGAATACGCGCGGCGACGGCCACGATTGTGCATCGCGGCCCAGACCAGCAGGGCATCCACGAGACGCCTGTTTTTTCGTTCGGTGCCACGCGGCTGAAGATTTTGGACCTGGCCTCGGGCGATCAGCCAATCCTCTCTGATGACGGCCATACCGGGATTGTTTTCAACGGCGAAATTTACAATCACTTCGCATTGCGCGCGGAATTGGAAAAGCTGGGCCATCGGTTCCGCTCCCATGCGGATACGGAAACGGTTCTGCGCGCGTTCTTGCAATGGGATGTGCAATGCTTCCCGCGCTTACGAGGGATGTTCGCGCTCGCCTTGTGGCAGAAGAACACGCGGAGGCTGGTGCTGGCGCGGGACCGCATGGGCATCAAGCCTTTATACGTTTCGCGGCAAGGCGAAGACTTATATTTCGGCAGCGAACTCAAGACGCTATTCGTTCACCCCGAAATCGAGCGCACGCTGAGCCGCGAAGGACTAGACTGCTATCTGGCGCTGAACTACGTACCCTGCCCGTGGACGCTCGTGGAGGGAATTGAAAAGCTTCCGCCCGGACACTGGATGGAGTGGAGGAACGGCGAGGTCACGACCGAACCTTACTGGCGCCTGCCCCTGCGTGTGAGGCCGGATATCACGCTAGAGGCGGCCAAAGAGGAGCTGGATTCGCTGCTGGCCAGCGCCGTGAAGGAGCACCTGCTCTCGGATGTGCCGTTGGGAGTGTGGCTGAGCGGCGGCGTGGATTCGGCCACGATTTTGCACTACGCGGCAAAGGCCACCACCGCGCAGCTGAAGACATTCTCGATCTCCTTTCGCGGACGCAGTTTCGATGAGACGCGCTATATCGCGCGGGTGGTCAAGCAATACGGAACGCAGCACACCGAGATGGACCTTACGCCCGAGTTGGACCTGGCCGGAGCGATCGAGGAGTTTGCGTATTACTCGGACGAACCCAGCGCGGATTCAGGCGCGTTGCCGGTATGGTTTCTCTCAAAACTGTGCAAGGCGCAAACGACAGTTGCGTTGAGCGGCGAGGGCGCAGATGAGCTATTCGGCGGCTACCTTACTTATCGTGCCAACCGGTTGGCCGCACGCGCTCGCAAATGGCCGCGCACTCTCTTGCGAGCGTGCCTGGGAACGGCCCGACACTGGCCGGTCTCGGACGACAAGATCAGCTTTGAGTACAAGGTGAAGCGCTTCCTCGAAGGCTCGCTCATGCGGCCTGAACGCGCGCACATCTACTGGAACGGGACCTTTTCGGACCAGGAAAAGCAGGCGCTGCTTCGAAAACCGCTCACGGGTCCTCTGGAACGCATTCTGGGGGAGCTGAGTGCGTTGCAGACCAGCGACGGCGACGACCTTGCGCCATTTCTCTGGTGGGACCAGAAGTACTATCTGCCGGACGATATCCTGGTAAAGAGCGACCGCATGAGCATGGCGCACGCTGTCGAAGTGCGGCCGGCATTTCTGGATCACCGCATCGTGGAGTTCGCCGCCGGCCTGCCCGCGCGGTTAAAGATCTCCGGCGAGCGGCAAAAGCTCGTGCTTAAGGAGCTGATGAAAGATAAGCTGCCGCCGGCCATTTTGCAGCACGGCAAGATTGGATTCGATATTCCCGCACATGATTGGCTGCGAGGTCCGTTGCGCGGGATCGCGGAAGAAACGTTGCGGGCCGGCGCAGCGGACTACAGCGACGTTTTTCGCGGGGACGTTATTGAACGGCTTTTACAGCGCCATCTGTCCAGAGAGATCAATGTGGGGTATCACCTGTGGGGACTGCTAATCCTGTTCCAGTGGATGCGAAAATGGAGCATCCAGGCAGCGCCGGCGGAAGCGGCTCAACCCGCCTTACAAGTAAAAGCTGGATCGTATACCTAGTTGTTGTTGTCCTTGCCGCCTCGATTTATCTGGGCTGCGCCATTTCGCCGCCGTCTCTGATGGACGATGTGGATGCGGTGCAGGCCCAAATCGCGCGGAACATGCTGAGCTCCGGCGATTGGGTGAGCGCGCGGCTCGACGGCGTCGTCTATCTTGAGAAAGCGCCGCTGGTCTATTGGCTGATCGCGGGTTCCTACAAACTGTTTGGCGTGCGTGACTGGGCGGCCCGCATTCCCATTGCGCTTTCCGCGATAAGTCTGGCCTGGCTAACGGCGGCCTTCGGCGTGTGGGCATTTGGCAGAAAAGCCGGACTCTATGCCGGCCTGGTACTGGCAACCGGGGTGGGCCTGTTCCTCTTCACGCGCATCCTGATCCCCGATGTGATGCTGACCTTCACGATCACGCTCGCCATGTGGGCATTCTTGCGCGCGATCGAGGAAGACGAGCCTCACCCGCGCCTCTGGGCGTTTGTGCTTGCGGCGAGCCTTGGCGTCGGACTGCTGCTGAAGAGCCTGATCGGCGTGGTGTTTCCGGTTGCGGCCGGACTGATTTATCTCGCCCTCACAAAGCAGCTCTTCGTGGCGCGAACGTGGCGCAGGCTGCGCCCGTTCAGCGGCGCGCTTGTGGCGCTGGTGATTGCGGCACCTTGGCACATTCTGGCAACGCTGCGAAACCCGCCGGTGTTTGCCTGGACGCTGAAGAGCGGGCCAGGCATTTATCACGGCTTCCTCTGGTTCTATTTCGTCAACGAGCAGTTGCTGCGATTCCTGAATATGCGCTATCCGCGCGACTACAACACAGTGCCGCGGCTATGGTTCTGGGTTTTGCATCTGGTTTGGCTGTTCCCCTGGAGCGTGTACTTCCCGGCGATTGCCAAGCTCTCGTTTAGGCCGCTGGACCGCGCCGGACGCACGCGTTTGCTGGCGCTTTCCTGGACAGCGTTTCTCTTAATCTTCTTCACGTTTTCCACGACTCAGGAATATTACTCGATGCCCTGCTACCCAGCTCTGGCGCTGTTGCTCGGCTCCGCCATGGCCATGGGCGGCGGATGGGTGCGGCGCGGCACGCGTGCGCTGGCGGCTGTCGCCGGTGTGGCTGCGGCGGTGGTGTTGGCCATTCTCATCGCGGTGCATGGCGTGCCGGCTCCCGGCGACATTTCGTCGGCACTCAGCAAACACCCCAGCGCTTATACGCTCTCCCTGGGGCATATTGAGGATCTGACGTTAAATTCTTTCGCGTATCTCCGCGCGCCCCTGGTCGTGGCGGTGATTGCGTTCTTCGTCGGCCTGCTGGGGACAATTCGCTGGCGGGAAACGCGGGCATTCCTCGCGGCATCGCTCATGATGGTGGTCTTTTTTCATGCGGCTCGCATGGCGTTAGTGGTCTTTGATCCGTTCCTCTCATCCCGGCCGCTGGCGGAAGCTATCCGCAAAAGCCCGCCCGGAAAGTTGATCCTCGAGGGTCACTACTATCCTTTTTCCTCCGTGCCCTTCTATTTGAATCGCGATGCGCTTCTTCTGAATGGCGTCCGCATGAACCTGGAATATGGCGCGGCAGCCCCGGGCGCTCCTCCCGTTTTCATCAAGGATGCGGATTTGCCAACTCTTTGGACACAGCCGCAACGCTGTTATCTCGTCGCCGGGCAGGAGTCGCTGCCGCGCATCGAACACATCGTCGGACGCGATGCGCTGAACATCGTAAAAGCAAGCGGCGGCAAAGTGGTGCTCACCAACCAGCCGTTTGACGGCTCGGACCCGCCGGCAACGCGGAATCCCTAAAATCGGGTAACCGCGGGAAAAACGTGCTTGCTTTGACAGCCGAGTACAGGAAAAAATTGACAAGGCCCGTTCCAAGCAGCCGACTGGGCCGCGCAGCACCCTGAACCACCGTTAGAGGAATTGCAGGATTTGGCTGGACGCGCTCTGGAAGCGAAGTCCGATAGGCGCGCCAGCGTATCTGCGGATTAACCTGTGCTGGGTAGTGGGCATCAGATAGAAGCTGGCAAGTGGAGGAAACATGAAGATTGCCGTTCTAGGCGGCGACGGATACTGCGGTTGGGCCACAGCGCTCTACCTTTCGCGAAAAGGCCACGCGGTTGCAATCGTGGACAACTTCCTGCGCCGACAGTGGGACCATGAACTGGGCGCCCAGACGCTCACGCCGATTCGTCCGCTTGCCGAACGGCTGAAGGCTTGGCAGCGAGTTTCGGGCAAAGTCATTGATCTCTACATCGGCGACGTTGCGGATTACGACTTCCTCGCGGCGACCATGAAAAGCTTTGAGCCCGAGGCCATCGTGCACTTCGCCGAGCAGCGGTCCGCTCCCTACTCGATGATCGACCGAAAGCATGCGGTGTTTACTCAGGTCAATAACGTCGTTGGCACGCTGAACGTGCTTTTCGCGATTCGCGAGCTCTCGCCCGATTGTCACTTGATCAAGCTCGGCACGATGGGCGAATACGGCACGCCCAATATCGACATCGAAGAGGGTTACATCACCATAGAGCACAACGGCCGGCGCGACACCGTTCCCTTCCCCAAGCAGCCGGGCTCCTTCTATCACCTCTCGAAAGTACACGACAGCCACAACATCATGTTCGCGTGCAAAATATGGGGTTTGCGGGCCACGGATCTGAATCAGGGTGTTGTTTACGGTACGATGACCGAGGAAGTCGAGCAGGATGAAGCGCTCATCAACCGCTTCGACTACGATGACGTCTTCGGAACGGTACTCAACCGCTTCTGCGTGCAAGCCGCCATCGGACAGCCTCTAACGGTCTACGGAAAGGGAGGGCAGACGCGCGGATTTCTGGACATTCGCGATACCGTGCGCTGCATCGAGATTGCATGCCACAACCCTGCCGCGCGCGGCGAATGCAAGGTGTACAACCAATTCACGGAACAATTCACCGTGCTCGAATTGGCCAAGTTGGTGGAGACCGCGGGCAAAAAATTGGGCTTGAACGTGGAGATCGATCACCTGCCCGATCCGCGTGTAGAAGCCGAGCAGCATTACTACAACGCCAAACACTCGAAGCTGATCGACTTGGGCTTGCAGCCCCGCTATTTATCGGATTCCCTGCTCGATTCGCTGGTGAACATCGCGATCCGCTATCGCGATCGTGTTGACGCTTCCTTGATGCTGCCGCAGGTCAACTGGCGCGAGCCCCGCAATGACCGGCGCCTGCAAATGAGCATGACCGCCCGAGCATCGCTTGCCGCTCAGGCCGAGCGGGCAGACGTGACAAAAACCAGCAAGGGCTGAATCTTAGCGTTCAGCGATGGATGACGGAATCATCCCCCCGGCGAAAAGCGGCGATTTCCTCGGCCACCTGTAGTGCGAAGTTCAAGTCAAGCGGGAAGGCCTCGCGGTCCAGCGCGGATTCGAAACGTCCGATGAACCGTTGAATGATCGGCTCCCGCGAACTCAGCAAATCGATGCGCCTGAAAGGCGCGCCTCCCCTTTCGATCCTCACGACGCGCTCATCGGGCTGGCCATAGGCGCAATCCAAAGCGATCACTCTTGACGACGGAACTGCAAAATTCCGGATCGAGACCAGGTGTGTTCCCAGATTGTCCAGCGCATCAAGGGCGAGATGGCTCGGGCGGCTGTGGTGGAACGTTCCCGAGAAATCCAGCCCCCCCATGTCCGCATACTGCCGGCGCCAGGACTCGACTTCGTCGAGCATGCAGTACTCATAGTGGATGGCCGCTTGTTTCGCCGCGCGCCGGGCTAGTGCCAGCAAGGCCGCGGTTTCCGCGGGAGAAGCGAACCACGGCTTTTCCGCGACGACGTTGAGTCCAGCTTGAATCCCAGCCTTGACCATCGCGCAAACGTGCGGCCCCGGCGGAACGCAAAGCCATGCGATCCGCGCATTCGATTTTCGGAAACCCTCCGCAAGACGCGCTTCATAGTCCGAGTCGGATTCCACCGCGTTTCGCCGTGCTTCTGGCATTTCCGCGACTCGGCGATTTTCGCCCAAAAGAATCTCGCGCATCCGCTGCGCCCAGCGTCCGCGCCCCACAACAACGTACGCCGGCCCGCTATCCACCGCTTTGGACCTTCTCACAAATCAAACGCGCCGCTTTGACGGCGCTCACGACTTTGCCCGAAAAAATGTGCAGTTCGTGTGGTGCGACCTCGCGGATGTGCAGAATACGCCGGTCCTCGCCCGGATTGTCTTCCACCACGCGCAAGGTGAAACGCGAGCCGAGATACACCGCTTCGCCAGCGAGCGGCACGGAACGCGCCGCATCCTCGCGCATCGCATTGAACCTGGTGATCCCAACCTTCCCGAACGCCGGGCGATTCAGAAGAGTCGCGTATTCCGGCGGAACTGGCTCTTCCGGATCGGTTGTCGTCCAGTGATTGGTGTTCTTTGCGGAACCGAAAAGCGAAAGCCCTGAGTTGCCGTAGGGATCGAATGCCGTGAACGGCCCATCGATGATGACGAGGGCCACCCTCCGCAGGCTCTCCGGCAACTCAATCAGGATTTTCTCCGCGACCTGGACCTTGGCGCATCGGAAAATACCGCGGCTCGGACCCAGTCCGTAGGTCGCCATAATCACGTAGTCGTATTCGCCCCGCATTTTCGGCAGGAATGCCGTTTGCTCAAATCGTATATGCGTCGCGCAGATTCGCCGCACAATCAATTCGCGAAGCGCTTCCGGGTCGTAGATGAATTCATTGGCGCGGTAGCACGCCTCGATGAAATCGAAGTCCATCCAGTCCGGCCGGCATGAGCTGAGCGGCAGCCCATGCTTTTCCATGATCGCCTCAAACTCCGCGGGCGAAGTCAGCGACAAAGCTTTCGGAATGGCATACAAATGTAGCGAGTTGCGAACAATGGCGGGAGCGAACATTTGCACGAATTCGGCCTGTGCCTCGTGTGCCTCAACAATAGTCTCCGGACTGCGCGGATAGTGATAACCCGCATGAACCCGATACTGGTTGATTCCAGACGCGGCCCGCAAAATACCAAGCGGGTCGAAGAGATGGACCTTGTGCCCGGCCTCGGCGAGGCGAATCGCGATCGTTGCGCCGTAAATGCCGGCGCCGGCCACCGCAATTCTGGCCTTCACGACTCACGCCCGGAAACAGCAACCGCATCCGCCGGCGGACTTGCCGGGACCAGCATTCCTTGGCGCACCGTGTAGTCCACGCCGCGCCAGCGAATCGTCCGGCGGGTAAAGCTCGCAATCCAAATGAGAAAAGCCAAGCCATCCCACAGCGGAATCAACGGCAACTTCTGCCAGAGCCGCCGCTGCTTCAGCCCCCAAATTCCGACCAGACCCGTCATTGCGATCCGGAAAGCCAAGTAGCCGCCAAAATACGCCACGGCGATTGCTGCGGTCGGACTTACGGCAAAAGCAACAATCGCCCAAGGCAGCCCCTGCGTGAACAGAAGGCCCAGATGGCCCCACGGGCGCATATGGCGCATCACCGTCATCCAGCGCACGCGTTTGTAGAGCAAATCCTTGAAGGACTCGAAGTCGGCAACGGTCTCGACAACATAGGGGAGCAGCTCGACGCGATACCCTTGTTCCGCGACCATGCGCCCGACGAGGAGGTCGTCGGCTGGCCGGTTCTCGATGGCTTCATAGCCGCCAAAATCCTGAATGCGTTGCCGCGTCGTCACAATCGTCTGCCCAAAGGCGAACTTCACCCCGTCGAGTTGCCAGGCCACGAAAATGCCGGGAAAAAAATCGGAAGTCATTCCTATGGATTGCAGGCGTTGTAGAAATGTCCTCTCCTCCGTGGAGACATACAGGCAAGTGGCGCCGCCCGTCTTAGGATCGCGTAAAGGAGCCACGACCGCGCGCAAATAGTCCGGCGCCACGCGGACGTCGG
>DASRCZ010000290.1:0-4118 GCA_035652855.1 Candidatus Acidiferrum sp.
AGTGGAAGGACGCAAGCAGGTTTCCGGAGCGGAATTTGTTCGGGGCGCCCGGTTGCAGCCGGGAGAACGCTTCGGTGCAAGCTGAATTGCGCCACGCGAGAGGGTCAGGCATACTCGCTTCGCTGCTTTGATCCGCGGAAAACGGGAGTTCGTCTTCATGAACAAACTGGCGTGTGTGTCTCCAGGCCATTCCGGCCGCGCTCAAGCCACGAAGCGTTTCCGCCCAGTCGTCGCGTGCCTGCTCGCGGCACAGCTTGGCATGCTCTCTCCGGCTCTGGCCGCCGGCGACGCGAGAGCTGCCGGCAGCCCGGCGGATCCCGTGCTGCAAGCCATGCGGAATGAGCTGACTCGGGCGAAAACCGAACTCGGAAAAGAAGACCAGCCGCCCTACTACCTGAGCTACACGGTGTACGACCAGAACTTCACGGTGATTGTCGGCTCACACGGCAGCCTCCTCACCGACGCCTCCGTTCAGCGCCGCCACGCCGATGTGGCCATGCGCGTGGGTTCTCCCGCCCTGGACAATACGCATGGACAAGCCCGCGCCAGCGGCCTCACCTACGGCTCTCTTCCGCTCGGCGATAACCAGGACGCCATCGCGCGCGTGCTGTGGGAGCTCACCGACCGCGAATACAAACGCGCCGTGCCTGCGCTCCTGAACGTGAAAACGAATACCGCGGTGCGCGCGGAAGAAGAAGACAAGTCACCTGACTTTTCCGCCGAGAAGCCGCAGCAGCGCCTCGCGCCCGATCCCGCTGCGCCCGCCTTTAACCATGAGGCCGCCGCCGCCGAGATCAGGCGCGTTTCCGCCGCCTTCCGCAAATACCCCGAGGTCTACTTCGCAACGGTCGTGCTGCAAGTGCAGAACTCAAAGGAACGCATGGTCAGCAGCGAAGGCACCACGCTCGTCGAGCCGAGCCATTCGACGCGCCTAGTCATGGAGGCGCAGACGCGGGCCGATGACGGCATGGACCTGCTTCGCGTGGAAACGTTTCAGGCGCCCTCGCCGGCCGGCTTGCCCCCTGAGGCGGAGCTTATCGCCAAGGCCGCCAAAATGGCCGATGACCTCAAGGCTTTGCGCAACGCGCCGGTCGCCGAACCATACGATGGCCCTGCGCTGCTCAGCGGCCGCGCCGCCGCCGTCTTCTTCCATGAAGTGCTTGGGCATCGCTTGGAGGGCCATCGCCAAAAGGACGAAGACGAAGGACAAACCTTCACAAAAAAAATCGGCCAGGAAGTTCTGCCGAAATTTCTCAGCGTCACCGACGACCCCACTATCCACGAACTCGCCGGCGTGAAGCTCGCTGGCTCCTACGATTTCGACAACGAAGGCATGCCCGCGCAGCGCGTCGAAGTCATCAAAGACGGCGTTCTGAGAAATTTCTTAATGTCGCGCATGCCCATCAAGGGCTTCGATCAATCGAACGGCCATGGCCGCAATCAGCCTGGCTTGATGCCTACGGGCCGCCAAGGCAATCTGATCGTCACCTCGACTCAGACCGTGCCGGACGCGCAGATGCGCCAAAAGCTAGTCGAAGAAATCAAAAAACAGGGCAAGCCTTACGGCCTCTATTTCGATGACATTCAGGGCGGCTTCACGCTGACCACGCGCGCCCTGCCGCAAGCTTTCCAGGTCCTCCCCGTGATTGTGTACAAAGTCTATGCTGATGGACGGCCGGATGAACTCGTGCGCGGCGTGGATATTGTTGGCACGCCGCTCGCGGCGCTCACTCGTATCGTCGCCACTGGCGACAAGGAACACGTTTTCAACGGCGTTTGCGGCGCCGAGAGCGGCCAGGTTCCCGTCTCCGCCGCTGCCCCCGCGATGCTGTTTTCCGAAATGGAAGTCCAGAAGCGGCAGCATTCCCATGAGCGGCCGCCTATTCTCCCGCCGCCGGGCTTCGAGGGAGCCGGAGTCGCCAACGGCGCTAAGGCAGACTCCGGAGTGAAGCCATGAAAACGTTTCGCTGCCTACTGAGCTCCGCGTTCACATCTCTGCTGCTTCTCTCGGTTACTCTCTTTCCTGCTCGGGCCGCGGACAACCACGAGGGCTCGAAGCGCGATGCCTCCCCGGCAATGGCCGCCGCGCACGCTGCCGCCAAAGGTGATGTTCTTCTGGAATCGCTGCTCTCCGAATTGGAGCGGTCCAAGTCCGAGCTTCGAATGGACCACGTGCAAGCTCCCTATTACATCGAATACCGCGTGGATGACGTCGAGGACTTCGCTGCCGAAGCGGCCTTCGGCGCCACCCGCGAAGCACAGCACAATCACGTGCGCGTGCTCCGGGTTGTCGTGCGGCTCGGCGATTACAAACAGGACTCCTTCTACGGACAGGGCCAGGGCGAAGCCAACATTCTCCCACTCGACAACGACCCGCTCGCCCTTCGCCACCAGATTTGGCTGCTAACCGACGACGCCTACAAGGAAGCTGGGCAGGCGCTTGCCGAAAAACAGGCGGCGCTCAAGCAGTTTTCCGCGGACCTGAGTCCTGTCGAGGACTTCGCTCATGCTCCGGTCGTAACCGACGTCGGTTCCACCGCCGAGCTGAAGGAAGACGACGCCGCGTGGAAGAAAACGCTCGAGGACATGACCGCGCTTTACCGCCAGCACCCCGATATTCAGTTCGTCTCCGCGAACGCGCGTTTCGCCGCGACCAATCAGTATCTGGTGAATTCCGAAGGCACCGTGGCGCGCCACGGTAAGGAGACGTATTTCGTTCAAGTGAGCGCATCAGCGCAGGCCGAGGATGGCATGCGCCTTTCTCGCAGCCCAGCCTGGATGACTGGCCGGCTGGAGGAACTACCCAGCCGTGACGCGCTCCTGAAGGACACGAGGCAAACGCTGGACACACTCGAGGCGCTGCGCAAAGCCCCTATCGTCGAAGAGGAATATCGCGGTCCGGTTCTTTTCGCGCCGGACGCTGCGAACGACGTGGTTACCTCGCTCATCGGCTCGAATCTGTTGGGCCGCAAGCCGCCATTGGGCCGCCCCAACCGCACCGTCGGCGCGTTCGCGACGAGCTACAAAACGCGCGTGCTCCCGGCTTTTCTCTCGATCGTGGACGATCCGACAGTGAAGGAATTTCAGGGCAAGAGTCTCGTCGGCAGCTATACGCAGGATAGCGAAGGCGTGAAAGCGCAGCCAGTCGTCGCTGTGGACAAAGGCGTGCTCGTCAACTATCTCGTCGGACGCCAGCCGATTCGCGACTTCGCCGAGTCCAACGGCCACGGGCGCGCCGCGCCTGGCTCCCAAGCCGTTCCCAGCCTCGGCGTGCTCATAGTCAAGAGCACGGAGCAGCAATCGCCCGAGGATTTGAAGCAGAGGATGATCCAGATGATTTCGGATCAGGGACTCCCTTACGGCTATCGCGTGGAGACGCTCGGTCCAGGGAACACGCCGCGGCTGCTCTATCGCGTCTACAAGGACGGCCACGAACAGCTTGTGCGCGGCGCTGTCTTCAGCGAATTGGATATTCGTGCACTGCGCAGCGATCTGATCGCCGTTGGCAACGATCCGCTGGTGAACAATCGCACCGGCGCGGTTCCCGTCACGGTCATTGCTCCCTCGCTGCTCTTCGATGAACTCGAAGTGAAGCGTGCGGATACCAGCAAGGACAAACTGCCGGATTATCCGCCGCCGCCGCTCGAAGCGCGCTAGTTTAGCATCCGGGCTGCAATGGCTAATCGCAGGGCTGGCGTCCGATCAGAATCGCGCGTTTCAGCCCAAGGTTTGCAGCCGGCCATGCCAGAGTCGCGAACTCTGTGCCACTGGATCACATGCCTGTTGGCTCTCTTGCAAGCGCGAGCGCTTTTTCCCGCCGCGCCGGAGCGACCGAGCCTGTAAACTGTTTTTGCCTTGGAAACCGAAGACCATCTGTCAAAGATAGCCGAAGAATCCCCGGCGACCGGCACGACGCTCCGCGAGCGTATGGAATGGCTTTCGCGGATGGTGCTGCTGATTTTCATTCTAGCCTCCGCAGCATTTCTCTCCGCGATCACCGCGATGCGTATCGCCATTCACGGTCGCGAAGTCACGATGCCGAATCTCGTTGGAAAAAATGTTTCGGAAGCCAATCGCATCGTCACCTCGCGCGGCCTGGTGCTCCGGGTGGCCGATCA
>DASRCZ010000291.1:0-10938 GCA_035652855.1 Candidatus Acidiferrum sp.
CCGACGCCTTTACCCTGTGATCCCGGCACGCTGGGCGTTCCGCCGGAACTCGTAGGGTTTCCCTGCTCCATCCCGCCCCGCACAGCGGGGCGCGGCGAAGACTTTTTGCAGGACTAAATCCTGCCGGTTCAGCTTCCAAGCAGAGGCTCAAAAGCTCCTGGCGCAGAGCATTACAGCATGAGCAACCACCTGGACGACGTGGCTGGCCGAAGCCAAGCCGGGCCGAAATAGAGGAAACCTGCTGCAATTACAGCGAAAATAGTATAGCGGATTCGGGTGTTTTTCTCAAGGTGAAAAGAAGGCTAAAACCGCCGTAAATCTATAATCCTAAAGGGCTTGCCTATCTCGGGCCCGCTTGGCCAAGCCGGGCTTAACGCATTCCCGATAAGGCTGGAAAGATGGCATGAAACTGCATCGTACCTGGCGCGCCACCAGCGGGAGCTTTTTGTTCAGTCCAGGGTGCTGATTATCTTTCGGGAAATGTGCCTGGTGTTTCCCACTGTGAAGCCGCAGTCTTGATTTCCAGTTGCGAGATTGTGCGTTCAGATGCGCATGGGCATGATGATATAGCGATAGCGATAAGATTCGTCGGCAAGCGGGCGCATCTGGCCGGCGGATTGCTCGTCCTTCAGTTCGATGCTAACAGGGCCGTCGGCCGCGGCGGAGAGAAAATCCAGCATGTAGCTGGAGTTGAAGCCGATGGCAATGGGATCGCCTTTGTATTCCTTTTCGAGATTTTCCTTGGCTTCGCCATATTCGGGGCTGGAAGCGGAAATCTCGACACCTTCGTTCGAAACGGCGAATTTCACGGCATGGGAGCGCTGATCGGCGAGCTGCGCCACACGGCGGACGGCATCGCTTAGCTCGGCGCGATCGATGACGATTTGCTTGTTGTTTTCGCGAGGGAGGACGGCTTCGTAGTTCGGGAATTGGCCGGTAAGGATGCGCGAAATGAGCAGGCGATGGCCAAGCTGGAAAAACAGATGGCTTTCGTCCTTGGCGAACTCGATTTGCGCTTCGGAACCGGCGACGCTCGCCAGCTTTTCGACTTCGTCCATGGCCTTTTTGGGGATGAGGACTTTCACTTCGCCGTTCAGGCCGGAGAGTTTCTGGTCGGTTTCGGCAAGCGCGAGGCGGTGGCCGTCCGTGGCAACCATGGCGAGCGTATCGGGCTTCATGATCAGCAGGCCGCCGTTCAGCGTGTAACGCGATTCCTCCATGGAGATGGCGAATTTGGTTTTCGCGATGAGGCTTTCGAGCACCGCCGCGGAAAGTTTTACCAGCACGTGTGGCATGGCCGGCAGCGCGGGAAAATTTTCCTTGGCCATTCCGACGAGCCTGTATTTCTTTTTGTCGCTGACGATTTCGACCCAATGATTTTCGAGAAGGCGTACCTTGATTTCGCCTTCGGGAAGAAGGCGGACAAGCTCGATAAGCTTTTTCGCGGGAATCGTGCCAGCGCCTTCTTTTTTGACCTTGGCCTCGCAGGAAGTGCGAACACTCAGCTCGAGATCGGTCGCCGTGATGGTCAGGCGGCTGCCTTTCGCTTCGACAAGCAGGTTCGAGAGGATAGGGATGGTGGTTTTGCGCTCGACGACGCCCTGCGTTGTGTTGAGCTCATTCAACAGCGCTGATTTGCTGACGCTGAATTCCATCGCTTGATGTTCCTCGCGTGCGGTTCCTGGTGCGGTCATGAGTCCTCGCCATGAGTTCAACCGCTGCCTGGAGACAGGCAGGCCGTACTCTACTCGCTTTCGCGAAAAGTATAAAGCCTGAAGGCCGGGGAAGGGCTGTGGAAATGCAGATTTCCGGGGGTGCTCGTAGCGCGGGCCGCCGCGTTGGGGGAGCCATTTTTTATTCACAGCGCACGGCAACAAAGAACAATTTACGGTAAGAACGTTTTTGGACTTGAAAGAAGAAGAATAACGCCTTGTTGCTGTTGTGAGCGCTGTGAATCTGTGGAAAGGCTGTGGCGGGGGCCTTGCAGGCGGAGAAGCGGCAAAGGTGTGCGTGAGGACGGGGTGTGGGAAACGCGGAAAATTCGAGGCGGAAGCTGCATCGGCGTTTCTTTGCCTGGAAGCTTCCACACGGCATCCGCAGAAATCCCAATAGAAATTCACAGCATTTGCAGCAGGCGGCGCCGGCGCCATAGCGATGACAGGATCGATTCAAGTCGAGCTGCTGCACGGAGGATTCGAGAAATGGCCGATGCAAGAAAAGAAGACCGGCTGCTACAGAGCGCTGGAGATCGCGGTCGAGTCTATTGCAGCGCGTCCATTAAGCGGCTGATCGTGCGGTTGAGTTCCTTGTCGGAGCGGCGCATTTCCTCGATCTTGTTGACGGAATGCAGCACGGTGGTATGGTGCTTGCCGCCGAATTGCCGGCCAATCTCCGGCAGGGAAGCGGTGGTGAGCTGCTTGACGATGTACATGGCCACCTGGCGCGGGAAGGCGATGGCGCGCGTGTTGCTGCGGACCTTAAGGTCCTGCTCGCGCAGATTGAAGTGTTCGCTGACGCGTTTTTGGATCAGGTCGATGGTGACGCGCTTTTCCTGGGTGGCGATGATGTTGCGGAGCACTTGTTGCGCGGTGGCAAGAGAAACGGCGGCGCCCGTGAGCGAGGCGTAAGCCATCAGGCGGGTGAGGGCGCCTTCGAGCTCGCGGACATTGGACTTGATCGCGCGCGCGATATATTCCGCGACGTCGTCGGGCAAATGGAAGCGGTCGTTCTCCGCCTTTTTCTGCAAGATGGCGATCTTGGTTTCGAGGTCAGGCGGCTGAATATCCGCGATCAAGCCCCATTCAAAGCGCGAGCGCAGGCGCTCCTCGATGGAGTTGATGTCCTTGGGCAAGCAGTCGGAGGAGATGACAATCTGCTTCTGCTGCTCGTAAAGCGCGTTGAAGGTATGAAAGAACTCTTCCTGAGTGCGCTCCTTGCCGGAAATGAATTGGATGTCGTCCACGAGGAGCACATCCACAGTGTGGAAACGGTCCCGGAAGCTGATCATGCGATCGAAGCGCAGCGAGTTGATAACCTCAATGGTGAACTTTTCCGCGCTGACGTAGCTGAGGCGCATGGCGGGATTGCGCTTCTTGATCATGTGACCGATGGCGTGCATCAGGTGAGTCTTGCCCATGCCCACGCCGCCGTAGAGGAAGAGCGGGTTGTAGGCCTTGGAAGGCTGCTCGGCCACGGCGCGGGAAGCGGCGTGCGCAAATTCGTTGGATTTGCCCACGACGAAAGTGTCGAAGGTGTAGCGGGCGTTTAGCTGGTGGTCGCTGCTATCGAAATCGAGCTTGGTCTGTTTGCCCGCAGGCAGGGCTGGTGGCGCCGCCTGGACCGGATCTTCCTCGGCGCAGACGTATTGCACCTTGCGGTTGGGAGTGCCGAGCTCGATGAAAACAGCCTTGACGATATCGCCGTAGGTGCGGGTGAGCACCTGGCGAAAGACGGCGCTGGGAACCAGGATGTATAGCGTATCGCCCTCAGCCCTGTTGAGTCGCGTGGGCTGAAACCAAGTGGCGAAGGTGTTGATGCTGACCCTGGACTTGACGTGCTCCAGGAACTTATCCCACGAGTTCAGAGCTTCACGGCCTGGTTGAGTCGCAGTTGTCATCGCCAAGGAACAGCAGACCTCAGCTATTTCCACAGATGTGCAAAACCTGTGGATAGCAGGTTTTTGTAATTTTCCTTCAGGCTTCGGGAGTCACGCCCGCGCCGGAACGCCTAGTTAGCCCCTGTCGCTCCGCGCGCGGCCGTTTAGGAAATCGTTCGGCCCTCGTGCCGCCGCTGTGAGACAGCGCGGGATTCTCTCCGATTGGTCCGCGGCGGGCAAGCGAAAAATGTGCGAAGGCATCCGCGAGTGTTCACACACGATGCACAACTTTTCCACAAGCACAAAAATAGTGCAAAGGAGGACGGGAAGGAGCGAAAGGCGCGAATTTGGGGCAAAAACGCGAACGAAAATACGCGTTTATCGGGAATTCACGGTACAGGCCGGCATGGCTGTCAAGAGTTGCTGTGGAAAAGAATTGCGAAAACGCGAGGGCCGAGCGAGAAGGAGCATACGGGAAAGGCGCCCGCGACGACCTCAACTTGCGCCGAGAGGAGAAAATCCGCCATCCGCCTACGGGACGTCTCCAAAGCCGCTGCTGAGTGCCGGCCTCGCGAATTCGTACACGCCGAGCGGGTCGCTGCCGATGATGAGCTTATCTTTCTCGATCAAAATGGTGTTCGCTTCGAGGCGCGCGTTGGTGGGCGTGTAGAGACTGTAGGTCGCGCGCCGGCTGCCTTCCTTGTCGAAGTGCAAGAGAAACTGGTGAAGGCCCATCCAGACTTCGCCCGTATCGGGATCGACGCCAACAGCTGTCAGAACGCGCTTGAATGTGGGAACGCTGTTGCGCCTTTCCTGCCTCTCAATCTCCTTGCGCACGGCGCGGGCCTCCGGGAACGCGTCGGGATTGGTGTACTGGATGTCCTGCCCGGCGGTGTAGCCGAATCGGTCGAAAGGGCGGACGGTCGGCTCCGGGAAATACTCGAATGCGTAATAGAGACGGCCGGCCGAATCCGATTTGATGCGTCCGATGTTGAGGAACCGGTTCAGGTCGGGGCGGTCGGAGAGATCCTCGGGATTGCCGAATTCGCGGGCTTCGCGGCCGTTCTTGTCGTAGACGATGACGAGGTGCGGCTGGGTAAGCGTGGCGACGGCGACTTCGCCGTCCGGCAGAGCCGCAACAGATACCGGCGCGTTCACATGTATGGTCTGGAGCAAGGTGCCCTCAGGAGAAAAGACCAGGACGGCGTTGGCGCCGCGGTCAGCGATGTAGATCCGGCCGGAGGGATCGACGTCGCAATCTTCGCCAAAAACAATGTTGAACGGGCGCGCTTTCGTGGCCGGGTTTGCGGCCAGCCCTGCGCCAATCTGGAGAACGGGTTTTTCGTCCGGGGAATAGACAACGAGGCCCGGCACAGGCGACTGCAGCACATAGTAGCGGCCGTCCACGCCGCGGTGAATCGCGCGGAGCCCGGCGCCGACTTCGGGAAACATGCGGCGCTTCGCGGTGAGATCGCCTTCCTGCGCGTAAAGCGCAGAAGCGGCGAGTGCCGCGATGCACAAGGCGGCGAGCCTGCGGACGAGGGCGGTGAAGCTCGGCATGAAGCCTCAGATTACTACGAGCGCGGAGCGGTTGCCCGGCTGTGCGACCGGTGTTTCCAGATGAAGGCGCCTTTCGCTCATCAATCCAGGCGGAATCGCAGGCGTTCAATAGAGCGGGCACGCAGGCGGCCGGCGGCGTTGCAAGGGCTGCCGTCATCGGTTTCGATGAGCACGGAGTTCATTTGAACATCGCCTTGAGCGACCTCGAAGCGCGCGGGCAGCCCGTCGAGGAAGCGCTTGATGATGGCGTCGCGGTCCATGCCAATGACGCCGCCGTGAGGACCGGTCATGCCGACGTCGGTGATGTAGGCCGTGCCCTGCGGGAGGACGCGCTCATCGGCGGTGGCGACGTGGGTATGCGTGCCGACGACGGCGGTTACGCGGCCATCGAGGTACCAGCCCATGGCGATTTTCTCGCTGGTGGTTTCGGCATGCATATCCACAAGGACGAAAGCGACATCGGGCGGCAGGGTAGCGAGCAGTTCGTCAGCTTTGCGAAAGGGATCATCGATCGCGGGCAGGAAGACGCGGCCTTGAAGATTGAGGACTGCGTAGCGGAGACCGCCGTCCGCCGTACCGACGTACAGGCCGCTGCCGGGGTTGCCGTCCGGAAAATTGGCCGGGCGCAGGAGGCGAGGCTCGTGCGGCATGAACTCGACTATCTCCTTGCGGTCCCAGCTATGGTTGCCTCCGGTCAGGACGGCGATACCGGTCTTAAGCAGCTCTTGAGCGAGCTTGGGGGTGATGCCGAAGCCGGAGGCGGAGTTTTCGCCGTTGGCGATGACCAGATCAATCTGGCGCAGCGCCACGATGTCGGCAAGCCGGTCCTGGACGATTTGACGTCCGGGCGAGCCGACGATATCTCCGATGAAAAGGACGCGCATGGCGTAGTGACAGGAAGCAGCTTACAGAAAAAAGGAGCGGACCGCTCAGCCGTGGGAAGCTAGGCCGTGAACCTCTGAATGAGGTGGGCGCCACGAGCCAGCCATTAGGCTTTCCTGCCCCACTCGCGAGTCGGGCCGAGAAACGAAATTCGGCGAACCCGCCAGGGGGACAGGCCGTGCACACAGACCGGCTATCCGCAGCACCCCAGAGATTCGTTACGGTTCAAACGGCTTTCGCGTCCGCACCTGCTTCGAAGTACCGCTCCAGTTTCATTCTAACCGCCGGGGCAAAGCGGCGTCCAACGGGAGTGAGTGGTACGGCGCGTAAGGCATAGCGGGCCCGGGCCTCCGGCGTGGTATGCGGTAGAAGCCTGTGGCAACGCGCAGGAGCCACGCTTCTGCCTCGGCAAGGTCCGCCGGTTTGTCCTTCGACGGCACGTAACCTGCTTTCCGCGCGTACTTCTCGGGTTCGGCCACGCGTTTCGCAAAGGCGCTCGCGCCGCTCGTCGCTTGCGCTTTAGGCATTACCGGCGTTTGGCATTTTCTCCAAAGAGCGGCACAGAGCTACACTCAGTCAGCTCCTATAGCCATGCTGCCGGCCCACATTGAATCAAAAATTGAGTTTGGACGCGAAGTCTGCGGTGTTCTGGAGCAAGCGGAAGATCGTGAATGGCTGGTCACGAATGGCATTGGCGGATACGCTTCCGGCACGATTAGCGGCAATCTGACGCGCCGCTATCACGGGCTTCTGGTTGCCGCGCTCCGTCCGCCGCTGGGCCGCACGCTATTGATTGCCAAGCTGGAAGAATCGGTCATCTATGATGGCGCCGAGTATCCGCTCTCGACGAATCGGTGGTCGAGCGGCGCTGTCGCGCCCAAGGGTTTCGCAAACATCGAGAGCTTTGGCCTGGAAGGAAGCGTCCCTGTCTGGCGGTTCGCGTTTGCCGACGGGCTATTGGAAAAGCGCATCTGGATGCGACAAAACGAAAATACGACCTATGTGCAGTACACGACTTTGCGTGGCGGCGGGCCCATTCGGTTTGCGTGCAAAGCGTTCGTGAATTATCGCGATTTTCACGGCGCGACACATGCTGGAAATTGGAAGATGTCCATCGATCCCGCGCCCAATGGTTTGAAGATAGTCGCCTTTGAAGGAGCGGTCCCATTTTATTTGCTCGCGCCAGGCGCTGGAGTGGCTTGGCGGCACGAGTGGTACAGGGACTTCTATTTTCCGCTCGAGGCGGAGCGCGGCCTGGACGCATCCGAAGATTGTTTATTTGCAGCGACCTTCAGCCGCGAGTTGCCATCTGGTCAGACCCTAACTTTCGCCCTCACCTGCGAAGAAACACCGGAATTAGATGGAGAGAAAGCACTGCGCGAGAGACGTGAGCAGGACAAAGCATTGCTGCGCGCCTGGGCTGCCCACGATCCGATGGCCGCGGAAACCGCGCCGCCGTGGATTCGCCAGTTGGTTCTTGCCGCGGACCAATTCATCGTGAAACGAAGCTTGCCGCAAGAACCGGACGGCCGCTCGATCATCGCCGGATATCACTGGTTCGGCGATTGGGGACGCGACACCATGATCGCTCTGCCCGGCCTGACGCTGGTCACGGGCCGCGCCGAGGTAGCGGCAAAAATCCTGCGCGCCTTCGCCTGCTGTATTGATCGCGGGATGCTGCCCAACAATTTTCCCGATGCGGGTGGGATTCCCGAGTACAACACTGCTGACGCGGCCCTGTGGTTCATCGAGGCCGCGCGCCAGTACTTTGAAGCGGCCAGAGACTTGGAAACGCTGCGGTTTCTTTATCCTGTGTTTGCGGAAATCATTCGCGCATACACTGACGGCACACGACACAACATCCGCGTTGATCGCCGGGATGGCTTGCTGCACGCCGGAGAAGCGGGAGTGCAGCTCACCTGGATGGACGCCAAAATCGGCGACTGGGTGGTGACGCCCCGAATTGGCAAGCCGGTCGAAGTCAACGCACTTTGGTACAACGCCCTTCTGGCCATGGCCGATTTTTCCGTTGCTCTCGGCGTGGCGCCGGATAGCTATCAAGAAGCCGCAGGCAAGGCGCTGCGTAACTTCGGAAAGTTTTGGAACGACGGCGCGGGCTATTGCTACGACGTCATTGACGCTCCGGGGATCGGCTGCGATGCGGCGCTGCGGCCCAATCCGATTTTTGCTGTGTCTCTGGCACACAGCCCGCTTTCGAGCGAGCAGCAGCGCGCCATCGTGGATGTTTGCGCGCGTCGATTGCTCACCAGTTTCGGCCTCCGAAGCCTCGCGCCGGGAGAGCCGGGTTACGCTGGGCATTATGCCGGGGGACCTCACGAACGCGATGCTGCGTATCACCAAGGAACCGCGTGGGGCTGGCTTCTCGGGCCGTTTGCGCTCGCGCACCTGCGGGTTTATCGAGACGCTCGCGCCGCAGCGTCGTTTCTCGAGCCTCTCGGCAACCAAATTCGCGCGAAAGGCTTGGGAACGCTCGGTGAAGTGTTCGATGGGGACGCGCCGTTCACGCCACGGGGCTGCGTCGCCCAGGCCTGGACGGTAGCCGAGCTGCTGAGGGCTTGGCGAACAACGCTTGCCGGCCTGGAAGACGGATCGAAGTTGGTGGCTCGCGATTGCGACGCCGGCTCTGGACGAGCAGCGCCTGCCTCCTAGATAAAGCGCTTGGCAGGCAGGGCGTCCGTGTGTAAACTAATATCAGACTAAAACAGTCTTATTTCAACGCGCTCCCTTTGGAGCGCAGTCCGAGCGGTTCGGGATGGTAAGGATTGACAAATTAACGGATTACGGACTGGTCTTACTCACGTGCATTGCGCGAGACCACGGTATGGACTTGCGTACGGCGCGGGATTTGTCGCTCGAATCGGGGCTGCCTTTGCCGACGGTCAGTCGCCTCCTGCAGGTGCTACTGCGCGGAGGCCTGCTGGTATCGCACCGAGGCACGAAGGGCGGCTACGCGCTGGCCAAAGGTCCCGCCGAAATATCCATCGAGAACGTCATCGCCATTCTCGAGGGGCCGGTGGCTCTGACGGTTTGCAGCTCGGGCGCGGCGGGTTCCTGCGATTTTGAAGCGCATTGCACCATTAAGAACAACCAGCGGGTGATCAACGATGCCATTCGCGGCGTGCTGCGCCAGCTTACCTTGGCCGACCTGATGCAGCCGCTGGAACTGCTGACCATTAAGGACGCAGGGGGGCGCGCCGTGCCCGTGCTCGCCAACGGCTCGAGGAGGATTCAGTGAGTACGGATAACCAAGTCATTCGCGATCTTGCCGAGCGCGAATACAAATGGGGCTTCGTCACCGATATCGAGGAAGAGCGTGTCCGCCCCGGCCTCGACGAAGAAGTGATTCGGCTGATCTCGGCGAAGAAGCATGAGCCCGAATTCATGCTCGAATGGCGCCTCAAGGCGTTTCGCCATTGGACCACGCTTGAGAAGGCCCAGGCCGAGCCGAAGTGGGCGAACGTGAAGTATCCGCCGATCGATTATCAGAGCATCGTTTATTACTCCGCGCCGCGGAAGAAGCCGGCGCTCAAGAGCCTCGACGAACTGGACCCAGAGATTCTGCGCACGTATGAAAAGCTCGGTATTCCATTGCAGGAACAGAAGCGGCTCGCCGGCGTGGCCGTGGACGCCGTTTTCGACAGCGTGTCCGTGGCCACCACGTTCAAAGACAAGCTTGCCGAACTGGGGATCATCTTCTGTTCATTTTCGGAAGCCGTGCAAAATCACCCGGACCTCGTTCGCAAGTATCTCGGCACCGTCGTGCCCCACACCGACAATTTCTTCGCGGCTCTGAACGCCGCGGTCTTCAGTGACGGCTCTTTCGTTTACGTGCCCAAGGGCGTGCGCTGCCCGATGGAGCTTTCCACGTACTTCCGCATCAACGCGGCGGAAACCGGCCAGTTCGAGCGCACTTTGATCGTGGCCGATGAAGGCGCCTACGTCAGCTATCTCGAGGGCTGCACCGCGCCCATTCGCGACAAGAACCAGCTCCATGCCGCGGTCGTCGAGCTTATCGCGCTCGACAACGCACAGATCAAATACTCGACCGTGCAGAACTGGTATCCCGGCGACAAAAATGGCCAGGGCGGAATCTACAATTTCGTCACCAAGCGCGGCAAAGCCGCCGGCGTGAACTCGAAGATCTCGTGGACGCAAGTCGAAACCGGCTCCGCCATTACCTGGAAATATCCCAGCTGCATTCTGCAAGGCGAAGGCTCGGTAGGCGAGTTTTATTCCGTGGCGTTGACCAATAACTATCAGCAAGCGGACACCGGCACGAAGATGATCCACATCGGCAAAGACACCAGGAGCACCATCGTTTCGAAGGGTATTTCCGCGGGCCACGGCCAGAATACCTATCGCGGCCAGGTGAAGATCCTGCAAGGCGCGACGGGAGCGCGAAATTACACGCAGTGCGACTCGCTGCTTATCGGCGATCTCTGCGGCGCGCACACGTTCCCGTACATTGAAGTGAAAAATTCGACGGCGCGCATGGAACATGAAGCCTCGACCTCGAAAATCGGCGACGATCAGCTTTTTTATCTGCGCCAGCGCGGCCTCAAAACGGAGGACGCGGTCTCCATGATCGTGAACGGCTTCTGCAAGCGGGTTTTTCGCGAATTGCCGATGGAGTTTGCGGTCGAGGCGCAGAAGCTTTTGAGCGTCAGCCTCGAAGGAAGCGTCGGCTAAATCAGACAAAGAGGAAATGGATGAGTCTTCTCGAAATCAGGAACCTGCGCGCCAAGGTCGGCCAGCACGAGATCTTGAAGGGCATCAATCTGACGGTGAACGCGGGCGAAGTGCATTCCATCATGGGACCGAACGGCTCCGGCAAGAGCACGCTGGCGCAGGTTCTTGCGAGGCGCGAGAGCTATGACATC
>DASRCZ010000292.1:0-3205 GCA_035652855.1 Candidatus Acidiferrum sp.
GGAGCGCTGGAAAAATTCGATGCGCGGTTTCTTCGGAGGCGGCCAGCAGCAGCCCCGCCCCAAATTGTGCCCGTCCTGCGGCGCCCTCGTCGGCATCAACGCAACCCGCTGCCACGAGTGCGGCACCAGCCTGCGCTTTTCGCTCGCCGCCGTCAGCAAAGGGCTTGCCGGCCTTTTTGGCGGCCAGGCCCCCGTCACCACCATCCTGCTCGTCGCCAATCTCATCATGTTCGGCATCGAGTTCATGGCCATGGCTGCCAATGGACAAGCCGGCGGCCTGCGCATTCTCTGGAGCATGAGCAGCGATGCGCTTTACCGTCTGGGCGCCAGCGTGCCGCTGCCGGTGATGCTCGAACTGCACCAATGGTGGCGTTTGGTTACCGCGGTGTTTCTCCACGGAGGCCTGATCCACATTGGATTCAATCTGATGGTCCTCATGGATTTCGGTCCGCCGCTCGAAGAGCTCTATGGCTCTGGAAAATATCTCTTCTTTTACGTCGTAACCGGCGTCTTCGGTTATCTCGTCAGTTCCTTCCTCGGGCACTTTTCCATCGGAGCGAGCGGAGCGATTCTCGGCCTTGTGGGCCTGCTTCTCGCGGTCACCACAAAGCGCGGCGGATCCTACATGCGCGAATTGCGCTCGCGCCTTGTCAGTTGGATCGTATTTCTGTTCGTGCTCGGCTTTGTGATGAGCGGAATCGACAACTCCGCGCACTTGGGTGGGCTGGCGGCGGGCTTTGTCCTCGGCAAGATTTCCGCCGACCGTCAGCCCATGACGCCGGGCGAAAAACACGTCGCGCAGCTTCTCGGCTGGCTCGCAGGGCTCGTGGTTATCGCAAGCTTTGTGCTGATGTTTCTCCACTACCGCGACCCGATTCCGCGGTGATGTTTCGGCGCGCGGCTAGCTCACGCGCTGAGCCGCCGGGCAATCGCGAACGAGTAGTGAAATCCTGAAAGCGTGGTCAGCGCCGCAACCAGATACACGAGTCCGTGATTGGCTTCCGCAAGAACGGAATTCGGATAAGCCGAAGCCAGCACGGCTGCGAACACCAGAAGAATCTGGAAGAAGGTGGTCATTTTTCCGAGCAGACTCGGAGGGAATGGCCGGTAACCTGAAATCAGGATAATTACGGCCGCCACCACGAGGATCAGCAGATCGCGGCTGAGAATCAGAATCGTTAGCCACCACGCGATCTTTTTCGCCATCGCAAGAATCACGAACGACGACGAGAGCAGAAGTTTGTCCGCGATGGGATCGAGGTACGCCCCTAGCGCGGAGCGCTGGTGAAGCTTGCGCGCCAGCAGCCCGTCCACGCCGTCTGTGAGGGCCGCGACGACCAGAATCAGCAGCGCCCAGCGGTACTCCTCATAGGAAATGAGAATGAGAAAAAACGGCAGAAAGCCGAGGCGGAGCAGCGTGATCTGATTGGGAACGGTCCAGATGCGGCCTTTCATTGGAAAAAGAATAACGCAGCGGGCACGCTTTGTCAGGCGAAGCGTGCAAGATAGTCCGCAAGCGAACGCCCCACTTTGCGGGCGAACACCTCGGAAAGGGAAGGAATCGAACCGGATGGCTCGTCGAGAGCGATGCGCTCGACACGGTTCATGGGGAAAAACAGGGTCGGCAGTCCAATCTGGTCGCCATCGGGATCGTTGATCTGGTTCACGAAGTGGTCGAAGGAATTGAGGTCGATGCCGCGAAGCGTGACGCCGGCGGGATTAATGGCGAGCAATTCTCCCCAGAGCTTCTCCTTGGGAGAGTGCAAGCTGATGACTATAATGGAATGAGGGTCCATAGGTGCCGTATTGTGTGACTCCTTCTGGCTGAGTGCAAGCCGATCGCTTTTCGGCGCGGAGATTCCACCAACGCCTTGCGTGTTCTCCCATCGCACACGGATGCTGCAAATTCAAAGCTTGGCCGTCTCGTACGCCTGATTCACCCACCATAACGCATCGCGCAAGTCGTCTTCGGTTTGCAGTTCGAAGGAATACCAACCGGTGCCGGCCGCTTTTCTGCTGACCTCCACCCGTGGATCGCTCTTCGCTCGGCGGAGCAATCGCTGCGATATTCGATGGAACTTAAAGATCAGGCCGTTGGGCGAATTCAGACCCCGGGTCACGGGCAGCGCCGCAAAAATCGCGTTGCCGCGATAAAAACCGAGAAGACCGAACATCGGCCGGGAGGTCACATGCGGCCACGTGCTGAGCTCCTGCCGCAGCAACGCCGACCACTGCTTCATCTCTTCGGAGACCGGCGGCAACTTCGGCCGTTCCCGCTTTTTCCCCGGCCTCTTCATACACGCCTAAACCGGCATAGGTTGAGGACCGCCGGGCGGAAGCAGAAGCTTCGGCTCCGTCAGCGACTGGACTTGCTCGAGCCTCGTGTCCGGCGCCAGCTCACGCAGAAGAAGTCCCTGTGGAGTCACGTCGATGACCGCGAGTTCCGTGACGATGTGGTCCACGACTTCCACACCCGTTAGCGGGAGAGTGCATTTCTTCAGAATTTTGGGTTTGCCGTCCTTGGTTCCGTGCTCCATCGCGACGAAAACCCGCTTTGCTCCCGCGACCAGGTCCATCGCTCCGCCCATACCTTTCAGCATCTTTCCGGGAACGGCCCAGTTGGCGAGCGTGCCCTTTTCATCCACCTGCAGCGCGCCGAGAACCGTGAGGTCTATGTGGCCGCCGCGGATCATGGCGAAGGAATCCGCGGAGGAAAAATAGCAGCAGCCGGGAATTTCGCTGATGGTTTCCTTTCCGGCGTTGATCAGATCGGGATCGACCTCCGAGTCGAGCGGGTAGGGACCGACGCCGAGCATGCCGTTCTCGGATTGCAGGATGACGTCGATTCCCTTGGGAACGTAGTTTGCCACGAGCGTGGGAATGCCAATGCCTAGATTGACGTAATAACCGTCGCGCAATTCGCGGGCAATGCGGCGGACGATGCGTTCGCGTTTTTGTTCTTCGGTCAGCATGGAAGGCTCTCGTTGTAAAGCTCGCCCCGCAAGGCACAGACTTCAGTCTGTGCCGCGGTTTCCTGTTCTTGTTCGTCGGTCAGCATATGAAACTCACGGTCGAAAGGTCACAGTTGCTATTGGATTCATATTTTGCGGACCGTGCGGCGTTCGATGCGCTTTTCGTAATGCGGACCCTGAAATATCGCGTTTACGAAAATGCCGGGAGTATGAATCTCGTCGGGTGCCAACTC